>NZ_FNSZ01000001.1:4336666-4705000 GCF_900105245.1 Streptomyces sp. 1222.5 | reverse complement strand
CGGTACGGGGCGCCGGAGAGGACCAGTGCCTTGAGGACCTCCCACTCGGCGTTGCTGATGCCGAGGGCGGAGGTCTGGCGGCCGTAGGCGACGTTCATCCGGCGGTTGAGCCTGGACAGCGCCGACACGATCTTCTCGACCTGGGGGTCGAGGTCCTGGAACTCGCGCTGGTAGGCGGCGATCTGTTCTTCGAGTGTCGGCTCAGGGATGCCGGGGGTCTCGGCCATGGCCGCAGTATGACACGCAGCTCCTTTGCCTTGAAGTCCTTCACTGTGTACTCTTTAGCTTCGAACTTTAGCTTTGAAGTCTTCAGGCTTAACTAGTGAGAGAGGTGAACGTGACCAGGGCGATGGGCGCAGCGATGCGCCGGATCCACGTGGGCAACGCACTCAGCGCATTCGGGCTCGGCTTCACGGTCCCCTACCTGTACGTCTATGTGGCGCAGGTGCGGGGCCTGGGGTCGATGACGGCGGGACTCGTGCTCGCCGTCTTCGCCGTGGCCGCGCTGATCGTGCTGCCGTTCGCCGGCCGGGCGATCGTGCGGCGCGGCCCGCTCCCGGTCCTGCTCGCCGCCCTGGTCTCCGCCGCTCTGGGATCGCTGAGCCTCGGCCTCGCGGGCAACGCCACCGCCGTACTGCTGGCCGCCGCGGCGCTGGGTGCCGGTCAGGCCGTGATGCAGCCGGCGCTGGCGACGATGATCGTGGACTGCTCCACGGCGGACACCCGCTCGCGCGCGTTCGCCACGCAGTTCTTCCTGCAGAACCTGGGGCTCGGCGTCGGTGGACTCATCGGCGGTCACCTGGTCGACACCACGCGCGTGTCCTCGTTCACGCTGCTGTTCGCGATAGAGGCGGCGATGTTCCTCGTCCTGGTCGCGGTGATGGCGACCGTGCGGATGCCGCACTCCCCGCGGATGGAGGACGCGCCCGTGCCGTCGGCGAAGGGCGGGTGGAAGCAGCTGCTCGGGAACCGCGCGATGGTGCAGCTGTCCGTCCTGGGCTTCGTGCTGTTCTTCGCCTGCTACGGCCAGTTCGAGTCGGGGCTGAGCGCCTTCGGGGTGGAGGCGGCCGGGATCTCGACGTCCGCGCTGGGTACGGCGCTGGCGGCGAACACGCTGATGATCGTGGTCGCCCAGTTCGCCGTGCTGAAGTTCGTGGAGCGGCGCCGGCGGTCCCGGGTGATCGCCGCGGTCGGGCTGATCTGGGCCGTGGCGTGGGTCGCGGCCGGGTACGCGGGGCTGGGCCACGGCAGCCAGGAGATGGCCACGGCCGCGTTCGTGTCGACGTACGCGCTGTTCGGTCTGGGAGAGGCGATGCTGTCGCCGACGGTCGCCCCGCTGGTCGCCGATCTGGCGCCGGAGGGCATGGCCGGTCAGTACAACTCGGCGTTCGCCCTGGTCAAGCAGCTGGCGCTGGCGGTCGGGCCGGCGGTGGGCGGGCCCATGGGCGCCTCGCTGCACGCGCCGTACATCGTGACCTTCCTGCTGTTCTCGCTGGGGATCACCGCGCTGGCGCTACGGCTGGGACGGCGGCTCACGGACGTGCAGGACCAGCCGTGGCTGCGCACCAGCCGCGTCGTCGCCCGGGGCGGGGCGCCCGCGGAGTCGCTGGCCGCTTAGGCAGTGCACAGGCCATATGCAGGCCGTGCATAGAGGGGCGCGGACCGAGATCGGTTCGCGCCCCTTCGGCGTCTAGCCCTTGGGCAGGACGAACTCGCACCAGACCGCCTTGCCCCCGCCCGGGGTCCGTCTCGATCCCCAGCCGGACGCGATCGTGGCCACGATGGCGATGCCCCTGCCGGACTCGTCGGCCGGTTCCGCCCGGCGGCGCCTCGGGAGGTGGTCGTCGCCGTCGGTGACCTCGATGATCAGACGGCGGTCGGTGCGGCGGAGCCGGAGCCGCATGGGCGGGGTGCCGTGCTGGAGGCTGTTGGCCACCAGCTCGCTGGTGGCGAGGACCCCGAGGTCGTGGAGCTCGACCGGGAAGCGCCAGCTCGTCAGCACGCCGGAGGCGAAGGCACGCGCGCGGGGGGCCGCCTCGACGCCGCCGAGGAGTTCCAGGGCCGCGTTGCGGAAGAGGTCGCTCTCGTGGCCCGTACGAGCCGGGTGCTGGAGGACGAGGACGGCCACGTCGTCGTCGTGGTCGGCGGTGACGCCCGCCGAGCGGACCAGCCGGTCGCAGACGACCTGAGGGGTGCCGGTCGCGCCGGCGAGAGCTCTTTCCAGGGCGGCGATGCCCTCGTCCAGGTCCTCGTCGCGGCGCTCGACGAGGCCGTCCGTGTAGAGGACGGCCGTGGCACCGGGGCCGAGGGCGATGGAGCCGGAGGCGTGCATCCAGCCGCCCGTGCCGAGCGGCGGGCCGGTGGGCTCGTCGGCGCGGGAGACCGAGCCGCTCTCGTCGCGGACGAGGATCGGCAGGTGGCCGGCGGAGGCGTACACCAGGCGGCCCTCGTTGGGGTCGTGGACGGCGTAGACGCAGGTGGCGATCTGGTTGGCGTCGATCTCGGTGGCGAGGCCGTCGAGGAGCTGGAGGATCTCGTGCGGTGGGAGGTCGAGGCGGGCGTAGGCGCGCACGGCCGTGCGGAGCTGGCCCATGACCGCCGCCGCGCGCACCCCGCGGCCCATGACGTCGCCGATGACCAGGGCGGTGCGGCCGCCGCCGAGGGTGATCACGTCGTACCAGTCGCCGCCGACCGCGGCTTCGGTGCCGCCCGGCTGGTACGTGGCGGCGATGCGCAGGTCGTCGGGCTGCTCCAGTTCCTGCGGGAGCAGGGAGCGCTGGAGGGTGACGGCGGTCTCCCGCTGGCGGCGCTCGCTGGCGCGCAGCCGTTCTGCCGCCTCGGCGTGGTCGGTGACGTCGGTGGCGAAGACCAGGACCCCGCTGTCGCGGTCGCCGCCCTCGGTGACGGGGGTGCAGGTGAACGTGTACGAGCGGCCGTCCACCGCCTTGCGGGACTTCAGGGTGCGGGGCTTCCCGCTGCGCAGCACCTGGTCGAGGAGAGGGAGCAGCCCCAGTTCGGCCAGTTCGGGCTGCGCCTCGCGGGCGGGCGCGCCGGTGGGCCGGGTGCCGAAGGCGGTCGCGTAGGCGTCGTTGACGTAGGCGACGCGGTGGTCGGGGCCGTGGAGCAGGGCGACGAGGGCCGGGACGCGGTCGAGGACGTCGCGTGCGGGCAGTTCGTCGACGGCGGGCACCACGGGGGTGTCCTCGGTCGGCTGTTCGGCGCGGGCCGCGGGCACCGAGCCTTCACCCCGCCGGTCCGGGGAGACCGCGGTCTCGGTCCGCGCCGCGGCGCGGCGCTGCGTTCCGGGGAGCCGGGCGCTCCAGCGCGTGAAGTTCACTGTGGGGAAGGCCTCGTGGGTGCTAGGGCGGGCGGGTGGCCCGTCCGACGTCGTAGGGCAGTCTGGCAGGGAGCGGGCCGCGGCGAGCGACATCCGTCAGACGCCGGGGCGGGCCGTGGAGTTCCTGGGTCCGGTCAGGACGACCCCTTCGGGTCGCCGGAGGGACTGTGAGGAGGCTTTCCACCGGCCGCGAGTTCGAACTCCGCTCGCGGATGTTCGAGGGATCCGAGCGAGACGATCTCCCGTTTGAAGAGCCCGGCGAGCGTCCATTCGGCCAGGACGCGGGCCTTGCGGTTGAAGGTGGGCACCCTGCTGAGGTGGTAGACGCGGTGCATGAACCAGGCAGGGTAGCCCTTGAGCCTGCGCCCGTAGACCTGGGCCACACCCTTGTGCAGGCCGAGGGACGCGACGGAGCCGACGTACGCGTGCGCGTACGTCTCCAGGGGTTCGCCGCGCAGGGCGTGGGCGATGTTGTCGCCGAGGACCTTGGCCTGCCGGACGGCGTGCTGGGCGTTGGGGGCGGTCTCGGTGCCGGGTTCGGCCGCGATGACGTCGGGGACGGCCGCCGCGTCGCCCGCCGCCCAGGCGTGCTCCGTGCCGTCGACGGTCAGCTGGGCGGTGCACCTGAGGCGGCCGCGCGCGGTGAGGGGCAGGTCGGTGGCGGCGAGCAGCGGGTGCGGCCTGACGCCGGCGGTCCACACGACCGTGCGGGTCGGGAAGCGCTGGCCGTCGCTGAGCACGGCGACGCGGTCGGCGCAGGACTCCAGGCGGGTCTCCAGCAGCACCTGGATGTTGCGGCGGCGCAGCTGGGTGACGGTGTAGCGGCCCAGCTCGGCGCCGACCTCGGGGAGGATGCGGTCGGTGGCCTCCACGAGGATCCACTTCATGTCCTCGGGGCGGACGTTGTGGTAGTAGCGCGCGGCGTAGCGGGCCATGTCCTCCAGCTCGCCGAGCGCCTCCACGCCCGCGTAGCCCCCGCCGACGAAGACGAACGTCAGGGCGGCGTCGCGGATCGAGGGGTCACGGGTGGAGGAGGCGATGTCCATCTGCTCGATGACGTGGTTGCGCAGCCCGATGGCCTCTTCGACGGTCTTGAAGCCGATGCCGTACTCGGCGAGGCCGGGGACGGGCAGGGTGCGGGCGATCGATCCGGGGGCGAGCACGAGCTCGTCGTAGCCGAGGAGTTCGGCCGCCCTGCCCTCCTCGGCGGTGGCGAGCGTGGTGACGGCCGCGGTGCGCATCCGGTGGTCGATGGAGGTAACTTCGCCGACGACCACATGGCACTGGTCCAGAACGCGGCGCAGCGGTACGACGACATGACGAGGAGAAATCGAACCGGCGGCCGCTTCGGGGAGGAACGGCTGGTACGTCATGTAGGGATCGGGAGTGACGACGGTGATGTCGACCTCGCCCCGCCTGAGCTCGGACTTCAGCTTCCGCTGGAGCCGCAGGGCCGTGTACATCCCGACGTAGCCGCCGCCGACAACCAGAATGCGCGCACGTTCCTTCACCGTCCCATGACGCACCCGGCGCTGTTGTTTGTCCACAGCCCCGGCAAATTGTGTGACCGGCGGCCGGGCGGGCGGGGAGCCGGCCGCCCCGTCGGGGCAGGACGAAAGGGACCAGGTCAGCGGGGACGGACGACAGGGAGCGAAGGTGCGGAATCGGGACGTACATGCCCCGTACTCCGATCGGGGGGCGCACTGTGCGGAACCTGCCCCTTCTGAATTGACTCCCTCTCAACTATGTTCGTGTGTCGACGGAGTGTAGGGAATGTGGTCGAAGGGGTCCGCGACGGGCGGGTCCGGTCGGGACCGACGCCGGTTCCGCGCGCTCCGGCATTCAGGCGGGGAGTCTCCGGGGGGAGACGTCATTACCGGGGGAACACATGCATGTTCAGGACACGCATTGGTCATCTGCAACCGCTGTCGCGCCGCATGGCGGCGCGATGAGCGCGGCGGGCAACGGACGCGCGGACGGGTCGCGCACGGCGCCGCTGCGCGTGGACGCACAGCGCAATCTGGAACACGTGCTGCGTGCGGCGCGTGAGGTGTTCGGCGAGCTGGGCTACGGCGCGCCGATGGAGGACGTGGCGCGGCGCGCGCGGGTCGGTGTCGGCACGGTGTACCGGCGCTTCCCGAGCAAGGACGTGCTGGTCCGGCGGATAGCCGAGGAGGAGACGGCACGCCTGACCGAGCAGGCGCGGACCGCGCTCGGGCAGGAGGACGAGCCGTGGTCGGCGCTGTCCCGGTTCCTGCGGACGTCGGTGGCGTCGGGGGCGGGGCGGCTGCTGCCGCCGCAGGTGCTGCGCGTCGGCTCCACCGGTCCGGCCGACTCCGGTCTGCCGGAGTCGGCAGGTGGTACGGCGGGCTCCGTCGACGCGGCGCGGGTGCCGCAGCAGCGGATCCAGCCCGGGGGCGGTGAACTGCGGCTGGTGACCGACGAGGCCGCGGTGGCCGCCGACGACACCGGGGTCGGAGCGCTGCTCGAGGTCGTCGGGCAGTTGGTGGAGCGGGCGCGGGCGGCGGGTGAACTGCGGACCGACGTGTCCGTGTCCGACGTGCTGCTCGTGATCGCCACGGCGGCACCCTCCCTGCCGGACGCGGCGCAGCAGGCGGCGGCGTCCGCGCGACTGCTGGACATCCTGCTGGAGGGACTGCGGTCCCGGCCGGCGTGACAGCCGCCGGGCACGCGCTCGGGGCGCAGGTCCTGGCCGCACGCCCCGAGTCGCACGCGCCGTTCGCAGCGGCGCCGGGAATCCCGTCCGCCGTCCTCGCCGTCCGCAGCCTTCGCGGTCGGCGCGGGTGGCGGAACGGGTTTCGCGGGGATCGGTAGCTCGTTCGAGTGGGGTTCTCCAGGAGCTGCTGACAAGTCCGCTCGGACGAGTGGATGGGGTGTGACGACGGCCCTCCGGTGGGGGGCCGTGTGTCACTCTGAGCCGGTGACGGGATGGGCTGGGCCGGTGTCGGGGGCTTTCCGCGATGAGCGTTGACGGGTGGGACGGGTCCCGCGGTGACGGTGACGCGGAGACGGCCGGGCTGACCTCCCCCCAGGTGCCGAGTCAGGGCGGCCGTGCCGCGACCTCCGGCGTGCCGGACGACAGGAGCGTGCCGGCCGACGAGAGCGTTCCGGCCCAGCGTGGGGAGAGCGTCCTGCCGCCGCCCCGGGAGGCACCGCCCGCCGACGGTGAGCTGATCGCGCGGATGCGCGGCGGTGACGACTCGGCGTACGAGGAGCTGTACCGCCGGCACGCGGACGCCGTGCGCCGGTACGCGCGGACCTGCTGCCGGGACGGGCACACCGCCGACGACCTCACGGCCGAGGTGTTCGCCCGGATGCTGCAGGCCGTGCGGGCCGGGTCGGGACCCGAACACGCCGTCCGCGCCTATCTGCTGACCTGCGTACGACGGGTCGCCGCGCACTGGACCAGGTCCGCACGGCGCGAGCAACTCGTCGACGACTTCGCCCTCTTCGCCCAGCAGGCCGCCCAGGTCCCCGAGCTGCCGGACGGCACGGCGTCCCTCGGTTCCCTCGGCGCCGACGTCCGCGCGATGCACGACGCCGAGCAGTCCCTGGCGATGCGGGCCTTCCGCTCGCTGCCCGAGCGCTGGCAGGCCGTGCTGTGGCACACGGAGGTCGAGGACGAGTCGCCGAGCGAGGTGGCCGTCCTGTTCGGGCTCGACGCCAACGGCACCCGGGTGCTGGCCAGCCGTGCCCGGGAGGGCCTGAGGCAGGCCTATCTCCAGGCCCACGTCAGCACCACCCTCACCGACGACGAGGAGTGCGCCCGCTACGCCGACCAGCTCGGCACGTACGCCCGCCGGAAGCTGCGCATCCGCGCCGAGCGGGGCCTGCGCAAGCACCTGGAGGAGTGTGCCCGGTGCCGGCTGGCGGCCGCGCAGATCGAGGAGGTCGCGAGCGGTATCCCCGGTGTCGTCCCGGTCGCGGTCATCGGCTGGTTCGGTGCCGCCGGGTACGCCAAGGCCCTGGGGATCGTGGCCGGCGGCGCGGGCGTCGGAGCCGCGGCGGCCGCCGGGTCGTCCGGTGGAGCGGGCGGCGCGGGCGCCGGGGCGGTGGCTTCCGAGGGCCTCGGTGCGCCGGTGAAGGCGGGCATCGCGGCGGGTGTGGTCGCGGTGGCCGCCGCGGCGGTGGCGCTGGCCCTGGTGAACGACGGCCGTCCGGCGAAGGAGGTGGCCGAGCCGTCGCCGCCCCCGCCCGTGATCGGGTCCGGGGCGCCGGCGCCCACGCCCACCCACGCGCCGAAGCCCCCGAGGAGGAATCCGGCACCGGTGCCGGCGGTGCTCGTCCCCGCGCCGACACCGACCCCGACGCCCACCCACGCGAGGGCGCACAAGCCGGCGCCGCGGCCTGCTCCCCCGCGGACGCCGACGCCGGCACCGCCCGCGACACCCACGCCGAGCCCGACCCCCACGCCGCCCCCGACACCCGCTCCCCCGCCGGCGCCCGTCGTCTACGAATTGAGCGATCTGCGCTACGACGTCCTCGGGGACGGCAGCCGGCCGGAGATCGTGCTGCGCGGGAGCAGCTGGGTGTGGCAGCGCCACGGCATGCGGATCGGCGGCGAGCGGTACGCGCGCGGAGCGACCGTCCACGGCCGGTCCTCCGTCACCGTCGCCCTCAACCGCCGGTGCACCGCCTACGACGCGCTGGCCGGTGTGGACGACATGACGCTCGGTCTCGGCAAGGTGTCCTTCTCGGTGTACGCCGACGGGGTCCGGCTGTGGCGGTCGGGCACGGTCGGGGGCCGCGACCGGGCCGTCCCGGTCCATGTGGACCTGACCGGGCGCAGCACCGTCCGGCTCGTCGTGGAGCCGCACCGCGACGTCTTCGACAAGGCCGCGCTGGCGGACTGGGCGGAGTCCCGGTTCACCTGCGGGTAGCCGTCACCCCTGGTCCGGGGCGACCGCGGTCGCCTTCCCGTCCAGCTCGCGCAGCACGTCCGTGACGTCCATGGTCGCGCCGCGGGCGCACTCGGCGGCGAAACGCCCGGCGGTCAGGGCCGCGCGCGCACCGGCGTGCACCCGGGCGGCCTCCCCGCGCTCGGGCTCGGGACGCGGACGGCCGTCGCGCCAGTGGTCGGCGGCCGCGAACAGCCGGAGCGCGCCCGGTAGATCACCGAGCCGGGCCAGCAGACCGGCACCGATGTCCACCAGGCCCGCGGTGATCGACTCGGCGCAGCGCTGGGCCACGGCCTCGCGCAGCGCGTCGGCGACGACCGGCAGTCCGTGTTCCGGGCCCGACTCGGCGGCCGTGACGAGCGCGTCGACGGTCCGCAGGGCGGCCACGAACTGCGGTGGCGGAGTGCCTCCGCAGGTCACTGCGAGGGTCGCCTCGTACAGTTCGCGGGCCTGGCCCGGCAGGCCGTCGTGCAAGGCGATGTGGGCGCGCATCAGCAGCGCGAAGGCGCGGGACTCCGGCACCGCGTACCGGTCGGCCGCCGCACCGGCCTCCTCCAGGGTGGCCAGCGCGGTGTCCCGGTCGCCGGAGCGGTAGGCGATCTCGGCGAGCCGCGCCATCAGGAACGGCGACTCGGCATACGCGCCCACCTCGTAGGCGAGCCGCAGCGCCTCCTCGTACTCGGTGCCGGCCTCGTCGAACCGGCCGCGCGCCATGGCCGCCTCGCCCGCCGCGCTGCACACCTGGGCCCGCATCCAGCGGTCCCCGACGCGCCGGCTGAGGACCCGCAGCTCGGCCAGGTCCTCGTCGACGCCGCGCAGGTTGCCCGGGGAATCGACGGCCACGTGGGCGCGGTACATGAGAGCGACCCCGATCTCCCAGTCGCCGCCGTGCCTGCGGCAGTTGGCCACGGAGGCGGTCATGTCGGGACCCACGTCCGCCGGACCGCCCAGGTAGTAGGAGGTCAGCGGCCAGACGATGCCCGGAAGCCGGGCGGCCTGCGGACCGCCGTGCTCGTAGGCGGCCCGTACGCGCGCGATGTACTCCGCGGCCCGCTCGTCGGTCGCGAGGTTCTCCGCGCTCGACTCCGACGTCAGGAACAGGTCGAGCATGCGCAGGTCCATGCGCAGCTCCCGCAGGGGATGCCCGGACTCGCCCTCGGGGGCGGCGAGGAAGGCGCCGACCGGGTCGGCGGACTCCGCCCGTGCCGTCAGCTCGCTCCCGGACGCCGCCGCGGGCGCGCCGTCCAGGGCCACCCCGAGGCGGAGCACGCCCCGGACCCGGGCGACGGCCTCCTGACGGTAGTTGCGCAGCCACCAGAACCAGCCCATGGACAGGGCGATCGCGCCGGCCTCCGCCTCGTCGCCGGCCCGCGCGGCGCGGTCCAGGGCCGCCCGGATGTTGTCGAGTTCGGTCTCCAGGCGGGAGATCCACGGCAGCTGCTCGGCGGACCGCAGCAGGGGCTCGGCCTCCCGCACCAGCGCCCGCACCCACGCGCGATGCCGGCGCTCGGCCGCGGCCCGCAGACCGGGGACCTCGGCCGCGCGCTCGGTGGCGTACTCGTGGATGGTCTCCAGCATGCGGTAGCGCATACCGGTCGCCGGGCCGTCGTCGGCCGGGCCGTGCGGGGCGGCCACGACCAGGGACTTGTCCACGAGCGCGCCGATCAGGTCCGGCGCCGGGCCGGTGCACACCGCCTCGGCGGCGGCGAGGTCCCAGCCGCCGGCGAACACCGAGACCTCGCGCAGCACCGTGCGCTCCCGCTCGTCCAGCAGCTCCCAGGACCAGTCGACGACGGCGCGCAGGGTCTGCTGGCGGGGCAGGACCGTGCGGCTTCCGGTGGTGAGCAGGCGGAAGCGGTCGTCGAGCCGGTCGGCGATCTGCCGCGGGGTCAGCAGCCTGAGCCGGGCGGCGGCCAGCTCGATGGCGAGCGGCAGCCCGTCGAGACGGCGGCAGATCTCTCCCACGGCGTCGGTGTCGGCGAGCACCGCGTCGGCGTCGGGACGGACGGCCTGCGCGCGCTCGGTGAACAGGCGGTGTGCCTGCTCCGGGACGAGGGGTTCGACCGGGCGCACCGACTCGCCGGGGACCCCCAGGGGTTCGCGGCTGGTGGCGAGGATCGTGAGCCCCGGGCAGTGGGTGAGGAGGGTCTCTGCGAGGGCGGCGGCCGCGCCGATGACGTGCTCGCAGTTGTCGAGGATCAGGAGTCGGCTGCGCGGGGCGCAGTACTCGATCAGCTGGGCCGTGGGGTCGGCCGGTCCGGTCGCCAGGTCGTTGGCGAGCAGCACGGTCTCGCGCAGACCGAGGGCGCTGACCACCGCGCCGGGCACCGCCTCGGGGTGGTCGAGCGGAGCCAGCTCGACCAGCCATGCCTGGGAGAGCCCCGCGGCGGCCTCCTCGGCGAGGCGGGTCTTTCCCGAGCCGCCCGGTCCGGTGAGCGTGACCAGGCGGGCCCTGTGCAAGTCGGAACGAATGGCCGTCAGTTCAGGTTCCCGGCCGACGAAGGAGGTCAGACGGGGGCGGAGGTTGCCGGTGCGCTCCGGGGGCTGGGCGGGCGCGGGCGCCGCGGCCGGCTTCGGCGGGCGGTGGTCCGCTCGCGGATCCGGCTGGTCCAGCAGCGAGGCGTGCAGCGCTTTGAGTTCGGGGCCGGGATCGGTGCCGAGGGCGTCGGCGAGGGTGCGGCGGGCGGACTCGTAGGCCGTGAGGGCGTCGGCCGGGCGGCCCGTGTCGCGCAGGGCCCGGATGAGGAGGGCGTGCAGCGGTTCGTCGTACGGGTGCGCCGTGGTCAGTTCCCGCAGTTCCGGTACGGCGTCCTGGGCGCGGCCGAGGTCGAGGGCAGCGGCGGCGCGGGCGCGGGTCGCCTCCAGGCGCAGGGCCTCCGGGCGGGTGGCGGTGGTGCGGTCGGGGAGGTCGGCGAGGGCGGGGCCGTGCCAGAGCGCGAGGGCACGGGTGAGGGTGCGGTGCGCGGTGGCGGGGTCGCCGTCGGCGAGGGCCTTGGTGCCGGTGTGGGCGAGCCGTTCGAAGACGTGCAGGTCCACGTCCTCCGCGGTCGCCTCCAGCCGGTAGCCGCCGGGGGTGGAGGCGATCGCCCGCCGGCCGAGGGTGCGTCGGAGGCGGCCGACCAGGGCCTGGAGGGCGGCGGGGGCGTCCTGGGGCGGGTCGTCCGCCCAGATCTCGTCGATGAGGGTTTCGGGGGTGGTGGTGCGGCCGGCGCGGAGGGCGAGGGCCGCGAGGAGCGTGCGGAGGCGTCGGCCGCCGACGGGCAGGGGGGTGCCCTGGTCGTCGGTCGCCTGGGTCGGGCCGAGGATTCTGTACCGCACCCGGTCATTGTGGCGGTGCGGTCCGGGGCGGGGCACGGGGGATTCGCCGGCGGGGCCAGTGCGGGGTGCGGTGACCGCGTTCCCGGGGTGCGCGATCCGGACGGGCGGCCGCGGCGGATCCGCGGGCCCCACGGGGGTGAAGGCCGGGCGGGCCGGACGACTCACGCCCCCGACGCCAGCGCTCCTCTGCGCGGCTGGATCCCGGAGGGCACCGCGCGGGCGCGGGCCGGGGTGCCGGTCCAGCAGGTGCCGCGGCGGGACAGGAGGCGGCGCAGCCAGAGTTCGAGGGAGACCAGGTCGGCAAGGCCGTCCAGGGGCAGAGGTTCGCCCGCCGCCGCCGCGCGCAGCGCCTTGCGGACGACTCGGGCTTCCACCAGCCCGGCGTCGGCCAGCAGCGGGGTGGAGAAGAGGTCCAGCAGCGGGTCGGCCTCGACGCGCAGGCCCACGCGCGCGGCGGCGGCGGACGAGGCGTGGGAGGGGGCGCCCCAGCCGGGCGGGAGGTCGGTGACCCCGGCGCCCTCCAGGACCGTGCGGAGGATGGCGGCCCGGGCGCCCGGCTGGACGCGCAGGGCCTCCGGCAGGGCACGGCAGGCGCGGACGACCTGGTTGTCGAGGAAGGGCGCGTGCAGGCGCTGGGAGCGGATCTCGGCGGCCTGTTCGAGGACGCGCAGATCGGCGGCGTACCGGGCGAGGACGGCACGCGCGCGGTGCTCGCCGGGGCGGCGGTCGGGTCCGGACGCCGAGCGTTCCGCCGCGCTCTGCAGCAGAACCGATACTTCAGCCAGTGCCTCGCCCGTCAGCCACCGGGCGGCCGGCCCGGGTCCGGCCCAGGTCAGCGCGGCGAGGGACGCGCCGACCGCCCCCTTGGGCTCGTCGAAGCGGCGCCGCATCAGCCGCTCCGCCAGCTCCTCCAGGCCGGCCCGGTAGGGGGTGCGGGCGAGGCGCCGGGCCGCGCCGTACACGCGCGCGGGGACCAGCACCGAGCCGTCGGCCCGGGCGAGGGCGGCGACCGGCCGGACCAGATGGCGCCGTCTGCGGTCCATGAGGAGGTCGGCGAGGCGGGCGGGGTGCGCGTCCAGGACCTGGCGGGCGCCGTGGCCGGTGAAGTGGTCGGCGCTGCCGGCGGCGAGCCGGGCGCGGTGCCGGAACGCCGAGACCAGCGAGGGCCCGGGCTCGTCGGTGAGGGGGCCGTCGAGTTCGGCGTACGGCAGGGTCTCCTCGCCGCCGGTGACCACGACGTGGTGCAGCCGGGGATTGGCGGCGAGCGTGCCGGCGCGTTCGACCTCGGCCTCACGGCCGGCCACGGCCAGGTCGTTGAAGGTGACGGCGACGAGCCGTTCGCCCGCGCCGGTGCCGTGGCCGAGGAGCGTGCCCGGTCTGCCGGGCAGTCCGGCGGCCAGCAGCGCGAGGGTGCCGGAGGCCGGTCCGCCGGACAGGTCGGCGCCGATGCCGGGCACCGGCATGCCGCGCGCGGCCCGCCGCTCGGCGGGCCCCATGCCGGGCACCGGGCCGGGATCGAGGTCGGGCACGTGCCGCGGCGCCGAGAGCCGGGTGCGGACCGCCTCCACGAGGGCGTCCCGTACGGCGTCGACCGCGCGGTCGGGGTCGGCCGGGGGCGCGGCCACGGCGAGGGAGGCGACCGGCTCGTACCCGGTGACCTCGCGCACTCCGGCGCGCAGCACCAGCGCGTGCCCCGGCGGGATACGCCGCACGCCGTCGTACGGCGTGGTGTCGCGCAGCGCGGCCGGTACGTCCGGGGCGGCGAGCAGGGCGGCCAGGTGGCCGAAGTCGAGGTTGGCCTCGATGAGGTCGGCGAGGGGCAGCGCGGCGGTGGCGTAGGCCGTACCGCCTGCCCAGGGGGTGTGGAACACCGGCCGGGCGCCCGCGAGATCGCCGCAGACGGTGATGCGGCGGCCCACCTGGACGACCGCCGTGTAGCTGCCGGACCAGGTCGTCAGATGGCGCAGTGCGCCCCCGCGCGCGGTGACCAGGGCGCGGCGCAGTTCTTCGTCGGTGGCGCCGCAGATGCCGAGGACGGCGATCCGGTTCTGTCCGTCGGCGTGCACCAGGCGCACCTCGTCCGGGCGCCAGTCGCCGACGGCCCACAGCGGGTCGGGGTCGCCCCACAGCAGTTGGGAGCCGACCGGGTGCAAGGTCTCGCCGTCGTGGCCGAGGGCGCCGGCGGTGCCGAGCCCGGAGGTGCCCGCGGCGGTGCTGCTCCACCCCACCAACCACCGCATCGACGCCTCCACAGGCTGTGGACCACCAGTGCACCGTACGAACCGGGTCCCCATGCTGCCATGAAGAACGCGCTGTGGAGGGGCGGTGGCGCCGCCTTCGATCGAGGGAAATCCGCGGGGCACGACGCGGCGCACCGGGCGGGAGTCATGGTCACCGGGTGGGGAGTTGGCGGGTGCGGGTCCGGCCGGGTCGCGTGACGCCCTGATCATCGCGACTTGAATGCGCCCCCGGTACGCTCCCCCAAAACGCCCTTCGCGCCCTCAAGTTGCATGGTGGGAGCAGGAATCAACCGTGGCGGGCGGGGTCGGTTTTCGGCCAAATCACGGGAGCGCCATCGGACGTGAGCACGCTCCGTACAGGCCTGCGGAGCGCGCGGCGGAGCGTTCACGCGCACAGTCCGGGAGGCGGGCATCGCCTCCCGGACCGGTCCGCCACCCGCGGGGATGTAGGTGGCGGTGTCCCCCAGCCCACTGGATCCAGTACAGCGGGCCGACCCACGCAGGACCCATGGAACCGCTCCCCGGGTGGCCGGAGAAGAGCGCACGGGCGGGCGCACGGCCACACGCACGGGGGCACGCGGCGACAGGCCGTGCACGGTGCGTACATGCCCGCACCTCCGTACCGACCACAATCCCGCCATCCGGAACAAAGCCCCTTAACGCTTGGGATCCGGCGAACTACGCTGGGTTTACGAATGCCGCGTGGTTATGCCATCGCGGCAGCCGTCTGTGTCGAGGGGTGGCGCATGTCCAGGGAGCAACGCGGGCCGAACGAAAAACTCGGCGCCGTTCTCGCCCTCGCGGGAATCAGCAACGCAGGACTCGCGCGACGCGTCAACGACCTTGGCGCTCAACGCGGGTTGACTCTTCGCTACGACAAGACCTCCGTGGCGCGCTGGGTGTCGAAAGGCATGGTGCCGCAGGGTGCCGCGCCCCACCTCATCGCGGCCGCCATCGGACAGAAGCTGGGCCGCCCGGTGCCGCTCCACGAGATCGGCCTGGCGGACGCGGACCCCGCACCCGAGGTGGGCCTCGCCTTCCCCCGGGACGTGGCACAGGCGGTGAGGTCGGCGACGGAGCTGTACCGGCTCGACTTCGCCGGGCGCCGCGCCGGCGCGGGCGGCATCTGGCAGTCGCTCGCCGGATCGTTCGCGGTGAGTGCGTACGCGACGCCCGCCTCACGATGGCTGATAACCCCCGCCGACAGCTCGGTCGCGCGGGACACGGACTCCACCGAGGGCTCCGGCGCACCGATCAAAGTCGGCCACAGCGACGTGCAGAAGCTGCGGGAGGCCGCCGAGGACGCCAGGCGGTGGGACTCCAAGTACGGGGGCGGGGACTGGCGTTCGTCGATGGTGCCGGAGTGTCTGCGGGTGGAGGCGGCCCCGCTGCTGCTCGGCTCCTACTCCGACGAGGTCGGCCGCGCCCTGTTCGGCGCCTCCGCGGAACTCACCCGGCTCGCCGGGTGGATGGCCTTCGACACCGGGCAGCAGGAGGCCGCGCAGCGGTACTACATCCAGGCACTGCGGCTCGCGCGCGCGGCGGCCGACGTCCCGCTGGGGGGCTATGTGCTGGCGTCCATGTCGCTCCAGGCGACGTACCGGGGCTTCGGTGACGAGGGCGTCGACCTGGCGCAGGCCGCGCTGGAGCGGAACCGGGGACTGGCGACCGCGCGCACGATGAGCTTCTTCCGGCTGGTGGAGGCCCGGGCGCACGCTCGCGCGGGGGACGCGCAGGCCGCGGGCACCGCGCTGAAGGCCGCCGAGGGCTGGCTGGAGCGGTCGCGGGAGGGCGACAACGACCCCTCCTGGCTCGGCTTCTACGGCTACGACCGGTTCGCCGCGGATGCCGCCGAGTGCTACCGGGACCTGAAGGCACCCCGGCAGGTGCGCCGCTTCACCGAGCAGGCGCTGTCGAAGCCGACGGAGGAGTTCGTGCGGTCGCACGGGCTGCGCCTGGTGGTCTCGGCCGTCGCCGAGCTGGAGTCCGGGAACCTGGACGCCGCCTGCGAGCAGGGGGTACGGGCCGTGGAGGTGGCCGGGCGGATCTCCTCGGCGCGGACCACGGAGTACGTGAAGGACCTCCTGCACCGGCTGGAGCCGTACGGGGACGAGCCGCGGGTGGTGGAGCTGCGGGAGCGCGCCCGGCCGCTTCTGATGGCACCGGCATAGCCGACACCGGGGGCGTTTGAACGCGTTGTCAGTGGCGCAGTGCACTATCGAGGTGGGAGGTGGTGCAGGTGCGGCAGGGCGCGTACGACTGCGACGTGCTGGTGATCGGCGGGGGCATCGTCGGGCTGTCCACGGCGTATGCGATCACCCGGGCGGCGCCGGGTACGCGCGTGACCGTGCTGGAGAAGGAGCCGGGACCGGCCCGCCACCAGACGGGGCGCAACAGCGGGGTCATCCACAGCGGGATCTACTACCGCCCGGGCTCGCTCAAGGCGCGGTACGCGGTGCGGGGCGCCGCCGAGATGGTGAAGTTCTGCGCCGAGTACGGCATCGCGCACGCCGTCACCGGCAAGCTGATCGTCGCCACCGAGCGCGAGGAGCTGCCGCGGCTGCACGCGCTCGTGCAGCGCGGCCGGGAGAACGGCATCCCGGTGCGGGAGCTGGGTCCCACCCAGATCGCGGAGTACGAACCGGAGGTGCGCGGCCTCGCGGCGATACACGTC
The DNA here is from genome assembly GCF_900105245.1 of Streptomyces sp. 1222.5. Taxonomy (NCBI): domain Bacteria; kingdom Bacillati; phylum Actinomycetota; class Actinomycetes; order Kitasatosporales; family Streptomycetaceae; genus Streptomyces; species Streptomyces sp. 1222.5. The sequence continues at coordinate 4,688,512 of NZ_FNSZ01000001.1, read as the reverse complement.
GGCACGACCGGCGTGTGCGACTTCGTCGGGGTCGCGCGGCAGCTGGCCCACGCGTCCGGCGCGGAGATCCGGTACGGCGCGCGGGTCGTCCGGGTGGACCGGCGGCCGGAGCGGGGCGTGGCCGTGCTCACCGCGAGCGGGGAGATCGTCCGCGCACGCGTGCTCGTGAACTGCGCGGGGCTGTACTGCGACGAGGTGGCGCGGCTGACCGGGGACGAGCCCGGGGTGCGGATCGTGCCGTTTCGCGGGGAGTACTACGAGCTGGCGCGGCCGGAGCTGGTGCGCGGGCTGGTGTATCCGGTGCCGGACCCGGCGTTCCCGTTCCTCGGGGTCCATCTGACCCGGGGCATCGACGGAGGCGTGCACATCGGTCCGAACGCGGTCCCGGCCCTGGCCCGGGAGGGGTACGACTGGGGAGTCGTCCGGCCCCGGGAGCTGGCCGGCACCATGGCCTGGCCGGGGTCCTGGTCGATCGCCCGGCAGCACTGGCGGTACGGCGCGGGGGAGCTGCACCGCTCGCTGTCGAAGGAGGCGTTCCTGAAGGCGGTGCGCAGACTGCTGCCCGCCGCCGAGGCCGGTGACCTGGTGCGGGCTCCCGCCGGGGTGCGCGCGCAGGCGGTGCTGCGGGACGGGACGCTGGTGGACGACTTCCTGATCCGCGAGGGGGCACGGGCCGTGCACGTGCTCAACGCGCCGTCCCCCGCGGCGACCGCCTCGCTCCCGATCGGCCGGGAGGTGGGGCGGCGGGTGCTGGATCTGCTCGGTTCGCTGTGAGCGGGCGTGCCCGCGGGGCCCCGTAAAATCTGTCTCACTGTGTCTGACTTCCTCAACGCTCCCGAAGCCCCCTCGCCGGCCGCGCACACGCCCGGTGTGTCCGTGCGGCACACCCGGGCCAAGGGGGAACCGCGGTTCCCCGACGGGCCCAGGGCCGATCCGGCCGGGTCGCACTTCGAGCGGCGGATCCGCAGCTTCCAGCCGCGGCGCAGCCGGGTGACGGCCGGGCAGGCCGATGCGCTGCAGCGGCTGTGGCCCAAGTGGGGACTGGACATCGACGGGCAGGGGGTCGTCGACCCGGTCGAGCTGTTCGGGAACGCCAACCCCGTCGTGCTGGAGATCGGCTTCGGGATGGGCGAGGCCACCGCGCAGATGGCCGCCGCCGACCCGGACACCAACATCCTCGCCGTCGACGTGCACACCCCGGGGCAGGGCAACCTGCTCAACCTCGCCGACCGCAACGGGCTGGCCAACGTCAGGGTGGGCAACGGCGACGCCATCATCCTGCTGCGGGAGATGCTCCGGCCCGACTCGCTGGACGGGCTGCGCGTCTACTTCCCGGACCCCTGGCCCAAGAAGCGGCACCACAAGCGGCGGCTCATCCAGCCCGAGTTCCTGGCGCTCGCGGCGACCCGGCTCAGGCCCGGCGCGATCGTGCACTGCGCGACCGACTGGGAGCCGTACGCCGAACAGATGCTCGAGGTGCTCAGTGCGCACCCCGACTTCGAGAACACGCAGGCAGAGGGCGGTTACTCGCCACGTCCCGAGTTCCGGCCGCTGACCCGTTTCGAGGGGCAGGGACTGGACAAGGGACATGTCGTGAACGATCTGCTCTTCCGTCGCGTACCGCACCAGGATCGATAGTCGCCGTCGACGACAGCGCGGGGCGGGGCCGACGGCCGGGGCGGCCGGTGCGGCCTCCGGTCCGGTAATCCGCTCCAGTCTGTCGTTCCGTGACCGTTAGGGTCGATGCCGTGGCCACCAGTCCTCCGTACCCCACTCCCCCCGCGGGCCCCGTCGACGGGGAGCTCCGCCACCCGCACTGGTGGCAGCGCGGATGGGTGCGGTACGGGGCGCTGATCACGCTGCTGGCGCTGTCCGGGCTGGTGATCCTCGCGCTCGTGCGGCGGCAGACCGGCACGGAGGGGTTCCTGGTGGGCCTCGGGCTGGCCGTGCTGCCGGTGCCCTGGCTGACGGCCGCCTTCCGGTGGCTGGACCGGGTGGAGCCGGGTCCCTGGCGGAACCTGGTCTTCGCCTTCGCCTGGGGGGCGTGCGCGGCGGCGCTGATAGCCATCGTCGCCAACAGCTTCGCGACCAAGTGGATAGCGACGTCCACCGCGGATCCGGCCGGCGCCGACACGCTCGGGGCCACGGTGATAGCGCCGATCGTGGAGGAGTCCGCGAAGGCCGCCGCCGTGCTGCTGGTCTTCCTCTTCCGCAGACGGGACTTCACCGGGCTGGTGGACGGCGTGGTGATAGCCGGGATCACCGCCACCGGGTTCGCGTTCACCGAGAACATCCTCTACCTGGGCACGGCCTTCGGGACGGACCAGCTGACCGGCGGCCGCGGTATCGCGTCCGTCACCGCCGCCACCTTCTTCGTGCGCATCGTGATGTCCCCGTTCGCGCACCCCCTGTTCACCGTGTTCACCGGCATCGGCTTCGGCATCGCCGCGCTGTCCGGGGAGCGGCAGCACCTCAGGCGGGTGCTGCTGCCGGTCTGCGGGCTGCTGCTCGCGATGAGCATGCACGCGTTCTGGAACGGGTCCTCCACCTTCGGCCCGCTCGGGTTCTTCGCCGTCTACGGCGGCTTCATGGTGCCCGCCTTCGCCCTGCTGACCTGGCTCGTGATCTGGACGCGGCAGCGGGAGCTGCGGACCGTGCGGGAGGAGCTCCCGGCGTACGTGCTGGCCGGGTGGCTGGGACCGGCCGAGCCGTACGCGCTGGGGTCGATGCGGGCGCGGCGGATGGCCCGCGACTACGCCCGCCACCACTTCGGGGGTCGGCCCGCGGCACGGACGGTGGCCCGGTACGAGGCGTACGCGACCTCGCTCGCGTTCCTGCGGCACCGCGGACGTCAGGGGCGGGCCCCGGCCGACTTCGTCGTACGCGAGCGGGAGTTGCTGACCGAGCTGTGGCGGCGCCGGGAGATGGCACGGCCGGCGCTGGAGTACGCGGCGCGGACACTGGCGCCGGCGGCCCGCCCGCCGTACGGCGCCCCGGCACCCCACTGGTACGTCGGCCACCCGGCGGGCCCCTACTCGGCGTACAACCCGTACCGCACCTGAGCGCGCGCTCCCGGCCGGCAGCCCGGTCCAGCGGGGCCGGCCGGTCGGGGCGGTGTCAGGCCGACGCCTCCGTCAGTTTCTTCAGGTCGTCGTCCGTCAGGGTCAGGTCGGCGACGCCCAGGAGGGCCGGGAGCTGGTCGACCGTGCGGGCCGAGGCGATGGGGGCCGTGACCGTCGGCTGGGCGGCGAGCCAGGCCAGGGCGACCGTGGCGACCGGGGCCCCGTGGGCGGCGGCGATCTCGTCCAGGGCCGCCAGGACCCGCCCGCCGCGCTCGGACCGGGCGTACTTCGCGCCCGTGCCGGCGCGGGGGCTGTCGACGGTCGTACCCGGGCGGTACTTGCCGGTGAGGAAGCCCGCCGCGAGGGAGTAGTAGGGCACCGCGGCCAGGCCCTCGCGGGCGGCCAGGTCCTGCAACGGGCCCTCGTAGGTGTCGCGGGAGACCAGGTTGTAGTGCGGCTGGAGGGCGACGTAGCGGGCCAGGCCCTCTCGGTCGGAGAAGTCCAGGGAGGCCCGCAGCCGCTCGGGGCTGATGTTGGACGCGGCGATGTGCCGGACCTTGCCCGCCCTCACCAGCTCGTCCAGCGCGCCGATGATCTCCTCGACCGGCACCTCGGGCTTGTCGAAGTGCGTGTAGTAGAGGTCGATGCGGTCGGTGCCGAGGCGGCGCAGGGAGGCGTCGGCGGCGGCCTTGATGGTGGCCGCGGACAGGCCCTGGTACTCGGGGTGCTGGCTGACCTTGGTGGCGATGACGACGTCGTCGCGGTTGCCGCGGGCCTTGACCCACTTGCCGATGATCGTCTCGGACTCGCCGCCGGCGTTGCCCTCCACCCAGGCGCTGTAGCTGTCGGCGGTGTCGACGAAGTTGCCGCCCGCGGCGGCGTAGGCGTCGAGCACGGCGAAGGAGGTCTGCTCGTCGGCGGTCCAGCCGAAGACGTTGCCGCCGAGGGAGAGGGGGAAGACCTCGAGGTCGGAGGAACCGAGTGTGCGCAGAGAAGTCATGCTTCAATCCAACGCCGACGGCGAATGATCTCTTCCGCCGCCGGCGCCGAGTTCCCGCGAACGGGTGTCAGGGGGTGAGGCCCTTGCCCCGCAGCCAGGCCATGGGGTCGATCCCCGTGGCGTCGCCGCCCGGGTGGACCTCCAGGTGGAGGTGCGGGCCGGTGACGTTGCCGGTCGCGCCGACCCGGCCGATGAGCTCGCCGGTGGAGACCTTCTGGCCGACGGAGACGCTGATCGAGGACTGGTGGCAGAACCACAGCTCGGTGCCGTCGTCCAGGGTGAGGACCGTGCGGTAGCCGTAGGAGCCGGCCCAGCCCGCCTGCGTGATCGTGCCGCTGTGGATGGCCTTGATGAGGGTGCCCGTGGGGGCCGCGAAGTCGAGGCCGGTGTGGTAGCCGGAGGACCACATCGAGCCGGCCTGGCCGAACGTCGAGGTGATCGTGTACGAGGACGTCGGCAGCGTGTACTGCTTGGCCAGCTCGGCCAGCCGCTTCTCCTCCGCCGCCTTCTTGGCCTCGGCCTCCGCCTTGGCGGCCGCGGCCTCCGCCTTCTTCTTCGCGGCGGCGGCCTTCGCGGCGGCTTCCTTCTCCGCCTTCGCGGCCGCGTCGGCGGTCAGCTTCTCGGCGGTGGCGAGCCTGGCGGCGGTGGCCTTGCTCTCGGCCTGGCCCTTCTGCTGCTCGGCCTGGGCCATGATCCGGCTGCGCAGGGCCTCGCCCGCATCGGTGTCCTGCTCGCTGCCGGCGGAGGTCACACCGACGTCGCTGAGTCCGGTGGCCTCGGAGGTCTTGGCGGAACCGTCGTCGAAGAGGGAACCGACGCTCGGCAGGTCCGGCAGGGAGATGGAGACCGGCGGCTTGCCGGTGTTGGCGCTGGCCATCCCGCCCGCGCCGACCGCCGCGATCACGCCGACGCCGAGGACGGTGGAGCTGCGGGCGAACCCGCCGCGCTGCTTGGCCACGCGGTGCCGCCCGCGAACCGGGGTGAGGGACTCCTCGGTGGGGTTCCACTCCTCCCAGGGGCCCTCCTCGGCACGGTAGGAGGCGTAACCGAAGGTCTCGCTCTCACGCTGAGCCGGTATGAACGGGGCTTCTGGGGCAGGCCGGTTGGACGCCACGCGGGCGCACTCCTTTCCTTCCTCCGCCTACCGGGTTAGCTGACGGGTTCGGAGCAGGAAGGTCTCCTACGCGCGTATACCTGGCGTGGACTCGAGGAGTTCACATCAGTAGCCGCGTGATTCACCCCAGGGTGGTGGTTCCCCGGTTCCCTTACGGGATTCGGCGCGTGCGCACGGAGCCGTCGCGGGTGACGGCTGGGACGACCGCGCTGCGTTATCGAACGTTAATAGACCCGCGGGGCACTTTCCAAGCCGTTCGGCTTGATCATTAACGTTTTCCGCCTCGGACTTAACCGCTGCCATCCCTGCAAACCGGGCGAGTTGGCCGCGATTCAGGAGTCACAGAAGTTTTGATGGTGACTCAGATGTCATGCGCTCGGCACTCACCCGGTCACTGTCGGTGAAGAGTCGCAAGGTCCGCCCGGTGAGCCTGCGTTCGTCGGTGCGCAGCGGCAGCGGCTCCGGGTGCCCGCGATCGACGATGAGTACGACGTCTTCGCCGTGCGGGAGTTCAGCGGATTGCCTCCGGCGGCACGGCGGGGACGGCGGCGAGCGCCGCGAGACCGGTCAGGACGGTGGTACGCAGGAGGGCGGGCGGTGTGGCCCGGACGGGTGGCGTGGTGTGACGCGTGTCACTGGGCGAGGCCCGAGGTGGGTCGGCCGGGGCCGGGAAACACTCAGGGCCGGGATCCATGAACTGGATCCCGGCCCTGAGCCTTCAGTAGCGGGGACAGGATTTGAACCTGCGACCTCTGGGTTATGAGCCCAGCGAGCTACCGAGCTGCTCCACCCCGCGTCGTTGTGTCTTCAGCATACGTCATGCACGGGACCAGGAGCCAATCGGTTTCCCGGGGCCCCTTTCCGGCGCGCCGCGGGGCAGGGCCGGTCAGGCCGTCAGGTGGGAGTTCGGGGCCTTGGCGAGCGCCTCGAACTCCGGGAGCACGACGACCTCGGCTCCGCCGTCGCGCAGGACGCCCGTGCCGTCGGCCGCGGCCACGAAGGTGTCCGGCTCCCGCCAAGCGGTGACCACCCGGCGCGCACCGGACCGCAGGATCAGTTCGGCACAGGGGGCGGGCCGGGAGGCGCGGCGGGCGCAGGGTTCCAGGCTGCTGTAGACGGTGGCGCCGGACAGCCCCGGGTCGGCCGGGTCGAGCTTGGCCAGGGCGGCCTCCTCCGCGTGGACCACGGGGTCGCCGCCCTCCCGGGAGTGGCCGCGGGCGAGCTCGGTGCCGTCGGCGCCGACCACGACCGCGCCGACGCTGAACGCCGTCTCCGAGGGCGGGCACTGGGCGGCGAGCTCACAGGCGGTGCGCAGCCAGCGGCGGTCGGCGGCGGTGGGGAGCGGGCCGGTGCCGGGGGCGGTGGGCTCGTACCGCATGAGGACGACGTCCTCGATCCGGCGGGTCTCGACCAGGCGCAGCCGTCCGCCCTGGTACTCCCCGGGGCCGAACAGCCGCGGGGCCGCCGGGTCGCCGACCAGGAGCGGGGCGAGGACCAGTTGGAGTTCGTCGGCGAGGCCCTGCGTCAGCAGCTGGGTGTGCACCCGGCCGCCGCCCTCGACCATGAGGCGTTCGACCCCGCGCACGTCGTGCAGGTGCTCCAGCAGGGCCCGCCAGTCGAGGTCGGCGCCGAGCGCGACGACGTCCGCGGTGTCCCCGAGGAGGCGGGAGGCCACCTCCGCGCCCTTGTCGGTCGTGCAGACCAGCTTCTCGCCGCCGGTGTGCCAGAAGTGGGCGTCGGGGTCGAGTTCGCCGGTGGCGGTGACGGTCACCTTCAGGGGGTACGCGGGCCGGCCGGACGCCACCCGGGCGGCGCGCCGGTCGGCGGAGTTGACCAGCAGCCGCGGGTTGTCGGCGCGGATGGTGCCGGCGCCGATCAAGATGGCGTCGACGGAGGCCCGCACCGCGTCGACCCGGTCGAAGTCGGCCGGGCTGGAGAGCAGCAGCCGCTCGGGGCCGGTGTCGTCCAGGTAGCCGTCGAGGGAGACGGCGGCGGACAGCAGCACGTACGGCAGGGGCATCGGCGCACTCCCTCACGGTGACCCGGCGCACCTCACCGGATCTTGGTTCAACTTTGAAACAAACTTACACTGGCAGCATGACGACCCGCTGGCTCACCCCCGAGGAGCAGCGCGCCTGGCGCGCCTACATGGCCGCCTCCCGCCTCCTGGAGGACGCGATCGACCGTCAGCTCCAGCAGGAGGGCGGCATGCCCCACCTGTTCTACTCGGTGCTGGCCAACCTCTCCGAGGCGCCCGAGCGGCGGCTGCGCATGACCGACCTCGCCGAGACGCTGAAGATCACCCGCAGCAGGCTGACGTACGTGGTGACCCGGCTGGAGCGGGACGGACTGGTGCGCCGGGAGGACTGCCGCTGGGACAAGCGCAGCAGTCTCGCGGTGCTGACCGACGCGGGGACGGCCGTGCTGGAGCGTACGGCACCCGGGCACGTCGACACGGTGCGCGCAACCCTCTTCGACCGACTGACGCCGGAGCAGGTGGGGCAGCTGGAGGAGATCTGCACCGGGATCGCGCGCGGGCTCCAGGGGGCGGACGACGAGCGGCCGACCACCGAGGACGTGCCGTGGCGGCGGCGGTCCTCGCCCTGCTCGGGGCCCCAGCCGGAGCCGCCGGCGGGCCGCTCCCCCGAACGTCGTTGATTTAACTTTGAAGCATGCGGTAGGGTCCCGGCCGAACGTCTGCTTCAAATCTGAAGCAGATGGGAGGACACCGGAGGCCCCCATGCCCGACACCCCCGCCGCCACCCCGCGCGCCCGCGTCCGGGTGCCGCTGCGCTTCCCCGACGGCTACAGCACCGACGCGGAGCTCGTCACCTTCCACGGGCTCGCCGACGGCCAGGAGCACGTCGCCGTCGTCCTCGGCGACCCCGGCCCGGTCCCGCTGGTGCGCCTGCACTCCGAGTGCCTGACCGGCGACGTCTTCGGTTCGTCCCGCTGCGACTGCGGCCCCCAGCTGCGCGAGGCCGTCGAACGCATCGCGGTGCGCGGCGGCGTACTGCTCTACCTCCGCCAGGAGGGGCGCGGCATCGGCCTGTACAACAAGCTCGACGCCTACGCCCTCCAGGACCAGGGCCTCGACACCTACGAGGCGAACGCCGCCCTCGGCCTCCCGGAGGACGCCCGCGACTACACGGCCGCCGCGCAGATGCTCGCCGCCCTCGGCATCGGGGAACTGGATCTGCTGTCCAACAACCCCGACAAGGCCGGGCAGTTGCGTGCTCTCGGCGCCGTCGTCCGGGACCGGGTGCCGACCGGTGTCTTCACCACCGCCCACAACGTCCGCTACCTCCGCGCCAAGGTCCTGCAGACCCAGCACACGCTGCCCCTGGCCGAGCTGCAGGAGCGGAACGAGCTGAGCCCGGCGGGATGAGCCGAGCCGGACGGGCGCCAGGCGCCATGGACAACTTCAGGTGCAGTACTCTGCCCGCAGTGGTGTAAGCGCGTACCGCACAGGGAGTCGTGAGCCATGGTGAGACGGAACGACCAGCGGCGCGCCGCGCTCGTCGACGCCGCGATCGAGGTGCTGGCCCGGGACGGCGCCCGGGGCCTGACCTTCCGGGCGGTGGACGCCGCGGCCGCCGTGCCCGTCGGTACGGCGTCCAACTACTTCTCCAGCCGCGACGACCTGCTCACCCAGGCCGGCGCCCGCGTCTACGAGCGGCTCCAGCCCGACGAGGCCACCATCGCCCGCCAGCGCGACGGCGGCCGCGACCGGGAGACGTACACGCGGTTGATGCGCGAACTCGTCGGCCGTGTCGCCTCCTTCCGCACCGGTTACCTCGCGCTGCTGGAGCTCCGCCTGGAGGCCACCCGCCGCCCGGAACTGCGCGCGGTCCTCACCGAGCGCGTCCGCGCGGACCTCGACGCCAACGTCGCCTACCACGAGGCCACCGGCCTGCCCGGCGACGCGATGGCCGTCAAACTGCTCTATCTCGCCCTGAACTGGCTGATCGTCGAGCAGCTCACCCTGCCCGACGTCCTCACCGAGGCGGAGCGGGAGGAACTGGTGGCGGCGGCGGTCGAGCGGATCGTCCGGAGTACGGCGCCCTGACCCGGCCGCGCCCGCGCCCGGTACCGGGAGGCACCCCTCGGGAAAAGACGGGGCGCCCGGGCCGGCCGAAGCCGAACCGGGCGCCGCGTCGCAGGCCAGAGGGCATGAAGCCCGCCTGCGGACCGTAGGCCCTGTGGGACTCGAACCCACAACCAATGGATTAAAAGTCCACTGCTCTGCCAATTGAGCTAAGGGCCCCGGCGATGTTGCTCGTCCGAGCATAGCCGGACGAGGCCGGGTCTCCGATCGGGTATCGGCGACCCGGCCGCGTCGGACGGGGACGGAGCGGCAGGTTGGTCACTTTTCGACCGGCTCCAGGGTGGGGGCCAGGGTCCGGTTGAGGAACCAGTGGCGTGCCGAGGCCAGCCACCAGGTGGCGGCGAAGCCCAGGACGACGAGGACGGCGACCGGGGCGTAGTTGAAGGTCTTCCCGGTGACCGGGGCGACCTGGGGCAGCATGAACAGGATCGTGATCGCGGCGACCCAGACGACCGAGACGACACCGATCGGCTTCGACCAGCGGCCCAGGTGCCAGGGCCCGCGTTCGAAGGCGTCGCCCTTGCGCACCCGCAGGAAGGTCGGGATGACGTACGCGATGTAGAGGCCGATGACCGCGATCGAGGTCACCGCCGCGTAGGCCGTCGAGTTGATGAGGTAGGGCAGGCCCAGCGCGAGCGCGCCCAGCGCGGCCAGCCAGACCGCTGCCACGGGAGTGCGGGTGCGCGGGCTGACGGTGTGCCAGACGTGCGAGAAGGGCAGCGCGCCGTCGCGGGAGAAGGCGTAGATCATACGGCTGTTGGCGGTGACGGAGGCCATGCCGCAGAAGAGCTGGGCCCCGATCACCACCAGCAGCAGGAGCTTGCCGGTGGTGGCGCCGAGGGCGTCGAGCAGGATCTGGGCGGGCGGTGCGCCGGTGGGCGAGGCGAGCTCGCGGTCGTAGGACTGGATCGCGAAGGTGAAGCCCAGCAGCAGGACGAAGCCCGCGATCCAGGACGTCCAGATGGAACGGACGATGCCCTTGGGCCCCGCCGTGGAGGCGTCGTGGGTCTCCTCCGTCATGTGGGCCGAGGCGTCGTAGCCGGTGAAGGTGTACTGGGCCATCAGCAGGCCGAGCAGGACGACGTAGAGGCCGCTGCCCCAGCCGGTCTCGTTGACGAAGTGAGTGAAGACGAACGACGCCGACTGGTGGTGGTCGGGCACGAACGCCAGCGCGCCGACGATGACGGCGACCCCGAGGACGTGCCACCACACGCTCACGCTGTTCAGGAAGGCGACGATGCGGACGCCGAAGGTGTTCAGCAGGCCGTGCAGCACCAGGATCGCCGCGAACAGCAGGACCGTGCGGCCGGGCGTCACCTCGAAGTCGAACTGGAGGTTCAGGTAGGCGCCAAGGAAGGAGGCCGCGCCGAAGTCGATGCCCGCGGTCACCGCGACCTGGCCCAGGACGTTGAACCAGCCGGTGAACCACGCCCAGGCCGCCGCCGAACGCGGGGGCGCGAGGCGGTGCGCCCAGAAGTACAGGCCGGCCGAGGTCGGGTAGGCGGAGCAGATCTCGGCCATCGACAGACCCACGAAGAGGGTCATCAGACCGACCGCGACCCAGCCCCAGGTGATCACCGCCGGACCGCCGGTGATCATGCCGAAGAGGTACAGGGTGAGGCAGCCGGACAGCACCGAGATGATCGTGAAGGAGACGGCGTAGTTCGAGAACGCCGACATCCGGCGGGCGAGGACCTGGGTGTAGCCGAGTTGGGCCAGTCGTTCCTCGTCCGACGGCCCGCTCGCGCTCGCGTCATCTGTCATGCCCCCAGCAATTCCCTCGCCAGGGGCGTGACATGCGCCACGCCTGGTACCGGTGTGGCCCGAAGAGGTCCGTGCGGCCTCACCGGCCGCCGGAGACCGGTGCCCGGACACGCGGAAGGGCCCGCACGACCGGAGTCGTACGGGCCCTTCCCTGAGCTCACTCAACGTCAGCCGTTGCGCTTCCAGCGCGGCTTGTCCTCGCGGCGGCCGAAGGAGCCGGTGCCGCGGTGGTCGTCACGACGGCCGAAGGGGCGGTCGTGACCACCGGAGCGGAAGCCCGGGCGGTCGTCGCGGCGGTCGCGGTTGAACGGACGGTCGCTGCCCCGGTGCCCACCGCGCTCGTCCCGGCGGAAGCCGCCGCGGTCGTCACGGCGCTCGAAGGAACGGCCGCCACGGTCGCCTTCGAACGGACGGCGCTCCTCGCGGCGCTCGAAGCCACGGCCGCCACGGTCACCGCGGTCACCGCGGTCACCGCGGTCGTCACGGCGCTCGAAGGAACGGCCACCACGGTCACCGCGGTCGTCACGGCGCTCGAAGCCACGGTCGCGGTCCCGGTCGAACGGACGACGGTCGTCACGCCGCTCGAAGGAACGGCCACCACGGTCACCGCGGTCGTCACGACGCTCGAAGCCACGGCCACCACGGTCACCGCGGTCGTCACGACGCTCGAAGCCACGGCCACCACGGTCGCCACGGTCGTCACGGCGCTCGAAGCCACGCCGCTCCTTGCGCTCGTACGGCGCCGAAGCCGCCGGACGCTGCTCGCACTCGGCCGCCTGCTCGACGGCCGCGGCCGCCTCGACCACGGCCTCCGCCGCGGCCGCCTGGGCCTCGGCCACCGCGGCCTCGGGGTCCTCGCCGCGCTCGCGGGCCACGCGGGCGACCAGACGGTCGGCCTCCTCGCGCAGTTCGGTCGCACGGCGCTGGGCGCGCTCCAGCTGCTTGGTGAGCTGGGCGACGTCCCGCTCGGCCTGATGGGCGGCGTTGCCGGCGGACTCGGCCTGGACCTCGGTCATGGAGCGGGCGCCGGTGATGTCGGCGACCTCCGGCTCGAAGGCGGCACCGCCCTGGATGATGTGGCGGCCCGCGTCGACGCCGGCGTCCTCCATGAGGCGGAAGATCTGGCGCCGCTGGTGCGGCAGCGAGAGGGAGACCACGGTGCCGGTGCGGCCGGCGCGCGCGGTACGGCCCGCACGGTGCAGGTAGTCCTTGTGGTCACCGGCCGGGTCCACGTTCAGGACCAGGTCGATGCCGTCGACGTGGATACCGCGGGCGGCGACGTCGGTGGCGACCAGGACGTTGACGTAACCGTCCTTGAAGTCCGCCAGGGTGCGGGTACGGGCGCCCTGGGTCATGCCGCCGTGCAGCGCGTCGGCCTTTACGCCGGACTCGCGCAGCTGCTCGGCGACGCGGTCGGCGCCCAGCTGGGTGCGGACGAAGATGATCGTGCGGCCCTTGCGGGAGGCGATCGCGGCCGTGACCGGCGCCTTGTCCTTGGGCTTCACGATGAGGATGTGGTGCGACATGGTCGTCACCGCGCCCTGGGCCGCGTCCACCTCGTGGGAGACGGGGTTGTTCAGGTAGCGGTCGACGAGGGTCTGGATCTCGTTCTCCATGGTCGCGGAGAACAGCATTCGCTGGCCGCCGGCCGGGACCTGGTCGAGCAGCTCGGTGACCTCGGGCAGGAAGCCCAGGTCGGACATCTGGTCGGCCTCGTCGAGGACGGTGATCTGGACGTCCTCCAGGGAGCAGGCGCCGCGGTTGATGATGTCGCGCAGGCGGCCCGGGGTGGCGACGAGGATGTCGACGCCGCGCTCCAGGGCGTAGATCTGGTTGCCCATGGACGTACCGCCGCAGACGACCTTCATCTTCAGGCCGAGGACGTCGCCGTAGGGCTGGAGAGCGTCGGCGACCTGCATGGCCAGCTCACGGGTGGGGGTGAGGATGACGGCGCGGGGCCGCTTCTTCTCGGTACGGCCGCCGGCCAGCAGGGCCAGGGTCGGCAGACCGAAGGAGAGGGTCTTGCCGGAGCCGGTGCGGCCCCGGCCGAGGATGTCCTTGCCGGTCAGGGCGTCCGGGATGGTCGCGGCCTGGATCGGGAAGGGGGTCGTTACGCCGTTCTGCGCGAGCTTGCGCACCACGCCCTCGGGGAGGCCGAGGTCGGCGAAGGTGGTCTGGGGGGTGGTGTCAGTGGCCTCGGGGGCCTCGGTGACCTCGGACGTCACGTCAACGAGCTCGTTCTCGTTCTCGGACACGACGAACTGATCAGTACTGGACACGGACATGCGAATGCGAAACCTTCCGGAGTCTCTTCGGCACGCGCCCGTCAACTCCGTGATTCGCTCACGACCGCCTCAATGCGGTCCGCCACGGCAAGGGAGAGTACGCGCCACACGGCGCGCTCTGCGGTGGCGCCGGGCAAATGGGATCAAACGATCTACCACCATACGCACCCCCCACCCCCGAAGGCAAACCGATCTCAGGAGACGCCCGCCACATCGCCTCTCGCCCCCGGCGCCGGCGGCCTCCTCGCCCGTCGGCGGCACGGGACCCTCATGCGGCGGCGCCCGCGGCGGGCGCCGGCTCCCGCTGCACCAGCTGCGGCCCCGTCTCCTCGTGCGCCGAGGAGGACGGCTCGGCCGAGGGCGGTTCCGAGGCGGGCGGCGGCGGGGTGGAGGCGGGCGGCGGCTCGGGCGGGGCGGAGGTGGGCGGGGGCGTCGGCTCCGCCCCGGTCGGCGCGGGGTCGCCGGGCTTGACCGTCTTCCCCGGCTTCGCGGGCGCGGTGGTCGTACGGTCCGTCCCGGACGGCGTGGCCGAGGCCGACGCCGACTTCCCGTGCTTCGCCTTGCCGCGGTGCCCGTGCTTGCCGTCACCCGCCCCGCCGTCGTACCCGAAACCGCCGGAGCCGCCGCCCGGACCGCCGTTCGGGGCCCCGCCCCCGTGCTGCCCGGCGGAGTGGGAGGGCCGGGCGGGCCCCGCGTCGTCGCCCACGCTGACACAGCCGGCGGCAGCGGCGACGGTCAGCACCGCGGCGGCCAGACGGGCGGGTACGTACAAGGGGCGCACGGCGGCCACCTCCGGGGGCGGGAAAAGAGTCAACCTCCCCAACTCCCGCCGCCCGCAAGAGGACACGCGCCGCGTTCGAATCGACGCTCAGCCGTGGCTCACCCGTAGCCCAGGGCGTGCAGCCGCGCGTCGTCGATGCCGAAGTGATGGGCGATCTCGTGCACCACGGTCACCTCGGTCTCCGCGACGACGTCCTCGCGGGACTCGCACATCCTGAGCGTCGGCCCCCGGTAGACGGTGATCCGGTCGGGCAGCACGCCCGCGTACCACTCGCCCCGGTCGGTCAGCGGAGTCCCCTCGTACAGCCCGAGCAGCTCGGGGTCCTCGGCGGGCGGTTCGTCCTCGACGAACACCGCCACGTTGTCCATGAGCCGCGTCAGCTCCGGCGGGATCCGGTCCAGCGCCTCGGCGACCAGTTCCTCGAACTCCTCGCGCGTCATCTCCAGCACAGGGTCATTGTCCGGTACGGGAGGCCGGATCGCGGGGCCCGTGCACGCGCGGACGAAATGGCGGACGCGTGCCGGGGCGCCGCATACCGCCCCGGGGCCATGGGCATACGGGTCCAATGGCCCGCGTCCCCGTCGCAGCCCTGGACCGCATGCTGAACCGCACCCCGAACCGCACCCGCCGCCGCGGCGGGAAACAGCCCGCCCTCGAACTCGCCGCCCGCCCACGCCCCTGGCTCAGCGCCCTCGGCCTGACGACGGTGGTGCTGATCGGCGCCTGGCTGGGCCTGCTGATCGTCGGCAACGTCCGGGCCCCGGTCGGCCCGATGAACACGACGATGGCGCTGCGTCCCTCCCTCACCGGCGGCACGAAGATCAACATCTCCCCGCTGGGCGCGCTGACACTCGACAGCCACGTGGCCCCCGTCCGCCTGGACGTGAACGTCGACCAGCTGGACCCGCTGCGCTCGCAGGCCCTGGTGGACCACCCCGAGCGGCTCTCCGGCCTTCAGGACGAGGTCACCGACGACGTCGAGCACGGCACGCTCGACCTGGCCGTGCGCTCGTGCGTCGCTGTCGTCACCGGCGCGACCGCCCTCGGCCTCGCCGTCTACCGCCGTCCGCGCCGTGCCCTCGCGGCGGGCGGGCTGGCCCTGGCGCTGCTGGCCGCCTCGGGCGCGTCGGCGTACGCCACCTGGAACCCGAAGTCGGTCCTGGAGCCGAAGTTCTCCGGCCTGCTGAGCTCGGCCCCGTCCGTGGTCGGCAACGCACGCAGCATCGTCACGGAATTCGACGTCTACCAGAAGGAGTTGGCCCGCCTGGTGACGAACGTGACCAAGCTCTACGACGTCACGTCCACGCTCCCGGCCTATCAGCCCGACCCCTCCACGATCCGGGTCCTGCACGTGTCGGACATCCATCTGAACCCGGCGAGCTGGAAGATCATCGCCTCGCTGGTGAAGCAGTACAGGGTGAATGTGATCGTCGACTCCGGCGACACCATGGACCACGGCGCGGCGGCGGAGAACGGCTTCCTCGACCCGATCGGCGACCTGGGGGCGCCGTACGTCTGGGTGCGGGGCAACCACGACTCGCGCACCACGCAGCGCTATCTGGAGCGCATCAAGAACGTGCACGTCCTGGACGACGGCCGGGCGGAGACCGTCGGCGGGCTGCGCTTCGCGGGCATGGGCGATCCGCAGTTCACCCCCGACCGCTCGGCGGTGCCCGGCGGGGACAGGTCGGAGGAGCTGGCGGGCGACCGGCTGGCCAGCGCCCTGCGGGACCAGCGCGCGTCCGGCACCCCGGCGGACGTGGCGATCGCCCACGAGCCGGCCGCGGCCCGCGAGACCGACGGCGAGGTGCCGCTGGTGCTCTGCGGCCACCTGCACCACCAGGGCACCGAGATGCTGAAGTACGGCACCCGGCTGCGCATGGAGGGCTCGACCGGCGGCAGCGGACTGCGCGCGGTCGAGCGGCAGTACCCCGCACCCATCGAGGCCTCGATCCTCTACTTCGACCGCGACAGCAAGCGCCTGCAGGCCTGGGACGCCATCAAGCTGGGCGGCCTGGGACTCACGACGGCCGAGGTCAGCCGCCACCTCGCGGACGAGAACGGGATCGGGGCGTCCCCGGACCCCACACCGTCCGGCACCCTGTCCGGCACGCCCTCCGGTCCGGCGTCCCGTCGGGCCCCGTAAACCGTTTTGGCGATCCTCCCCGCCATCCCATATGCTTCTCACGTCCCCGACGCGCTGAGAAGCGCCCAGGCGGGCCGATAGCCCTCATCGTCTAGCGGCCTAGGACGCCGCCCTTTCAAGGCGGTAGCACGGGTTCGAATCCCGTTGGGGGCACGCAAGATCGTGTGCGACACTGTTGCACACACGCTTGGTCCTGTGGAGCAGTTTGGAGTGCTCGCCACCCTGTCAAGGTGGAGGCCGCGGGTTCAAATCCCGTCAGGACCGCTGAGGTTTCACGTGAAACCTCGTGGCTGGGTAGCTCAGTTGGTACGAGCGTCCGCCTGAAAAGCGGAAGGTCGCCGGTTCGACCCCGGCCCCAGCCACCGCAGCGAAACCCCCTTCCGGGTTACCGGAAGGGGGTTTCGTCGTCTCCGGGACAGCGCTACGTTTCAGGCTGATCGGACCGGATGTGTCCGTGGGCGGCTGCCGGGGGGAAGAGATGAGCCGGGACGACGAGGCCAGAGCCATTCGGGAGACCGAACTGGAGAAGAACCGGGCGCTCTACGGGCTGCTCGCGGTCCTCGTCAGCAATCTCGCGATCGCCGGGGTCGCGATCTTCGGCGTGTGGCGGCTAGACGGCGACAAGGCCGTGATCGTCGGTGTGCTGACCGCCGCGTTCACCGCGGTCAGCACCATGACCACCGCCTACCTGGGAATCAAGGCCATCTCCAACACCGCGAAGACGATCGCCCTCGGTGACGCGGCGGCCCGCCGGCACGCGGAAGCCGTCCCGGCGGCACCGCCCGCCCCGCGCACCCCCTAGGCCGGCGCACCCCTAGGCCGCGTGCGCCGGGCCGCTCGGCCGGCCGCCCGGATGCCGGTGCCGCCAGATCAGGAAGACCGCGCAGGAGACGACCGCCCAGCCGGCCAGCACCAGGAACGGGAAGGCGTGCTGGTGCCCTCGGAAGTACACCGCCGTGTGCTGGGCGTTCACCGACGCGCCGGGCGGCAGCCAGCGCCCGACGAGGCCGAGCGGCGACGGCAGCAGCGGCCAGGAGACGGCACCGCCGGACGACGGGTTGCCCAGCAGCACCATCAGGCCCCAGGTCGGCAGCATGGCCCAGCGCCCGACGAGGGTGTTGAACATCGTGAACACCATGCCGGAGGCGAACATCGTCAGGGTGAGGATGGCCCACGACTCCGCGAACGGCAGGTCGAGCGCCCCCAGCAGCCAGTCCACCACCGCCGCGATCACGAACCCGCCGAGTACGGCGTACGCGGCGGTGAACCCGATGCGTTCCATGGGGTTCAGCGCCCGTGCGTGCACGCTGAGCTGGATGGCGCCGACGAAGCCGATGATGACGGCCGCGAGGGAGATGTAGAAGATCGCCAGTCCTCTGGGGTCGCCCTTCTGCAACGGCTTGAGATCGTGGACCACCACGGGCGTGCCGGTCGCCCTGCCCACCTTCAGCGCCGTCTCGCCGAGCACCTGGGCGACCGACGCCCCGGACGCCGAGGACACGTCCAGGGTGATCGCCCGGCCGACGGGCGCCTCGAACACCGCGAACACCTTCTGCTCGTCCACCGCGCGCACCGCGTCCGCCCTGTCGCCGTACTCGCGCAGCCTGAGGGAGGTGTCCAGGGCCTGCTCCATGGCCCCCACGAACCGCCGGGCCGCAGGATCGCCGTAGGGGCCGATCACCGCCGTGGGAATGCTGTGCGGGGTCGGGTTGGCCATGGCGTACGTGTAGGAACCGGCGAAGAGGCCGGCCGCGGCGGCGATGAGCAGCAGCAGGACCGTCGCCGGGAGGAAGGGGGACGCGCGGAACCGGGCGAAGCGCTCCGCGCCGGTGGGCGGCCGACCGTGCTCTCCATGCGGCGAATCGGGCATACCGGACACTTTCCCATCGCCGCGCGGTGCTCGCCCGGTGCGGGCCGCCCCAGGCCGGGCGGCCGGTTCACCCTTCTCCCCCGACGGTGGCGCCACCCACGGTCAAATCGTTCGCCTCTCTTTTGGCCGAGGTGAGATCCTGGACCGCGTATGTCTACGCATCCCGCCCCCGCCCTCGGCCCCCTCGCCCCCCGTCTGACCGAGCTCTCGCTGCGCGACGCGCATCGGCTCGGGCGGCGGCTCGAGGGCGCGCGCAAGATCCGTAAGCCGGAGGCCCGCGCCACCGTCATCGCCGAGATCGAAGGCGAGATCGGCAAGGCCGAGGCCCGGATGGCCGAGCGCCGCTCGCGCGTGCCCGCGGTCACGTATCCGGAACAGCTGCCCGTCAGCCAGAAGAAGGACGAGATCGCGGCCGCCATCCGCGATCACCAGGTCGTCATCGTCGCCGGTGAGACCGGGTCCGGCAAGACGACGCAGATCCCGAAGATCTGCGTGGAGCTCGGCCGTGGCGTCCGCGGCATGATCGGCCACACCCAGCCCCGCCGGATCGCCGCCCGTACGGTCGCCGAGCGGGTCGCGGACGAGCTGCGGACCCCCCTCGGCGAGGCCGTCGGCTGGAAGGTCCGTTTCACCGACCAGGTGAACCCGGACGCCACCTTCATCAAGCTGATGACGGACGGCATCCTGCTCGCCGAGATCCAGACGGACCGCGAGCTGCGCGCCTACGACACGATCATCATCGACGAGGCCCACGAGCGGTCCCTCAACATCGACTTCCTGCTCGGCTACCTCGCCCAACTGCTCCCGAAGCGGCCGGACCTCAAGGTCGTCATCACCTCGGCGACCATCGACCCTGAGCGCTTCTCGCGGCACTTCGGCGACGCCCCGATCATCGAGGTCAGCGGCCGCACCTACCCGGTGGAGGTGCGCTACCGGCCCCTCCTCGAGGAGGACTCGGACGACTCCGACCGGGACCAGATCACCGCCATCACCGACGCCGTCGAGGAACTGATGGCGGAGGGACAGGGGGACATCCTCGTCTTCCTCTCGGGCGAGCGGGAGATCCGGGACACGGCGGACGCCCTGGAGAAGAAGAAGTACCGGTTCACGGAGGTACTGCCCCTGTACGCCCGGCTGTCCCACGCCGAGCAGCACCGGGTGTTCCAGCCGCACACCGGACGCAGGATCGTTCTGGCGACCAACGTCGCCGAGACCTCCCTCACGGTCCCCGGCATCAAGTACGTCATCGACCCCGGCTTCGCCCGGATCAGCCGCTACAGCCACCGCACCAAGGTCCAGCGGCTGCCCATCGAGCCGGTGTCGCAGGCCAGCGCCAACCAGCGCAAGGGCCGTTGCGGCCGCACGAGCGACGGCATCTGCATCCGTCTGTACTCCGAGGACGACTTCGTCGCCCGCCCGGAGTTCACGGACGCCGAGATCCTCCGTACGAACCTGGCCTCCGTCATCCTCCAGATGACCGCCGCGGGCCTCGGCGACATCGAGAAGTTCCCCTTCATCGACCCGCCGGACCACCGCAACATCCGCGACGGCGTGCAGCTGCTGCAGGAGCTCGGCGCGCTGGACCCGGACCAGAAGGACGCCCGCAAGCGGCTCACCGACACCGGCCGCAAGCTGGCCCAGCTGCCTGTCGACCCGCGTCTCGCCCGCATGGTGCTGGAGGCGGACAAGAACGGCTGTGTCCGCGAGGTCATGGTCATCGCGGCCGCCCTGTCCATCCAGGACCCGCGCGAACGCCCGGCCGACAAGCAGGCGCAGGCCGACCAGCAGCACGCCCGCTTCAAGGACGAGACGAGCGACTTCCTCGCCTACCTGAACCTGTGGCGGTACGTCCGCGAGCAGCAGAAGGAGCGGGGCTCCAGCTCCTTCCGCCGGATGTGCAAGCAGGAGTACCTGAACTTCCTGCGCATCCGCGAATGGCAGGACATCTACACCCAGCTGCGCACGGTCGCCAAGCAGATGGGCATGCACCTGGAGGAGCACCCGGCGGGTGCCGAGGCCCCCGCCGACCGCGTCCACGTCTCCCTCCTCGCCGGCCTCCTGTCCCACGTCGGGATGAAGGACGTGAAGGACGGCAACAAGAACGAGTACCTGGGCGCCCGCAACGCCAAGTTCGCCGTCTTCCCGGGCTCGGCGCTCTTCAGGAAGCAGCCGAAGTTCGTGATGTCGGCCGAGCTGGTCGAGACGAGCCGGCTGTGGGCACGGGTCAACGCGAAGATCGAGCCCGAGTGGGTCGAACCGCTCGCCGGCCACCTCCTGAAGCGGACGTACAGCGAACCGCACTGGGAGAAGGACCAGGCGGCCGTGATGGCGTACGAGAAGGTGACGCTGTACGGCGTCCCGATCGTCGCCCAGCGGAAGGTGAACTACGGCCGGATCGACGCCGAGGTCAGCCGCGAACTGTTCATCCGCAACGCCCTGGTCGAGGGCGACTGGCGCACGCACCACAAGTTCTTCGCCGACAACCGCAGGCTCCTCAGCGAGGTCGAGGAACTGGAGCACCGGGCGAGGCGCCGGGACATCGTGGTCGACGACGACACGCTCTTCGACTTCTACGACCAGCGGGTGCCCGAGCACGTGGTGTCCGGCGCCCACTTCGACTCGTGGTGGAAGCACAAGCGGCACGAGCAGCCCGACTTCCTCGACTTCGAGCGGGAGATGCTCATCCGGGAGTCGGCGGAGGCGGTCACCAAGGCCGACTATCCGGACTCCTGGCGGCAGGGGCAGCTCAAGTTCCGGGTGACGTACCAGTTCGAGCCGGGCGCGGACGCCGACGGTGTCACCGTGCACATCCCGCTCCAGGTCCTCAACCAGGTCACGGACGAGGGCTTCGACTGGCAGATCCCGGGCCTGCGCGAGGAGGTCGTCACGGAGCTGATCCGCTCCCTGCCCAAGCCCGTGCGCCGCAACTACGTGCCCGCCCCGAACTACGCGAAGGCGTTCCTGGAGCGGGCGGTGCCCCTGCAGGAGCCGCTGACCGTGACGATGGCCCGCGAGCTCAAGCGGATGGTCGGTGTGCCCTTCGAGGCGGAGGACTTCGACTGGGCCCGGGTCCCCGACCACCTGAGGATCACCTTCAGGATCGTCGACGAGCGGCGCCGCAAGCTGGCCGAGGACAAGGACCTGGAGGCGCTGAAGCTCTCGCTGAAGCCGAAGGCCCGCAAGGCCCTCTCCCAGGCCGCGGCCGCGACCGCGTCCCGGGAGGGCGGCGAGTCGCTGGAGCGCACGGGCCTGACCGACTGGACGATCGGCACGCTCACCCGCGTCTTCGAGACCCGCAGGGCCGGCCAGCCCGTCAAGGCGTACCCGGCGCTGGTGGACGACGGCGACACGGTCTCCGTCCGGCTCTTCGACACCGAGGCCGAGCAGGCGGAGGCCATGTGGAAGGGCACCCGCCGGCTGATCCTGCGCAACATCCCGGTGAACCCGGCGAAGTTCGCCTCGGACAAGCTGACCAACCAGCAGAAGCTCGGCCTGTCGGCCAACCCGCACGGGTCCGTCCAGGCACTGTTCGACGACTGCGCGATGGCCGCGGCGGACAAGCTGATCGGCGACTTCGGCGGACCGGCGTGGGACGAGGAGTCGTACCGGAAGCTGTTCGACAAGGTGCGCGCCGAGATCGTGGACACGACGGTCCGCGCGGTCGGCCAGGTGCAGCAGGTCCTCGCCGCCTGGCAGGCCTGTGAGCGGCGCCTGAAGGCCGTCGGCAGCCCGGCGCTGCTCGCGAACCTCACGGACGTCCGCAAGCAGCTGGACGCCCTCGTGAAGCCCGGCTTCGTGACCTGGGCGGGCATACGGCGGCTGCCGGACCTCATGCGCTACCTGGTGGCCGCCGACCGGCGCCTCCAGCAGATGCCCACCGGCGTCCAGCGGGACACGACCCGTATGGAGAAGGTCCACGAGATGCAGGACGAGTACGCCTGGCTGCTGGAGCAGCTGCCCAAGGGCCGCCCGGTGCCGCGGCAGGTCCTGGACATCCGCTGGATGATCGAGGAGCTGAGGGTCAGCTACTTCGCCCACGCCCTGGGCACGGCGTACCCCGTCTCCGACAAGCGGATCGTGAAGGCGATCGACGCCGCCGTACCGTAGCCGAGTGCTCACAGGGGGTGAGTTCGACCAGGCGGGCCCACCTCCTGTACAGTCTCTCTCGCAGCGCAGGACGGCAAGTCAAGCGCAGCGAAACCTGGTCCTGTGGAGCAGTTTGGAGTGCTCGCCACCCTGTCAAGGTGGAGGCCGCGGGTTCAAATCCCGTCAGGACCGCAAGAAGAGGGCCCTCATCCGCCAGTCGGATGGGGGCCCTCTCGCATGCCCTTCACCAACCGGCGGAGCCGCTCGCGGCCTTGACTGCGTCACATTCGCTCGGTACCCAGGGAGCGGGGCCCGTTCTTCCCGTGCGGCCCCTGGAGGTGGCGTATGACGGCATCGGCCAGGCACGAGACACGGGCGCTCCTGAGGGCGCATCTGTCGGCCGCCTCGTCCTACCGGCACTTCACCCGCCACTGCGCCGTCTGTCATCGCCTGCTGCGCCTGGCGATGGACGCCGGCCCCTGCCCCCAGGACGTGGACGACGAGCCGGCCGAGGACGAGAGTCCCCGTAGCGCCTGAGATCCGCCTCCTCTAACCCACCCGTGCTACGGGCGACAAGCGAACGCGCGTGTGACGGGAGTCACCGCATGAGTTTTTGAAAGGGCGGTACTTACCCCCTTCATACAACTGGTCAATTTAATATGTGCAATTGCACCGCTCCCAAGGGTCGCGCACAGCGCTTCCGACACCCCTCCCCAGACTCCGACAAGGCCGCTCACGGAGTGCCCGCACAGCCCGCGACCAGCGCACAAAAAAGATCGCGCTGGACCCGGCGGAGTCCAGCGCGATCTACGACGCACCCTGTGTGGCTGCCTACAACGTTCTCTTCGGCTTGGGCGTGGGCCCTGTTGGGGCAGGTCCCGCGTCGCTTGTAGCTAGGGTTCGGGCGCCGCGACCAGTTGGGGGACCAGCCGTTTTGCCCGGTTATTCAGTTGTTCAGGCCTCGCTGCGCTGCTGCGGGATGCCCGCGAGCAGTGCGCGGACCTCGGCCTCGCGATAGCGGCGGTGCCCGCCGAGCGTACGGATCGAAGTGAGCTTGCCGGCCTTCGCCCACCGCGTGACCGTCTTGGGGTCGACACGGAACATGGTGGCGACCTCAGCCGGGGTCAGCAGCGGCTCGGCATCAGGGGTGCGAGCGGTCATGAGCGGCCTCCTCGGGAGAACCGAACCTTCTCGGTTCTTTCCTCTAAATTCTGCACCTTGACCCGCGTTGCCCGAAATGGCGGACGCGAGTCGAGTCGGTTATAGGACGAACGGCTTGTCCTCGGCACTACAACTACACCATCTGTCCAGCCGCGTCGGCCAAACCGATGGAATTGCCCTCCCAGGTGTTCATCAGCGACGGAAGCCGATGGACCATGCCATAGCGGACAGTCACGCCACTGTGACGATCAGTCACAGGACGATCAGGAGTCACCAGACCCCCCAAAGCGTGCAATGCTGAGAATCCGCCCATGATGGAGCATAGTTGGACGGACGGAGCCCTCCCCGGACTCCTTGTCCTATTTTGGCATGAGGGGCGGCAAGAGGCGCAAGGGCCGCGTAAGTGCCGTCCATCACCCTTGGGACAAAAGTCCAGATCGGGACCAACATCCCGTCAGATGGTCATGTGTCGTAGACCGTACGTCGTTCGACGGCGTTCGAGCCGTGACGTACGTCACTCAGTTCGCGGAACGCCGGTCCCGTGCCGTCCGCCAACGCTCCACGAGCCGCCCGTAGGCCGCTCCGGCCGCCACCCCGTCGCCCCGCCGCAGCGCCTCGATGCCGTCGGCCACGTCCGCCGCCGAGTGGTCGTCCTCCAGCTCGCCGGCCGGCAGCACGTGCACCAGACCGCCGTAGTCCAGCTCCACCAGCGAGCGCGGGTGGAACTCCTCCAGCCAGCGGCCGACGTCCAGCAGCCCGTCGATCAGCGGGCCTTCCTCGACGGTCTCCTTCAGCGTGCGCAGGGCCCGCGCCACCCGGCGGCGGGCCTGCACCATGGGCGTGCGGTAGCGCAGCATCGGGGGCGCCTCGGCGGTCCCCTTGTCGTACCGCCGCTCCTCGTCCCCGACCAGGACGAACCAGTTCAGCGGGATCTGCCAGGTCGCCGTGCGGATCCACGGGCGGGCGTCGGGGTTGCGGGCGAGCCAGCGCTCGTAGTCCTGGGCGGCCTGCCGGCGCACCACGGGCGGCAGCACCGCGTCCAGCACCGGCGGCGGCAGCTCCTCGCCGAGCTCGTCCAGGGCCAGCCAGCCGCGCAGCCGGGTCCGCCAGGGACACACGCAGGTCACCCCGTCGACCTCCGCCACGAAGGCGTCCCCGCTCTCGTGCACCGGCACCGCGATCGGCGGGGTGGGCAGCAAGTCCGCGAGTGAGCGCCGCAGTTCGTCCTGGTAGGAGGGGCGGTCGGCGCGGCGGGCGTAGCGCTCCCAGTGGCCGCGTTCCGGCTCCGGGAAGGCGCCCAGAGGCTCGTACACGCGCAGGTACGCGGCGTAGGGGACGACCACGGAGGACACCTTGGGCACGCCTGCTCCCTCCCCATCGGACCCGGCTCGAAACCCAGGCGAATCGTGCCACGGTCATGCGTGCGCGAACGACGCGGGAGAGTGATCCTGAACACTGCGCGGATGGTGGTCATGCCGAGGCTCTACTCTCATGCCAGCACCCCGCCACCCGCACGGGGGCTACGCCCCACCCGCCGCTACTTACACAGGAGTCACCACAGTGACCGACGTAACCGGCGCACCTGCTGATGTCCTGCACACCCTGTTCCACTCGGACCAGGGAGGCCACGAGCAGGTCGTGCTCTGCCAGGACCGTGCGTCCGGCCTCAAAGCCGTGATCGCCATCCACTCCACCGCCCTGGGCCCGGCCCTCGGCGGCACCCGCTTCTACCCGTACGCGACCGAGGCGGAGGCCGTCGCCGACGCCCTCAACCTGGCGCGCGGGATGTCGTACAAGAACGCCATGGCCGGTCTCGACCACGGCGGCGGCAAGGCCGTGATCATCGGCGATCCGGAGCGCGACAAGACCGAGGAGCTGCTCCTCGCCTACGGCCGCATGGTCGCCTCGCTCGGCGGACGCTACGTCACCGCCTGCGACGTCGGCACCTACGTCGCCGACATGGACGTCGTGGCCCGCGAGTGCCGCTGGACCACCGGCCGCTCCCCCGAGAACGGCGGCGCCGGCGACTCCTCCGTGCTCACCGCCTTCGGCGTCTACCAGGGCATGCGCGCCTCCGCCCAGCACCTGTGGGGCGACCCGTCCCTGCGCGGCCGCAAGGTCGGTGTCGCGGGCGTCGGCAAGGTCGGCCACCACTTGGTGCGGCACCTGCTCGACGAGGGCGCCGAGGTCGTGATCACCGACGTGCGTGCCGAGGCCGTGCGGCGGATCCTCGACCAGCACCCCGAGGGCGTGACGGCCGTCGCGGACACCGAGGAGCTGATCCGGGTCGAGGGCCTGGACATCTACGCCCCCTGCGCCCTGGGCGGCGCCCTGAACGACCTCTCCGTGCCGGTGCTCACCGCGCGGGTGGTGTGCGGCGCGGCCAACAACCAGCTCGCCCACCCGGGAGTGGAGAAGGACCTCGCGGACCGCGGGATCCTCTACGCGCCGGACTACGTGGTCAACGCGGGCGGGGTCATCCAGGTGGCCGACGAGCTGCACGGGTTCGACTTCGACCGGTGCAAGACGAAGGCGGCGAAGATCTTCGACACCACGCTGGCCATCTTCGCACGTGCGAAGGAGGACGGGATCCCGCCGGCCGCCGCGGCCGACCGGATCGCCGAGCAGCGGATGGCCGAGGCCCGCACGGCACGCTGAGCCGGGCCGTGCGGGGACCCCGGACGGGTGTCCGATCGCACAGGTGAGCGGTACCCGTCGGCGGGAAGTTGGAGAGAACTCTCACTTCCACCGGCGGGTCGCTCCCCGATAAGTGGTTAAAATCGCCACTGACCAGCGAGGACAGGGCACCTCGAAGGTCCAGGGCACACGCGCGTGCTGCGGGCGACGTACCGTATGGGCGCGGGCTCAGGTACCGTGGAAGCCCTACGGACCGGCCTCTCTGCGGAGGGTCCGTTCCGGATCATGAACGCGTGTCAGACTCTGGGGCCGTCGAGCCCCGTCACCGAGGGGGTCGAGCCATGGGGCGCGGCCGGGCCAAGGCCAAGCAGACAAAGGTCGCCCGCCAGCTGAAGTACAACAGCGGTGGGACTGACCTGTCACGTCTGGCCAGTGAACTGGGCGCATCGACTTCGAGCCAGCCGCCGAACGGCGAGCCGTTCGAGGACGATGAGGACGACGAGGACGATCTCTATTCTCGGTACGCCGACCTCTATGAGGACGACGACGAGGACGAGGACCAAGGTCCCTCACAGCACCGTCGCGGCGCTTGACCCAGTACTGAGCACCTGCCCGGTCGGTGGCACTGCCACCGACCGGGTTCTGTGCTACCCGCAGATTCAGCCGGCGTAGTCGCCGACCAGCTCGGCGCCCGTCTCCCGGTCGCCCCGGTCGGTGATCTCACCGGCGACCCACGCGTCGACACCCCGGTCGGCCAGGGTCGTCAGGGCCACCTCGGTGGACTCCTGCGGGACGATCGCCATCATGCCGACGCCCATGTTGAGGGTCTTCTCCAGCTCCAGGCGCTCGACGTTCCCGGTCCGGCCGACCAGGTCGAAGATCGCGCCCGGGGTCCAGGTGGAGCGGTCGACGGTCGCGTGCAGCCCGTCCGGGATCACCCGGGCCAGGTTGGCCGCGAGTCCGCCACCGGTGATGTGACTGAAGGCGTGCACCTCGGCGGTGCGGGTCAGGGCCAGGCAGTCCAGGGAGTAGATCTTCGTGGGCTCCAGCAGCTCCTCACCGAGGGTGCGGCCGAGCTCGGCGACCTCCGCCTCCAGGGCGAGGCCCGCGCGGTCCAGCAGGACGTGGCGGACCAGGGAGTACCCGTTCGAGTGAAGCCCGGAGGACGCCATGGCGATCACCGCGTCACCCGTGCGGATACGATCCGCGCCGAGCAGCCGGTCGGCCTCCACCACGCCCGTGCCGGCGCCGGCGACGTCGAAGTCGTCCGCGCCCAGCAGGCCCGGGTGCTCGGCGGTCTCGCCGCCCACCAGGGCGCAGCCGGCCAGCACACAGCCTTCCGCGATGCCCTTCACGATGGCCGCGACGCGCTCGGGGTGGACCTTGCCGACGCAGATGTAGTCGGTCATGAAGAGCGGCTCGGCGCCGCACACCACGATGTCGTCCATGACCATGGCGACCAGGTCGTGCCCGATGGTGTCGTAGACGCCCATCCGGCGCGCGACGTCGACCTTCGTGCCGACGCCGTCCGTGGCGGAGGCGAGCAGCGGGCGCTCGAAGCGCTTGAGGGCGGAGGCGTCGAAGAGTCCGGCGAAGCCGCCGAGGCCGCCGAGGACCTCGGGGCGCTGGGTCTTCTTCACCCACTCCTTCATCAGCTCGACGGCGCGGTCGCCCGCCTCGATGTCGACGCCCGCCGCTGCGTAGCTGGCACCAGTTGTCTCAGACATGACTGTGAGAGCTTTCGTGTCGTACTGCAGGGGTGTTACGGGCGACGGATCGCGTCGGCCGCGGCCGTGGCGGCGGGACCGGCCGCCAGCTCGGTCTCCAGCAGCTGCTTGCCGAGCAGCTCCGGGTCCGGCAGATCCATCGGGTACTCGCCGTCGAAGCAGGCGCGGCACAGGTTCGGCTTGGCGATCGTCGTCGCGTCGATCATGCCGTCGATGGAGATGTAGGCCAGGGAGTCGGCGCCGAGGCTGGTGCCGATCTCCTCGATGGTCATGCCGTTGGCGATCAGCTCCGCGCGCGTGGCGAAGTCGATGCCGAAGAAGCAGGGCCACTTCACGGGCGGGGAGGAGATCCGGATGTGGACCTCGGCGGCGCCGGCCTCGCGGAGCATGCGGACCAGGGCCCGCTGGGTGTTGCCGCGGACGATCGAGTCGTCGACGACGACCAGACGCTTGCCCTTGATGACTTCCTTCAGCGGGTTCAGCTTCAGGCGGATGCCCAGCTGGCGAATGGTCTGCGAGGGCTGGATGAAGGTCCGGCCGACGTAGGCGTTCTTCACCAGGCCCGCGCCGAAGGGGATGCCGGACGCCTCCGCGTAGCCGATGGCGGCGGGGGTGCCGGATTCCGGGGTCGCTATGACCAGGTCGGCCTCGGCCGGGGCTTCCTTGGCGAGCCGGCGGCCCATCTCCACACGGGAGAGGTACACGTTCCGGCCGGCGATGTCGGTGTCCGGACGGGCCAGGTACACGTACTCGAAGACGCAGCCCTTGGGCTTCGCTTCCGCGAATCGGGAGCTGCGCAGGCCGTTCTCGTCGATGGCGACGAACTCGCCCGGCTCGATCTCCCGCACGAAGCTCGCGCCGCAGATGTCGAGGGCGGCGGACTCGGAGGCGACCACCCAGCCGCGCTCCAGGCGGCCCAGGACCAGCGGGCGGATGCCCTGCGGGTCACGGCCGGCGTACAGGGTCTGCTCGTCCATGAAGACGAGGGAGAACGCGCCCTTCACCTTCGGGAGCACCGCGTGCGCGGCCTCCTCGATGGTCAGCGGCTTGCCGTCCTCGTCGACCTGGGCGGCCAGCAGGGCCGTCAGCAGATCGGTGTCGTTGGTGGCCGCGACCCGGGTGGAGCGGCTGTTGTTGTCGTTGGGGAGTTCGGCGACCATCTCGGCGAGCTGCGCCGTGTTGACCAGGTTGCCGTTGTGGCCGAGCGCGATCGAACCGTGCGCGGTGGCACGGAACGTCGGCTGGGCGTTCTCCCACACGGAGGCACCGGTGGTCGAGTAGCGGGCGTGTCCGACCGCGATATGACCCTGGAGCGAACCTAGAGAAGTCTCGTCGAAGACCTGGGAGACGAGGCCCATGTCCTTGAAGACGAGGATCTGGGAGCCGTTGCTGACCGCGATTCCCGCGGATTCCTGACCCCGGTGCTGGAGGGCGTAGAGCCCGAAGTACGTGAGCTTTGCGACCTCTTCACCCGGAGCCCAGACGCCGAAGACGCCGCAAGCGTCCTGGGGGCCCTTTTCGCCGGGAAGCAGATCGTGATTGAGTCGACCGTCACCACGTGGCACGCCACCGAGTGTAGGCGAGATCGACCACTGGTCCGAATTGGGGATGCGCGGCCCTACCGGTCCGGCCTCAGTCGATCACCTTGTCGGATTCTACGTGTCCGCAGGTCAGAGCGGTGTCGCGAGAAATCGGCGGGGTCCCGGACACCTTCCGCGAGGCGGCCCGGGTCCCCTTCGGCTCGTTTGTGAGTGAGGTGTCGCACATCATTCGGGTGCGCCGCGGCTGAGGTGGACACGGTCGCCGTCGCCGTCGGTGAGCGTCAGCTTGGCGTCCTCGGTCCGCGCCGTGAGCGTGCCGGTGGTGAGGGTCCGGGCGAGGGCGCGCTCGAAGGCCATCCGCTCCGGGCTGCAGGCCATCCGCGTCGTGCGCAGGTCGCCGAAGGTGATCCGGTCGCCGTCCAGGGTGGCGCGGGCGCTGAACTGGTTGCAGCCGAGATTGCCGGCCGCCTTCCCGTTCTCCTCCACGCGCAGGCGGGCGGAAGCGGGCGCGTGCCGGGTCGTGTCGCCGACGGTCAGGCTGTCGACCCGCCAGTCGATCCCGGTCACCGGCTGCTGGACGCTCACCGCTCCACTCTCCGCCTTCCCGGTCCCACAGGCCACCGCGAGCGGGACGAGCACGGCGGCCGCCGTCAGGGTCATGCGCTGCTTGTGCCGATTCATACGGGTTCGACGGATCGGCGGTACGACCGGTTCCGCTACGCCAGCAGCGGCAGCAGGTCCCCGATGTCCGCCCGCTCCCCGCTCGCGCTGACCTTCGCCTCGGCGAGGGCGTCCTTCCAGGCCAGCCGCCCGGTGGCGAGCCGGATCCAGGTCAGCGGGTCGGTCTCCACGACATTGGGCGGGGTGCCGCGGGTGTGCCGGGGCCCCTCGACGCACTGCACGACCGCGTACGGCGGCACGCGCACCTCGGTGGAGCCGCCGGGCGCCTTCACGGCGAGGGCGTCGGCGAGCAGCCGGGTCGCGGCGGCCAGGGCCTGGCGGTCGTGGGGCACGTCGAGTCCCGCGACGGCCGCGGTGAGGTCGTCGGTGTGGACGACGAGTTCCACGGTGCGGGTGACGAGGTAGTCGTCGAGCGGCATCGCGCCGGCGCTGGTCTCCAGCAGCCGGCCGCCGGGGTGCTCGTCGAGGAGGGCCCGCAGGCTGCGGTCGACGTCGGCGAGATAGGCGTCGAGGTCGGGGTGATCGGCGGCGAGGCGGCGGGTGAACTCGTCGATGGCCGTGGAGTTGGCGGCGGTGGCGAAGGGCCACTCGACCACCGTGACGTCCTGGCGGGGCGGCGCGGGCAGGTCGAGCGCGCGGTGCACGGCGGTGAGCGCCATGCCGATGTGCGCGACGAGGTCCCGTACGGTCCAGACGCCGAGCCGGGTCGGCAGCGCGAGCTGGTCGGGCCCGAGGCCGCCGACGGCCTCCCGGACGTTCGCGAACTGCGCGAGGACCGCGGCGCGGGTCCGGACGGGGTCGTAACTGCGGGCACGCTTCTTGGCCGGTGGCATGCCGGTGAGCCTATGCAGGCCCGCGCCCGCGCCGCGAGCGAATACGACCGCGCGGACCGGGCAAGGGCGGCCCTGCCTGGTCAGGCCGGGTCGGGTCGGGCAGGACCACCGGACCCGGGCCCGACCAGGCAGGACCGCCGGGCAGGACCGGGCAGGGCCAGGCCGGACCCGGCAGGTCAGGGCCGGACCCGGGAGGCCAGGCAGGGGCAGGTCAAGCAGGGGCAGGGCCGGGCCAGATGAGCCAGGACGCACCGCAGACCGCACCGGACCGCAGACCGGGTCGGGCAGGACCGGGCCAGGCCGGGCCAGGACGCACCGCAGACCGGGCTGGGCCGAGTCGGGCAGGACAGGGCCGGACCAGGCAGGGCCGGACCAGACGAGCCAGGACGCACCAAGACGCACCGCAGACCGGGCCGGGCCGCAGACCGGTGTCGGCGGATCGCTTCGGCCGGCATCGGCGAAGGCCCCGCCCGGGGTCGCGGACGGGGCCTTCGTACAGCGGGCGGGAGCTACGCCAGCAGTGCCGGGATCGTTGCCTCGTGGGCCTCGCGCAGCTCGGCGAGGGAGAGGGCGAACTCGCCCTGGATCTCCACCGCGTCACCGTCCACGACACCGACGCGGGTGGCCGGCAGGCCGCGCGCACCGCACATGTCGTTGAAGCGGACCTCCTCCGAGCGCGGCACGGCGACGATGGCGCGGCCTGCCGACTCGGAGAACAGGAACGTGAAGGCGTCCAGGCCGTCCGGGACGATCAGCCGCGCGCCCTTGCCGCCGAGCAGCGCGGACTCCACGACCGCCTGGACCAGGCCGCCGTCGGACAGGTCGTGCGCGGAGTCGATCATGCCGTCGCGGGAGGCGGAGATCAGGATCTCGGCCAGCAGGCGCTCACGCTCCAGGTCGACCTGCGGGGGCAGACCGCCGAGGTGGTCGTGGACGACCTGGGACCAGGCCGAGCCGCCGAACTCCTCACGGGTGTCGCCGAGGAGGTAGAGCAACTGCCCGTCCTCCTGGAAGGCGACCGGCGTGCGGCGGGCGACGTCGTCGATCACGCCGAGGACGGCGACCACCGGGGTGGGGTGGATGGCCGCCTCGCCCGTCTGGTTGTAGAGCGAGACGTTGCCGCCGGTCACCGGGGTGCCCAGCTGCTGACAGGCGTCGGCGAGACCGCGGACGGCCTCCGCGAACTGCCACATGACGGCCGGGTCCTCGGGCGAGCCGAAGTTCAGGCAGTCGGAGACGGCGAGCGGCTTGGCACCGGTCGTGGCGACGTTGCGGTACGCCTCGGCGAGGGCCAGCTGGGCGCCGTGGTACGGGTCGAGCTTGGCGTAGCGGCCGTTGCCGTCGGTCGCGATGGCGACACCGAGGCCGCTCTCCTCGTCGATCCGGATCATGCCGGAGTCCTCGGGCTGGGCGAGGACGGTGTTGCCCTGCACGAAGTGGTCGTACTGCGAGGTGATCCACTTCTTCGAGGCCTGGTTCGGCGAGGCCACGAGCTTGCGGACCTGCTCCTTCAGCTCGGCCGAAGTCGCGGGCCGGGGCAGCTTGTTCGCGTCGTCGGCCTGCAGGGCGTCCTGCCACTCGGGGCGGGCGTAGGGGCGCTCGTAGACCGGGCCGTCGTGGGCGACCGTGCGCGGGTCGACGTCGACGATCTTGCCGCCGTGCCAGAAGATCTCCAGGCGGTCGCCGTCGGTCACCTCACCGATGACGGTGGCGATGACGTCCCACTTCTCGCAGATCTCCAGGAAGCGGTCGACCTTCTCCGGCTCGACGACCGCGCACATGCGTTCCTGCGACTCGCTCATGAGGATTTCCTCGGGCGAGAGCGTCGAGTCGCGCAGCGGGACGTCGTCCAGGGTGACGCGCATGCCGCCGGAGCCGTTGGAGGCCAGCTCGGAGGTGGCGCAGGACAGACCGGCGGCGCCGAGGTCCTGGATGCCGACGACCAGCTTCTCCCGGAAGGCCTCCAGGGTGCACTCGATGAGGAGCTTCTCCTGGAAGGGGTCGCCGACCTGGACGGCCGGGCGCTTGGAGGGCTTGGCGTCGTCGAAGGTCTCGGAGGCGAGGATCGAGGCGCCGCCGATGCCGTCGCCACCCGTGCGGGCGCCGTACAGGATGACCT
Source organism: Streptomyces sp. 1222.5 (assembly GCF_900105245.1). Classification (NCBI taxonomy): domain Bacteria; kingdom Bacillati; phylum Actinomycetota; class Actinomycetes; order Kitasatosporales; family Streptomycetaceae; genus Streptomyces; species Streptomyces sp. 1222.5. The sequence continues at coordinate 4,655,597 of NZ_FNSZ01000001.1, read as the reverse complement.
TGTTGCCCGCGCCGGAGGCCTTCGCGAGGTGGATGTCCTCGTGCCGCATCACACCGATAGCACCGGCGTTGACCAGCGGGTTGCCCTGGTAGCAGGCGTCGAAGACGACCTCGCCGCCGATGTTGGGCAGGCCCAGGCAGTTGCCGTAGCCGCCGATGCCGGCGACGACGCCCGGCAGGACGCGCTTGGTGTCGGGGTGGTCGGCCGCGCCGAAGCGCAGCGGGTCCACCACGGCGACCGGGCGGGCGCCCATCGCGATGATGTCGCGGACGATGCCGCCGACACCCGTGGCCGCGCCCTGGTAGGGCTCCACGTACGAGGGGTGGTTGTGCGACTCGACCTTGAAGGTGACCGCGTAGCCCTGGCCGACGTCCACCACGCCGGCGTTCTCGCCGATGCCGACGAGCAGCGCGTCCGACTCGGGCGCCTTCTCGCCGAACTGGCGGAGGTGGACCTTGGAGGACTTGTACGAGCAGTGCTCGGACCACATGACCGAGTACATGGCGAGCTCGGCGCCGGTCGGGCGGCGGCCGAGGATCTCCACCACCCGCTCGTACTCGTCCTTCTTCAGGCCGAGTTCGGCCCAGGGCAGCTCGACGTCGGGGGTCGCGGCCGCGTGCTCGACCGTGTCCAGAGGCGTCCGGCTCATGCGTTGACCAGCTTCTTGAGGATCGAGGTGAAGAACGGCAGGCCGTCGGTACGGCCCGTACCGATCAGCGGCTCGACGGCGTGCTCGGGGTGCGGCATGAGGCCGACGACGTTCCCGGCCTCGTTGGTGATGCCGGCGATGTCCCGCAGCGAGCCGTTGGGGTTGACGTCCAGGTAGCGGAAGACGACCCGGCCCTCCGCCTCCAGCTTGTCGAGCGTGTACTCGTCGGCGACGTACCGGCCGTCCATGTTCTTCAGCGGGATGTGGATCTCCTGGCCCTGGCGGTAGTCGCCGGTCCACGAGGTCTCCGCGTTCTCCACCCGCAGCTTCTGGTCGCGGCAGATGAAGTGGAGGTGGTCGTTGCCGAGCATGCCGCCCGGGAGGAGGTGGGCCTCGGTGAGGATCTGGAAGCCGTTGCAGATGCCGAGGACCGGCAGACCGGCCTTCGCCTGCTCGATGACGGACTCCATCACCGGCGAGAACCGGGAGATGGCTCCGGCGCGCAGATAATCGCCGTAGGAGAATCCGCCGGGAAGGACGACGGCGTCGACCTGCTTGAGGTCCTTGTCCTTGTGCCAGAGGGCGACCGGCTCGGCGCCCGCGACACGGATCGCGCGCTGGGTGTCCCGGTCGTCGAGACTGCCCGGGAAAGTGACGACGCCAATACGAGCGGTCACTTCGCGGCCTCCGCGACTTCCACCGTGTCTTCCACCTTGACGATGAAGTCCTCGATCACGGTGTTGGCGAGGAAGGATTCCGCAAGATCGTGGATGCGGGCGAGCACGGCCTCGTCGACCGGCCCGTCAACTTCCAGTTCGAAACGCTTTCCCTGACGTACGTCCGAGATCCCCTCGAAACCCAGGCGCGGCAGCGCACGCTGGACCGCCTGGCCCTGGGGGTCGAGGATCTCCGGCTTGAGCATGACGTCGACTACGACGCGTGCCACTGGCACTCCCGGTGTGTGGTGCTGAGCAGGTTCCTTCAGACTACCCGCACAAAATTTCTACGCGGGTAGAGTTGTAGGAAACTACGTGAGGCGCATCACGATCGGGTGTCGGAGCGCGGCACCCGAGAAAAGTTCTGGGAAAGTTCGGGAGACCATCCGCGGCGCCTATTGTGCTCGGACACGCGGACGGATTTAGTCGGGCTTCACTTTGCATTGCCGGGCACTGTACAAATGAATTGGCAATAGCCGATACTCGGCACGTCAACGCCGGTGAGCTGTATCGACGTGCCGCACGAAGGGACCGATATTCGTGGCGCAAAAGGTCGTGGTCACTCTCTTTGACGACATCGACGGCTCGGAAGCGGCGGAAACGATCGCCTTCGGACTCGACGGCAAGTCGTACGAGATCGACCTGAACGAAACCAACGCCAAAAAACTGCGCAAGGCGCTCGCGCCCTACGTCGAGGCCGGCCGCAAGCGGTCGCGGTCCGGCAAGGCGTACAAGCAGACGGAGGTCGCCCCCGACCCGGCTGCCGTCCGCGCCTGGGCCCAGGCCAACAAGATGGACGTCCCGGCCCGGGGACGCATCCCCAAGAAGGTCTACGAGGCGTTCAGCGCCGCGCAGTGAAGCCCGCGAAGGGGCAGCCCTCAGGGTCCGTCAGCGGGCCCTGAGGGCTGTGCACTTGGGGGACGGGCGGGGCCGTCGGGGGAACCGACTTGCGCTACCCCCCTGCTGATCAGCTAATGTCTGGGACACGCCGAGGGGCGAGGCCGGAAAGCCGGATCCCGAGGACATGCGGGTGTAGTTCAGTAGTAGAACATCCCCCTTCCAGGGGGAAGGCGCAGTGTGCGATCCCTGTCACCCGCTCTGGCACCGGCCGTGCCGACCACGCTTGTGGATCAGGTAGGCTGGTGCTCGCACCGATCGGTGGGAGCCGGTCGGGAGCAGTGCGGACGTAGCTCAGTTGGTAGAGCGCAACCTTGCCAAGGTTGAGGTCGCGAGTTCGAGCCTCGTCGTCCGCTCGGGATAAAGACCCCGGTCCATCGGACCGGGGTCTTTTCGTGTCCGCCGCGCCTCTGACATTTGTCATGCCGGGCGATGACACCGCGCACTGCCGGACCGCTCGCGACGCCGGGACGCTGGCGTCATGGACACAGACGAACGCGAGCACGTGATCGAGGTCACCGACCTCAGGCGCGTCTACGGGGGCGGGTTCGAGGCCGTACGCGGAATCAGCTTCTCCGTGGCACGCGGGGAGATCTTCGCCCTGCTGGGTACCAACGGAGCCGGGAAGACCTCGACGGTCGAGCTGCTGGAGGGACTCGCCGCGCCGGCCGGGGGCCGGGTCCGGGTCCTCGGCCGTGATCCGTTCCGCGAACGGGCCGCCGTACGCCCCCGCACCGGCGTGATGCTCCAGGAGGGCGGCTTCCCCTCCGAGCTGACCGTCGCGGAGACCGCCCGCATGTGGGCGGGCTGCACCAGCGGGGCCCGTCCGGAGGCGGAGGCGCTGGACCTGGTCGGGCTGGCGGGACGGCGGTCGGTGCGCGTCAAACAGCTGTCCGGCGGCGAGCGCCGCCGGCTGGACCTGGCGCTCGCCCTGCTCGGCGACCCCGAGGTGCTCTTCCTGGACGAGCCGACCACCGGCCTCGACGCGGAGGGCCGCCGGGCCACCTGGGAACTGGTGCGGAGCCTGCGCGCCGCGGGCACGACCGTGCTGCTCACCACGCACTACCTGGAGGAGGCCGAGGGCCTCGCCGACCGGCTCGCCATCCTGCACGAGGGCCGTATCGCCGTCTCGGGGACGCCGGCCGAGGTCACCGCGGGGCGCCCCTCCCGGATGTCCTTCGAGTTGCCGGACGGCTACTTCCTCGGCGACCTGCCGCCCCTGGCCGACCTCGGCGTCTGCGGGCACGAGTGCGACGGCAGGGTCGTACGGCTGCGCACGACACGGTTGCAGCGGACCGCCACCGGGGTGCTGACGTGGGCCGAGCGGGCCGGGGTCGAGCTGGGCGCGCTGGACGTGCGGTCGGCCTCACTGGAGGAGGCGTTCCTCGGGATCGCCCGGGAGCGGGAGGCGGCGGCGTGAACGGGACCGGAACGGAAACGGGGGGCGGCCGCGTGCACGGGGTCCGCACGGCAGCGGCAGGCGGGCTCGAGGGCGGAGCCGGTGCGGCGGACCGCCGGGCTCTCGCGGCGTTCAAGCCGTCGGCGCGGCGGCTGCGGGCGCTGGGGCGGGCCGAACTCACGCTCCTCGGCCGCAACCGGGGCGCCGTCTTCACCGCGCTGGCCGTGCCGCTCGCCCTGCCGTTCACCGTGCGGCCGGCACTCGACCAGCTGGACCTGGAGAAGGAGGGCCTGAGCATCGGCACGGTCCTGCTGACCGCCGCCATCGGATTCGCCTTCCTCTTCGCCGTCTACACCTCCCTGGTCGGCGCCTACGTCGCCCGCCGCGAGGAGCTCGTCCTGAAGCGGCTGCGCACCGGCGAACCGTCCGACACCGAGATCCTCATCGGCACCGCCCTGCCCGCGACCGCCCTCGGCCTCGCCCAGGCCCTCGTCCTGAGCGTCGGCTGCGCCGTGCTGCTGCGCACCGGGGCGCCGAAGGCGCCGTACCTGCTCCTGCCCGGGGTGCTGGCCGGACTCGTGGTCAGCGCCGCGCTCGCCGCGCTCACCGCGTCCTTCACCCGGACCGCCGAGAGCGCCCAGGTGACCGCGCTGCCGCTGGTGTTCGTGTCCATGCTGGGCTCCGGGATCACCGTCCCCACGGAGTTCATGCCCGACCGGCTCGCCTCCCTCTGCGAACTCCTGCCCCTGTCCCCGGCGATCCGCCTGGTCCGCGGCGGCTGGACGGGCCAGTTGACCGCGTACGAGGCGCTGGGCGCCCTCGCGACCGCCCTGGCCTGGACGATCGTGGCGGTGTTTGCTGTACGGCGGTGGTTCCGCTGGGAGCCGAGGCGCTGAGGAACGGGGGGACGCGCGGATGCTGAGGCGGATGCGGCGGTGGCAGCAGCGGCACTGGCGGGAACGGAGCAAGGCCGAGCGGGTCGAGCTGTACACGGTCGTCACCTGGTACGTCACCACCTGGTTCTTCTCGCTCTGCTGGCTGCTCCTGCCGCTGCTCGGCGGGCTCGGCCACCGGCCCGTGGCGGCCGTCCTCGGCCCGCTGCTCGTCGTCGTGGCGGTCCTTCAGTGCGCGGTCTGCAACCGGCTCACCCGGCCCGTGCTCGACCACTACCTCGGGCGCGCCGAGCTGCCGGCCCGTGCCCACCGCACCCCGGGCGTCCTGCTGGGCCTCGCCCTGACGCTGATCGTCACCCTCTCCGCGCTGCACGCGGCCGACCCGATGACCGTCCGGTTGGCGATCGGCGCCTGTCTGCTGCCGTTCGGGCTGCTCTACGGACTCACGGTTCCCGTCCGGGTGTTCCTGCGCCGGTCGGCGGTGCTCGCGGTGGTGCTCATGGGCCTCATCGGGCTCACCGACCGCAGCGCCGCCGGCATCCTCGCGACCGGGCTGATGACCGCCTTCCACACCCTCTTCTCGCTGCTCGCCTGCCGCTGCGGCGCCTGGACGCTGTCCGTGCTCTGGGAGGCGGAACGGGCCCGCGAGGCCGAGGCCCGGCTGGCCGTCGCCGAGGAGCGGCTGCGGTTCGGCCGGGACCTGCACGACGTGCTGGGGCGGAACCTGTCCGTGATCTCCCTCAAGAGCGAGCTGGCCGTGCAACTCGCCCGGCGGGGACGGCCGGAGGCCGTGGAGCAGATGATCGAGGTGCAGCGCATCGCGCAGGAGTCGCAGCGGGAGGTGCGGGACGTCGTACGCGGCTACCGCGAGGCCGACCTCGGCGTGGAACTCGCGGGAGCACAGGGAGTGTTGTCGGCGGCCGGGATCGACTGCGAGGTGCGCGCGGAGTCCGCGGAGCTGCCGGCCGAGGTGCAGTCGGCACTCGGCTGGGTGGTGCGTGAGGCGACCACCAACGTGCTGCGGCACGGCGACGCGGGCCGCTGCACGGTGGGTCTGCGGGTGCGGGAGGGGCATGTGGTGCTGACGGTGGAGAATGACGGGGTGGCCGCGCGCGCCTCCGTCCCGGGCGACGGTGGTTCCGGGCTCGCCGGGCTGCGGGAGCGGCTGGCCGCCGTGGCCGGGACTCTGGAGGCGGGAGTGGTCGACACGGACCGGTTCCGGGTGGTGGCCGAGGTGCCACTGAGAGCCGACGGGTCCGTGGAGACGAGAGTGAGTGTCACGTCATGAGCGGTCCGGTGCGGCTGTTGCTCGCCGACGACGAGCATCTGATCCGGGGCGCGCTGGCCGCCCTGCTCTCCCTGGAGGACGATCTGCTGGTCGTCGCGGAGGCGGCGAGCGGACCCGAGGCGCTGGCGATGGCCCGGGCGCACGAGCCCGACGTGGCCGTGCTCGATCTGCAGATGCCCGGCGCCGACGGTGTGAAGGTCGCCACATCCCTGCGTGCCGAACTGCCGGACTGCCAGGTGCTGATCGTCACCGGTCACGGGCGGCCCGGACACCTGAAACGGGCACTGGCGGCCGGTGTGCGCGGATTCGTCCCGAAGACGGTCAGCGCCCAGCGGCTCGCCGAGATCATCCGGACCGTGCACGCGGGAAACCGCTACGTGGACCCGGAGTTGGCCGCCGACGCGATCTCCGCCGGGGACTCCCCCCTGACCGCGCGGGAGGCCGAGGTGCTGGAGCTGGCCGCCGACGGGGCGCCGGTCGCGGAGATCGCCGAGCGGGCCGCGCTGTCGCCGGGGACCGTGCGGAACTACCTCTCCTCCGCCGTCACGAAGCTCGGCGCGGAGAACCGTCATACGGCAGTGCGTCTCGCACGGGAGCGAGGTTGGGTATAGTTGCTCTCGCGCCACGGCGCAGTGCGGACGTAGCTCAGTTGGTAGAGCGCAACCTTGCCAAGGTTGAGGTCGCGAGTTCGAGCCTCGTCGTCCGCTCCATGGAGAAGCCCCCGGTTCCGGCCGGGGGCTTCTTGCGTGTCCCCCGGCTCGCGCCGGGGGCCCTTCCGCTACGCCCAGGCGGTGCCCGTCAGCCGCTCGTACGCCTCCACGTACTTGGCGCGGGTGGCGTCCACGACCTGCTGCGGCAGCGGCGGCGGGGGCTGCTCGCTCTTGCGGTCCCAGCCGGACTCGGCCGAGGTCAGCCAGTCCCGGACGAACTGCTTGTCGTACGACGGCTGCGGGCGGCCCGGCTGCCACTGGTCGGCCGGCCAGAAGCGGGAGGAGTCCGGGGTGAGGACCTCGTCGGCGAGGACGAGGGTGTCGCCGTCGAAACCGAACTCGAACTTGGTGTCCGCCAGGATGACGCCCCGTTCGCGGGCGATGTCCCGGGCGCGCCCGTACACGGCCAGGGTGGCCTGGCGCAGCTGGGCGGCCGTCTCCGCGCCGACCTGGCGGGCGACCTCCTCGTAGGAGACGTTCTCGTCGTGCTCGCCGACCTCCGCCTTGGTGGCCGGGGTGAAGATCGGGGCGGGCAGCTCGGAGCCGTCGACCAGGCCCTCGGGCAGGGCGAGACCGCAGACCGTACGGGACTCGTCGTACTCCAGCAGTCCGGAGCCGGTGAGGTAGCCGCGGGCCACGCACTCCACCGGGACCATCTTCAGCGACTTGCAGATCAGGGTGCGGCCCGCCCAGTCGGCGGGGGCGCCGGCCGGCAGCTCGGTGCTGATCACATGGTTGGGGGCCAGGTCGCGCAGCTGGTCGAACCACCACAGGGAGAGCCGCGTGAGGACGCGGCCCTTGTCGGGGATCTCGGTGGGCAGCACCCAGTCGTAGGCGGACATGCGGTCGCTGGCGACCATCACGAGGTCGCCCGCCTCGTTCTGGTACAGCTCGCGCACCTTGCCGGTGTGCAGGTGCACCAGGCCCGGAACCTGCGGCGGCTCGGGCTTTTCTACGAATCCGGACACGGTTCCTCCCCGTGGTTCTGTCCAAGTGCCTCGATTCTCCCTTATCGGGGCGATCGGTTTCGGCCAGGGGGTGGGCCGGGGTCCGCCGGTGCTCAGTCGCGCTTGCAGATACGGTCCAGCAGGTTCGCCGTGGCGCGCTGGATACGGGGGTCGACGTGGCCGGGCCGGTCCAGGGCGGGTGACCAGGCGAAGGTGCCGGAGGCGAACACCCAGGCGCCGGAGGGGGCGCGGTAGAGCGAGGTCTCCTGGTGGCGCTGGGCGCCGTCGCCGTCGGTGTAGGGGGAGTGGGCGAGCAGGACGCGCTCCTCGTGCTCGGGCAGCGGGGTGCGCGGGAAGTAACGGTCGGCTTCACCGGCGACCAGGCCTTCGATGCCGTCGCCCTCGTGGGCGCCGGTCGCCTCCCACAGCCAGTGGTCGGCGTTGCGGACGATCAGCGGGTGCGGCTCGGGCACCCGGCCCGCGTACTGGATGCCGACCACCTGCTGCTCGGGGCGGTCGATCTCGCGCCACAGCACCGGCTTCCCGGGGCCCTTGCGCTTGCGGCAGGTCAGCAGCCGGTCCGGGACACCCGACGGCGACGGCCCCAACTCGACCTGCCAGTACATGGTGTTGGCGGAGAGGAAGACCAGTGAGGTGCCCCGGTCGCGGGCGTCCTCGACGGCACGGCGCATCGGCACCGACCAGTACTCGTCGTGCCCGGGGAAGACCAGGCCCCGGTAGCGGGCGGGGTCGACGCGGCCGGCGTGCAGGTCGCGGGCGTCCGCGTAGGCGAGGTCGTAGCCGTAGCGCTCGGCCCAGCGGATGAAGTCGTAGGCGTGTCCGACGTGCAGGGGGAGGCCGGCGCCCGCGTACGGGCGGTCGAAGGAGATCGTGGTCGCCGCGTCGGCCTCGCCGAGCAGCCGGCCCCGCTCGTCCCAGGCGTGGTACAGGCTGGCGCCGGTACGGCCGTCCTCCGGGTAGAGGTTGTACGCCTGCCACGTGATGTCCGGCAGCAGCAGGAGAAGGTCGGCGGGATGGTCGTCGCGGACCGTGAACGGCACGTGGGAGCGGTAGCCGTCGGCGGTGGTCAGGACCGCCACGTAGGCGCCGATGCTCCAGTGCGGGGGCACCTGGAGGCGCCAGGACAGCCACCAGTGGTGGCAGGAGACCGTGCGGTCGGCGGCCAGCGGCGGGGACTGGACGATGCCGGACAGCCGGGGGCTCGTGGTGATCTTGGCCGCGCCGTCGCCGCCGTAGTGGCCGATCCGGTAGATGTCGACGCTGAACTCCTGCGGCGGGTCGACCGTGATGTGGAAGTCGATCGCCTGGCCGGGCGTGACCGCGCCGGTGGAGGTGAAGCCCTTGATCTGGCGGTGCACGTCGTCCGCGGAGCGGGGGCCGGGAACGGCCGAACGCGGCGCGGGCACACGGCCCCCGCCACCGGCGCCGGTGGCCTGCTGCGGGCTCGGATCGACGTACCAGGGCACGACGTGACCCGTGTCGTCGAAATAGGTCTCACTGCCGCGCAGCCAGGGCACCGGGCCCTGCCCGAAGGGGTCCGTGACGGCGTGCGCGAGCGCTCCGGACTCCCAGCGGCGGATGTGCTCCGAGGCCATGGTCGCTCCCCTCCCTCGTGCCCCCGTGTCCTGTCCCGGTGGTGCGCGCTGTGCCAGTCGTACCGGGCTCGGCCGTGCTGTATCGGGCCGTGCCGTGTGCGGCCGGTCTGTCGTATGTCGCAAGCCTTTGCCAAAGGCGTGGTCTGTCCCAGCACATCACATAACGCACGGGCCCGGTCACTAGTCGTTGCGAATTGACCTGAAGTGGAAGTCGCGTCTCCGGTCCGGTGCGCGCGACGGCGACGGCCGACGACGGTGCGACGCGGGAGGCCGTGCGGGTCAGACGAGCCGTACGGGCTTCTCCGGGCGTATCCCGGACGCGGTCAGCCAGGCCCGCAGCGGGCCCGGGTCACCCTCCTCGATCAGGCTGAGCACCTTCGGTCCGAGGTCGGCCGCCCGCTCCCCGCCGAGCAGCAGGGACGGGCCGTCGAGCCAGTCCAGGGCCGGAATGGCGCCCGCGGTGTCCACGGCCGCGCAGCACACCATCGCCGTCACGTGGTCGGCGAGCAGTTCACGGCCGGTGCGGGGGGGTTGCAGGGGGAACAACGGCAGCCCGCCGTCGTCCCACAGGGCGCTCTCGGGGCCCTGCCCGGCGGCGGTGGCCCCCTTCGGCACGAGGGCCTCCTCGCGGGCCAGCTCGGCACTGATCCCGGCGGCGAGAGCGGCGCTGCGCTCGGTACCGGGATCGGCATCGTCCTCGTCGCCGAATCCGAGGTACGGCTCGGGCGGGTCGAGAGTGTCTGCGGTGTCGGGGGCGTCCTGGCCACCGGGGGCCTCGTCCGTGGGGTGCGCGGCGTCCGCGCGCGTGCCGCCATGGGTGCCGCTCCGGGGAGCCACCGGACCGGCGGTGTCCGTGCCCTTGTCGTCGGGGGCGGTCGGTTCGGCTAGGTGGTCGAGAACCCGGGCCAGGGTCGGGCCGCCCCGTTCGGGGGTGTGGGGGCCCGGGGTGGGGCGGACGCCCAGGGTGTCCAGAACGCGGTGCAGGCGGGCCGCGTCGGCGCGCCAGGTGCGGTCCACGACCTCTTCCGGATAGGCCTGCCAGTCCACCGGGGCCCAGTCCGGCCCGGCCTCGGCCGGGCCACCGTGGAAGAGGCGCGCGGCGAGCAGCGAGGCGGCCTCGTCGATCGTGCCGGGCTCCTCCAGCAGATCGCACGCCGGCCGCTCGCCGAGCCGGGAGGCGAAGCCCTCCGCGAGACGGTCGCGCCGGGACAGTTCGGTGAGGGCCGCCACCACGCCCGCGTCCAGCCGGGCCGGCCAGCGGCCCATCCGCCAGGCGGGCAGCGCGACCCGGGTCAGCAGCCGGTCCCAGCCGGCGTAGGCGAGGCCCACCTGCTCCTGGGCGACGATCCGCAGGCCGTAGTCGACGGCCTGGGCCCGCTCGGCCGCGGCGGCGGCCACCCCCCGCTCCATCTGTGTCGCGTGCTCACGGCAGCCGCGCAGCAGCAGCCGCGCCACCCAGCCGAGCATTGCGCAGATCCCGCGGGTGAGCGGGCAGCGGCCCGATGTCGAGGCGACGGCGACCGCCGCGTCCAGCCCGCGCACGAAGCCGCGGGCGGCCGCTATGTCCGGGTGGGCGGAAGGGCCCGTGCCGGCGATGACCGGGGCGAGGACCGCGCGCAGCTCACCGACCCGCATCCACCACAAGAACGGAGAGCCGATGACGAGGACCGGGGCCACCGGGGCTCGGCGACGGGAGCGCCGGGCGGGGCCCGCTATCTCGTCCGGCGCCGGGCGCGAGGGCGGACCGTGCGCCGCATGGGCGCGGTCCTCGAGCCAGCTGTCGCAGTCCGGGGTCAGCGCTATGGACGAGGGAGCCGGCACGTCCAGGCGGTCGGCGAGGTCGCGCACCATCCGGTACAGATCGGGGGCGGACTCCTCCGCGATCGGCACGGTGGGGCTCGTCGCCGGGCGGGCGCGGGCGACGACCAGGCCGATGCCGACGGCGGCCAGCAGCACCACCACCGCGAGCACGCCCACGGACCAGCGGGCGGCGTCCCAGCCCTCGCCGACGAGATGGTCCGTCGCACCGCCGGCCAGCAGGATCACCGCGGCGGCCGCGGGCAGCAGGGCCACGCCCAGCGCCCGGCCGCGGACCCGCAGCACGGCCAGGGCCCGGGAGCGCGCGGCCTGCGCGCCCATCTCCACACCGATTCCGGTCACGTGCCGACCTCACCCCCTCCCCGTCGATGCCGTGCTGTCCTGGACTTGGTCACTCCCCCACTGTGGCACCCGCCACTGACATCGCAATGTCGGTGGGCCAAGTGCCGGAACGCTTGCGCGGCACCCTAGTTGGGGCCTCGGCCCCCGTCAGCCGGATGGGGGATTGCTCACTCGATGGAATGGCTTTGGTCAGAGCTGCATGACAGAAAGCAAAGATCGGGCCCCGGATTCCGCTTCCGGGGCCCGACGAGGTCGAGAGTGCGCACGACCGGCGCGTTCGGGGGGCTTCGCCCCGGGAGACGCCCTACTCCTGGGCCGCCTTCGCCGCGATGTCGGTGCGGTACTGCGAACCGTCCAGACCGATCCGGCCCACCGCCCGGTACGCCCGCTCGCGCGCCTCGGTCAGGTCCGTGCCGGTGGCCGTCACGGACAGCACGCGTCCGCCGGCGCTGACGACCGCGTCGCCGTCCCGCCTGGTCCCGGCGTGCAGCACGTACGCGTGCGGGGCGTCCTCGGCGGCCACCTCGTCCAGTCCGGTGATGGGGTCGCCGGTGCGGGGGGTGCCGGGGTAGTTGTGCGAGGCCACGACGACGGTGACGGCGGCGTCCTCGCTCCAGCGCAGGGGCGCCAGGTCGGCGAGGTTGCCGGTGGCGGCGGCCATCAGGACGCCGGCCAGCGGGGTCCTCAGGCGGGCCAGCACGACCTGGGTCTCGGGGTCGCCGAAACGGGCGTTGAACTCGATGACCCGGACACCGCGCGAGGTGATCGCGAGGCCCGCGTAGAGCAGTCCGGAGAACGGCGTGCCGCGGCGGCGCATCTCGTCCACGGTCGGCTGCAGCACGGTCTGCAGCACCTCGTCGACCAGCTTGGGGTCGGCCCAGGGCAGCGGCGAGTAGGCGCCCATGCCGCCGGTGTTCGGGCCCTCGTCGCCGTCCAGGGCGCGCTTGAAGTCCTGGGCCGGCTGGAGCGGGACGACCGTCTCGCCGTCGGTGACGGCGAACAGGGAGACCTCGGGGCCGTCGAGGAACTCCTCGATGACGACGCGCTCGCAGGCGGCCGCGTGCGCCTTGGCGGCCTCGACGTCCGAGGTCACGACGACACCCTTGCCGGCGGCGAGCCCGTCGTCCTTGACGACGTAGGGCGCGCCGAAGGCGTCGAGGGCCTCGGCGGCCTCCTCGGCGGTGGTGCAGACGTAGGAGCGGGCGGTCGGCACGCCGGCACCGGCCATGACGTCCTTGGCGAAGGCCTTGGAGCCCTCGAGCTGCGCGGCCTCCCCGGACGGGCCGAAGACAGGAATGCCGGCGGTGCGGACGGCGTCGGCCACACCGGCGACCAGCGGGGCCTCCGGGCCGACGACGACCAGGTCGGCACCGAGGCCGGTGGCCAGGGCGGCCACCGCGGCGCCGTCGAGCGCGTCGACCTGGTGCAGCTCGGCGACCTCGGCGATGCCGGCGTTGCCGGGGGCGCAGTGCAGCGCGGTGACGTCGGGGTCGAGGGACAGGGAGTGGCACAGGGCGTGTTCGCGGGCGCCGCTGCCGATGACGAGGACCTTCACGGGGGTCAGCCTACTGGCAAGGTTGCCGAAGGCCGGGGGCCGGTCGATCTGTGCGTTCCTACCAAGGGGTGCGGTGCGGGTGCGCCGGCCGCTGTGCCCGGACGCCGCGCGGACCCCTCGCCGGTTCCCGCCGGCTACTCGTTGGAGAACTCCTCCATCACCGTCGCCCCCAGCTCCCGCACGATCAGTTCGTGACCCGAGAGGGCCGACTCGTCCAGGTCCGGGTCGTCGTCCTCGGGGATGTCGTCCTCGAGGGACACCGGGGGCGGTTCGGGCGCGGCCGCGGGGCGGGACGCCGGTCTGGACGCCGCCGCGGTGCCGGACGAGCCGGACTGCGGGGCCGCCGACGGCTGCGGGGCCGACGGCTGGGGAGCCGCGGGACGGGGGGCGGCCGGGGCGCCGTAGCCACCGCCTTGGGTGGGGGCGCCGCCGTAGCCGCCGCCTCCGCCGAAGCCCGACGGACCGCCGGGCGCCGGGGCTGACCCGCCGCCGGACGGGTCGACGACCGCCTCGATCTTCCACTGCACGCCGAACTGCTCGCTCAGCGCCTGGCGCAGCACGTCCTCGCTGCCGCTGCTCGCGAAGTTGTCGCGGGCGCCGGCGTTGACGAAGCCGACCTGGAGGGTGGTGCCGTCGAAGCCGGTGACCTGGGCGTTCTGGCTGAGCAGGATCCAGGTGAAGCGGCGGCGGTTCTTGACGGCCTCCAGGATGTTCGGCCAGAGGGCCCGGGGATCGACACCGCCGGACGGGGCCGCCGGGGCGGCGGGCGCCGGGGCCGCCGACGCCGACGGTGCGGGGGGCGGCTGGTGCTGCGGCTGGGCGGGCGCCTCGGGTCGGGCGGGGGCCTGGTCCTGCCGGTTGCCGCCCGCCGCGGCCGCCGTGGGCCAGCCGCCGGGGCGCCGCCCGCCGCCGGCGGAGGCGGCGGTGGGCCAGGCGCCCGGTGCGGCGGCCGCCGCGGGGGCGGTGGACACGGCCGGCGCCGGGGCCTGGGCGGCGGGCGCGGGAGCCTCGGGGGACACGGACGCGGCAGGCGCCGGGACGGGGGCGGCAGGTGCGGGGGCCGGAGCCGCGGGGGCTGCCGGGGCAGGGGCCGCGGGGGCGTCCCCGGGGCCGGTGCCCCGGACCGCCGCGCGTGCGGCGGCGGGGCCGCCACCGGGCGGTACGGGCGCTCCGCCGCCGTGGGCCTCCGGACCGGGCACGTAGCCCATGGCGGGCGCGCCGGCGCCGCCGGAGAAGGCGACGCCGCGCTCCAGACGGTCGAGGCGGGCCATCATCGACCGCTCGTCGCCATAGGCGGCGGGGAGCAGGACGCGGGCGCAGATCAGTTCGAGCTGGAGGCGGGGCGAGGTGGCGCCGCGCATCTCGGTCAGGCCCTCGTTGACGAGGTCGGCGGCCCGGCTCAGTTCGGCGGCGCCGAAGGTCGAGGCCTGGGCCTGCATGCGCTCCAGGACGTCGGCGGGGGCGTCGATGAGGCCCTTCTCGACGGCGTCCGGCACGGCGGCGAGGATCACCAGGTCGCGCAGCCGCTCCAGCAGGTCGGCGACGAACCGGCGGGGGTCGTTGCCGCCCTCGATGACGCGGTCGACGATCTCGAAGGCCGCGGCGCCGTCCCCGGTGGCGTAGGCCTCGACGACGGAGTCGAGGAGGGAGCCGTCGGTGTAGCCGAGGAGAGAGGTGGCCATGGCATACGTCACACCCTCCTCGTCGGCGCCGGCGAGGAGCTGGTCCATGACGGACATGGAGTCACGCACGGATCCGGCGCCCGCGCGGACGACGAGCGGGAGCACTCCCTCCTCGACGGGGATGTCCTCCCGCCCGCACACCTCGCCCAGGTAGTCCCGCAGGGTTCCCGGCGGGACCAGCCGGAACGGGTAGTGATGGGTACGCGAGCGGATGGTCCCGATGACCTTCTCCGGCTCGGTGGTCGCGAAGATGAACTTGAGGTGCTCCGGCGGCTCCTCGACGACCTTCAGCAACGCGTTGAAGCCGGCCGACGTGACCATGTGGGCCTCGTCGATGATGTAGATCTTGTACCGGCTGGCGGCGGGCCCGAAGAAGGCTTTCTCGCGCAGCTCACGGGCGTCGTCCACACCACCGTGGGAAGCGGCGTCGATCTCGATGACGTCGATCGAGCCCGGGCCGTTCCTCGCCAGGTCCTGGCAGGACTGGCACTCTCCGCACGGCGTCGGGGTGGGCCCCTGCTCGCAGTTCAGACAGCGGGCCAGGATGCGCGCGCTGGTGGTCTTCCCGCACCCACGCGGCCCGCTGAACAGGTACGCGTGATTGACCCGGTTGTTCCGCAGCGCCTGCTGCAGCGGGTCGGTGACATGCTCCTGCCCGATGACCTCGGCAAAGGTCTCCGGGCGATAGCGGCGGTACAGCGCGAGAGACGACACGCATACGAGGTTAATGGCGTCCACCGACAACGGGTCCCGCCCGCGGGCCCGGGGACGCCCCCGGAAACACAAGGGCCCCCCACGCACCCGCCAGAGCCGACCTACCCTTGCTGCCTTCCGGCCCTGGGGGAGTTCAGTCAGATAGCGCCGCGTGAGGGGCTGCGCCCACAGTACCCGATTGCGGCCGACGGTCAGTACCCCGATGGCGGCCTGCGGGAACGGGTTCGCGAGCACCCTCCTCGGTCATGTAATGTTTCCGGCGGAGGATTCGCCTAGAGGCCTAGGGCGCACGCTTGGAAAGCGTGTTGGGGGCAACCCCTCACGAGTTCGAATCTCGTATCCTCCGCCAGTGCCTCACCGGGCACGATGTCGAAGGGCCCCGCTGTTCGCAGTGGGGCCCTTCGACGTTGTCCGTCCCAGTTTCCGGAGCATGACTCCCGTCACATGCATGTAGCGGGCGCGCATACGCGCCGCTCCCCCGGGCTCCCAGCCCATGATCGCGACGATCACGACGTCCGGGACACCGAGGATCAGGAGCACGGTCGCGGCGGTGTGGCGAGCGTCGTGGAGACGGCCGTCTCGTACGCCCGCGTCCTGAAGAAGCCGCTTGGTCGACTTGTGCGCGCGGCGGATCTGCGACCGCTTGGGGCCGCCCGCCTTCCTGCCACACGGGTCCGCACCGCGACCGTGTGCGTACTTGGCCCGCAGCCGGCTATTGCGGATACGGACATACCCTGCGGCCAGGTCGACGTCCTCCCAGCGCAGCCGGGCGCTTCCCCTTGGCGGAGACCGAGGGCCAGGGCGACGACACAGCGCGCGTTGAAGGGCGACCGGCAGTCACTGCCGAGCCGACTGGCCGCGAACACCTGGGGCGGTCGTTCAAGGCGTCCTACCGCTCCGTACCAGATCGGCAGGAAGATCCGACGGCCAAAGTCCCGTCATTCGCCTCACCAGGTCACGAAACTCCAGGTCAGCAGCCTGCAGCCGTTGTTGTCGTCCAGATCTGTGCCAACGGCCACAGCGAAAGGCATGCACGAAGGCTCATACTGAGCCATGACACCTGCTACGCCGAAGCGTCATCTGCCCACCAGCCCCTTCAAGGCCCCGGTCACACCGGCTCCCAAGCACTTTGCCCTGGGTGATCAGGTCACGCACGACATGTACGGCCTCGGCCGAGTGATCGGCATCGAGGACGGAATCGCGGCGCTCGTGGATTTCGGCTCGGCGCAGATGCGGATCTGCAGCCCGTACGCCAAGATGACGAAACTGTAGGACCGCTGTGCCCGGTCACGGCACACCAGGCCCCTCACGGGGCCTGCAACGAAAGAGAGTTCTCTCATCGATCCAACGTCGCTGTTTTCCGCTCTGGAAGGGCAACCCCCCAGCTCCGCGGCAGCATCGCCGCCCCCGGCAACCAACCCATTCCAGGCCGCTGACTTCGGGGAAGACGAGACCTGGCCGCTGGAGGACGCACCGGAGCCCGCCTTGGGCGTACGTGCGGCGCGGCGCACGGCCGCTTAGCTCCACGGATGACGGCGGCTCAGACAACTGGCGGCGGTCGGCTCCCACGCTGTGACGAAGAGCGCCGCCGTCTCAGTTTCCGTCGCGTTCAGCCCTGTTCACGCTCGTTCGGACCGCCCCAACTGACCTGGAAAGCGTGTTGGGGGCAACCCCTCACGCGTTCGAATCTCGTATCCTCCGTCAGCCCAGAGGGCCGGACCGCGAAAGCGGCCCGGCCATCTGGCGTTTCGTGCGCCGGGAGCCGTCCGGCGGCGCGGCATCGGGGAGAACAGGGCTGTGTGGCCGAGCGCACCCGTTTCCGTCGGCCGCCGGCGGGCGGTTCCTAGTCGGTCACCCGGACCGGGGCCGTCGCCGTGACCTGGTCGAGGTCCGAGATCCGTACGGTCACCTTCAGGGTCCAGGTGCCCGGCATGGGCAGGGCGAAGGAGTCGGCGGCCCAGTAGCCGCCGCGGTCGGTGACCTTCGTGTCCAGGGGGCCGACCCGCTGGGCGGGCAGCGTGAGGGAGACGCGGAGTTCGGGCACGGCGGCCAGGCCGCCGTCGGGGCCGTAGACCACCGCCTGGACGGAGTTCCGGCCGACCCGGCCCGGGTCGAGGGTGATCTGCACCTTGCCGGTCCCGCCGGCGGCGCCGGTGTCGAACGGGACCGTGGTGACCGAGGCGGTCGGGATGCCGGTCGTGACGGCACCGGTCCGCGCGGCCTCGGTGGCCGCGCGGCCGGGCAGGGTGCTGGTCAGGAGCGTCGTCAGGACCAGGACCACCACGCCCACGGCGGCCTCGGCCAGCACCGAGCGGCGCAGCAGGTGGAAGGCGGTGGCGGCGGGGGGCGGGGGAGCGGGCGGTCGCGAGGCCCCGGCCGTGGCCGGTTCGGGGGCGTCGGCCGGCACCCCCGCCTTCGTCGTCGCGGCCTCGGCCCCCCGGGCCGGCACCGTCGTCCTCGCCGTCGCCACCTCCGGCGTGCGGGCCGGCACCGCGGCCCGCCCGGAATCCGCGCGCACCGCCGGGGTCGCCCCGGTCAGGCGGTTCGTCCAGGTCCGGGAGCAGGCCGCCGCCAGGAGCAGGGCGGTCACGGCGGCCAGCTTGGCCAGCAGGGTGCGGCCGTACGTCGTGTCGGTGAGCGCCTGCCAGGAGCCGAGGCCGCGCCAGGACTGGTAGACGCCGGTCAGGACGAGGACCGTCACGGAGGCGAGGGCCATCCGGGAGAAACGGGTGAGGACCGGGGCGGCGGCGGACTCGATCCGACGCAGGGTGCGCAGGAGGGCGACCAGACCGCCGAGCCAGGCGGCCATGGCCAGCAGGTGCAGGGTGGCCGAGGTGATCGCCAGCGGGACCTGGAGGCCCGCCGAGGCGTGCTCGGCCGCCGACCAGGTGACGGCCAGGGCGGCGGAGAAGAGCGCGGTCGCCGCCAGGGTGAAGCGGCGGTGCAGCCTTCTGCGGCGGGCCCTGAGGAGCGCCACGACGGCTCCGCCCAGCAGCAGGAGGACCAGCCGGGCGAGGAGGAGGGCGCCGGGGCGGGTCGTCGCCGTGCGGGTGAGCGCGGAGACGGAGAGGGCGTCCGCCGGGGAGGTGCCCTGCTCGTACGGCGACCGCAGCAGGAGCAGGGCCGCGGTGGCGGCGAGGAGGGCCCAGGCGGCGGCGAGGGCCGGGGTGCGCAGCGGTGCCGCCGTGGGCGGGCGGCAGTACGCCACGAAGGCGGCGATGCCCAGCAGGAGGGCCACGGCGAGGTAGGCGAGGTAACGGGCCATGTCGTACAGGGCCGTCGTCGCGGGGTTCTCGGTGCGGTCCGGTACCGGGCTCGCCGTCGTCGCCGTGCGTTTGCCGACCGAGAAGGTGAGGGCGCCGGACACCGGGTGGCTGTCGGCCGAGACGACCCGCCAGGCGACCGTGTAGGTGCCGGTGGCCAACTTGGCGGGGAGGGTGACACGGGCCGTCTCGGAGCGGCCCGGGGCGTGGTCGGCGGTGCCGGTGCGCAGACGGTGGTTCTCGGGGTCGTAGACGCGGAAGGAGTCGGTGAGCAGGCCGACCGACTCGGTGAAGGTGAGGGTCACGTGCCGGGGTGCCGTCCTGAGGACGGTGCCGTCGCCGGGGTCGCTCTCGCGCAGGGCCGCGTGGGCCGAGGCGGGAGCCGCCGTACCGAGCAGCACCAGCAGCAGGCCCGCCCCCAGCAGCGTCAATCGCCGCAGCCACCGGATTCCGTCGTGCACCTCGCCCCTCCCGACCGCCCGCGTGCCGTCCGCCCGCCGCCCCGCGAGCGGCAACGGCCCGCGGGCCTCCCTGTAGGTACGCAAGGATCGGCCGGCGTGCTCACCGGATGCGCCGGGCGGTCACCCCGCGGTCCGCCACCGGTGCGTCGGGGCCTTCGGCCCTCGTCAGGCCGGGAAGGCCGCCTCCCTTTCCAGGAAGGCGAGTTGGGCGTGCTTCTCCGGCAGGTACACGTCGGGGAGGTCCACCTCGGGGAGGACGACCACCGGTCCGGGGGCGAAGCCCTGGCGTTCGAAGCGGGCGATCGCCTTGGTGTTGCGGACGTCGGGGTCGACCACGATCCGCCGCCGGTCCAGGGTCAGCAGGACGTACGACGCGATCGCGGTCAGCAGGGCCGCGGTCCAGCCTGGGTGCGCGCCGTCGGCGCCGGCGGGGGCGAGCAGGAGGTGCACGCCGAGGTCGCCGGGGCGTACGTCGT
This sequence comes from Streptomyces sp. 1222.5, assembly GCF_900105245.1. Taxonomy (NCBI): domain Bacteria; kingdom Bacillati; phylum Actinomycetota; class Actinomycetes; order Kitasatosporales; family Streptomycetaceae; genus Streptomyces; species Streptomyces sp. 1222.5. Next base: position 4,636,171 of record NZ_FNSZ01000001.1, on the reverse strand, counting down.
AGCACTCTCCCACCCGGTCGGCGGCCGGCTCGTAGGTCTGGAGCAGGGCGGCCGGTGCGCCGTCCTTGGTGACCAGGTGGGCGTGGTGGGTGTCGAGGCCGGCCATGTGGGCGTAGATCTCGGCGACCTGGGTCCTGGTGAGGCCGTTCATGCCCCAGAAGACGGCGCGTTCCTCGCTCACCCAGGCGTGGATCACGTCCGCGTCCGCCTGCGGGTCGAGGGGGCGGACGCCGACGGTTCCGTAGCCGTCGATGTGCTGTTCGTGGAGGTCAGTCATCGGTTTCCTCGGTGCGCTCCAGAAGGGTCCAGTCGGTGACGACGGGGGCGAGTTCGCCCCGGAGCCACAGGGGGAGTTGGTCGTGGTGGTGTGCGGCGCCGGGGACGCCGTCGGCGCCGAAGGGGACCACCCAGCGGCTCCTCGCGCGGTCGGACAGGTCCCAGACGTAGCGGGCGGCCGGGCCGCGGGCCGCGCGGTCGGTGAGGCCGGGGACGGCCGAGGCGCACAGCACGCAGTCGTGGTCGCCGCCCAGTCCGGGTTCGGCGTACGGCTCCCCCGGCCCGTACGGCCCCTCCGGCTCGCCCGGCTCGTACGGCAGTGCGCGCCAGGGGGCCAGGCGGTGGGTGTCGGACCAGGCGCCGGCGGGCGGCTCGGCGGCCACTTCCTCCAGCGCCGTGCGTACGACGGCGGGGCGGTCGACGCCGTACAACCTCTCCGCGCGCAGCAGGTGTTCGAGGGCGAAGCCGACGCGCGGGACGAGGGCCAGCCACGGGAGCAGGACCTCCGGGTAGGCCGGGGGCTCGGCGAGCGGGGCGAACACCGGGTCCGCGGCGAGGTGGCGTACGACCGCGCCGCGCACGGCCGCGAAGGCCGCCGCGTCGGTGCTGCCGGCGTCCATCCGGCGGTCCCAGGCGAGCAGGCGGTCGCGCAGGCGGGCCGCTCCCGGGGTGAGGCCGTCGAGGGCGGCGAGGTGGTCCAGGAGGGCGCCGGCGGAGCCGAGAAGGGTGTCGGTGTGGATCTCCGCCATGCCGTCGGCGGTCCACGTGCGGCGCGCGTCGAGGAGGGCGTGGATGCGGTCGGCGCGGTGCGGCGGGGCGAACTCCACGCCGAGGGGGGTGGCGGGTCCGCGCTGGTTGGCCATCACCGCGACACCGTCGGTCAGTCCGGCGTACGGCGTCTCGTGCGTGCCGTGCCATTCGTGACCGGGCCGCCAGGCGGGGACGGGGTGGACGCGGTTGGCCACCGCGCGGTCGGGGACGCGGCCGGCGACGCGGTGCAGGGTGCCCCCGGCGGTGTCGGCGGCCTGGACGACGTTGACGGGCTCGGCCCAGGCGTCCAGGGCGCGGTCGACGTCGGTGACCGTGCGGGCGCGCAGCAGGGGGAGCAGGGCGCCGAAGCCGAGGTCCCCGGTGACGCGGGGCGGGTAGCGGAGGGCGAGCGCCTGGGCCTGGGCCCCGTCGGGGACCGTCGTGCCGGCCGCGGTGCCGGTGCCGGTGCCGCCGTACGCGGCGACACCGGCGTCCAGGCCCTCCGGGCCGCCCGCGATCACCGGGCCCCGGTCCGTCTCGATCACCTCGATCTCGACCGGGGACTCGCCCGCGATCTCCACGGTCTCCGTGTGCCGCGCGGCCCGGTGCCAGGTCCCGTCCGGTCCGAGCGCCTCGACTCCGGCGCCGGTACGGCGCAGACGCTCGCGGTACAGGTCCTGGTAGTCGGCCATGGCGTTGGTGATGGCCCAGGCGACGGTGCCGGTGTGGCCGAAGTGGGCGATGCCGGGGACGCCGGGCACGGCGAGGCCGACGACGTCGAACTCGGGGCAGGCGAGGCGGATCTGCTGGTAGACGCCCGGGTCCTCGATGAAGCGGTGGGGGTCGCCGGCGATGAGGGCGTGGCCCGTGGCGGTGCGCTCGCCGGAGACCAGCCAGCCGTTGCTGCCCGCGATGCCGGGGCCGTCGGTGGCGAACAGGCCGACGGACCCGGGGCCGAGGTGGCGGATCGCCTGCTCGCGCCAGAGCTTGGCGGGGAAACCGGCGAACAGGATGTGCGTGGCGAGCCAGACACCGAGCGGGGTCCAGGGCCGCCAGTGGCCGGGGGTGAGGCCGGTGCGGGCGAACGCGGGGTCGCGGCGGGCGCCGGCGGCCAGGCCCGCGTTGACGCCGTCGGCGTACGCGCGGACCCAGTCGGCCGTCTCGGGGTCCCGGTGTTCCAGCACGGCGAAGCAGCGGCGGGCGGTGTCGTCGAGGCGGGCCCGGCGGGCGAGGACGTCCCAGGAGAGGGCGCCCGCGCCGAGGAAGGAGGCCGACGTGCCCTGGGCCCGGTGGCGTTCGACCTCCAGCTGCCAGGCCCGGTCACGGGCGGTCACCCGGCCCTGGGCGCGGGCGAGTTCACGGGCGCTGGACGCACGCAGATGGGGAATGCCCCAGGCGTCGCGGTAGGTCTCGGTGGTCACCCGGGAGCCCCTCCTTCGTTTTAGGTTAGCCTCGCCTAAGTATGGGTGGGGAATCGTACGCGAACCGTGGAGGGGTCATGGGGCAGGGGCGGGGCTGGGAGGGCGCGGTACTCAAACTGCTGCGTGCCAAGGACTTCGTGCTCACGGTCACGGAGGCGGAGGACGTCACCGCGGACTACCGGCGGCTGCGGCTGAGCGACGGCGGGCTGCTCGCCGCGACCGGGGTGCACCCGACGATGTGGGTACGGCTGTGGTTCTCCGCCGACGGCCGACCGCACCAGCGGGCCTACACCCTGGTCGACCCGGACCCGGCGGCCGGCACCTTCGCCCTGGAGTTCGCCCTGCACGAAGGCGTCGCCTCCGACTGGGCACGGGCGGCACGGCCCGGCGACACCATCGAGGCCACCGTGCAGGGCACCGGCTTCCAGCGGCCCGACCCCGCGCCCTCGCACCTCGTCGCGATCGGCGACCCGGCCTCTCTGCCCGCCGTCAACTCCCTGCTCGGCGTGCTGGGTTCCGCACCGGCGACGCTCTGGTTCGAGGGCGGCCTGGACGGTCTCCCCTCCCACGCCGACCCGGGCCGCCACGAGATACGCGAGGTCCCGCGCCGGGACGCGGGCGCCCACCTGGTCGAACGGGTCCGTGCCGAACTGCCCGCCGTACTCACGGCGACCCCCGACCCGTACGTCTGGATCGCCTGCGACACCACGACGACCCGCACGCTGGCGTCGTACGTCCGCAGAGAACTGGGCGTCCCGAAGCAGCGGCTGCACGCCCTGGGCTACTGGCGCGCGGACTGACCGGAGCGCCAGGCGCCGCGGGCGGCCACCGTCGCCCCCGGCGGGCCGACCCGATGCGGAACCCTGGCCCGCACGGAGCACACGGGCCGAGGACACGCTGTCCGGGCGGACGGACCGGATGACCGGAGAGAGGGGCAGCCCGAACCCAGGGGTCGGGGCACGCCCGCCGACGCGAGACCCGGCCCGGCGCCCGCGAAGGCGTGGACGCCCGGTCCTGGCAGGCGCACGGCGCGCGACCCGGGGCCCTGGGACACGCCGAACCGCGAACCGGGAACGCGGGCACGCACGCGGACCGAGCGGGTCCTGACCAACGGCCTTGGGCCACACCCGCCACGCGGGCCGGGAAGCGTGCCCCGAGCGCACGAGCCGAGCACGCCGATCGAGCGAGTCCGAACCCGGGCCCCCGGGGCCCACCGGACGCGGCGCTCCGGGCGTACCGGGCGAACGGCGTGGGCCCCGGGCAGGGCCGGGCGCGCGGGCCGGGCGGCGGCGGGGGATCATCGACCCATGGACGTCACCGTGCATCTCGCCCAGGATCCCGAGGCCGACGCGCTGCTCGGGCGGTCGCCGCTCGCCGCGCTGGTGGGGATGCTGCTCGACCAGCAGGTGCCCATGGAGTGGGCGTTCAAGGGGCCCCGGACCATCGCCGACCGGCTCGGCACCGCGGACCTGGACGCGCACGAGATCGCGGCGATGGACCCCGAGGCCTTCGCCGCGCTGCTCTCCGAGAAGCCCGCCGTCCACCGCTACCCCGGCTCGATGGCCAAGCGCGTCCAGCAGCTGTGCCAGTACCTGACCGAGCACTACGACGGCGACCCCGAGGCCGTGTGGCGGGGCTGCGCGAGCGGGGCGGAGCTGCTGAAGCGGCTGGAGGACCTGCCGGGGTTCGGCCGGCAGAAGGCGCAGATCTTCCTCGCGCTCCTCGGCAAGCAGCTCGGGGTCGCACCCAAGGGCTGGCGGGAGGCCGCGGGCGCGTACGGCGAGGCGAAGTCCTTCCGGTCCGTCGCCGACATCACCGGGCCGGAGTCGCTGGCCAAGGTGCGCGCGCACAAGCAGGAGATGAAGGCGGCGGCGAAGGCCGCCAAGGCCGCGGGCGGCTGAGGGGCCCGGTAAGCCGGGTGGCCCACCCGAGTGGCGGAACGCCGTCACGTGTTCGCAGCATGGACCATGACCGAGGCACCGAGCAGCGGCCCCGGATGGGGTCGCGAGTACGACGACCGGCACGTCCACGCGGGACACCCGCCCGGCGCCCGCCATGAGCCCGAGCCGGCGTTCGAAGGCCCCCTCCACGCCCTGTCGCAGGCCGCCTGGCAGCTCGTCCTGCTGACCGGCGTCGTCTCCCTGATCCTCGGGATCCTGGTGCTGATCTGGCCCGGCCCCTCCCTGCTCGCGGCCGGTGTCCTCTTCGGCATCTACCTGCTGATCAGCGGAGTCTTCCAGCTGGCGGCCGCCTTCGGCACACACAGGACGACCTCCCTGCGCGTGCTGGCCTTCATCAGCGGTGCCCTGTCGATCCTGCTCGGCCTGTTCTGCTTCCGCGGCCCCATGGAGTCGATCCTGCTGCTCGCCCTGTGGATCGGCATCGGCTGGCTCATCCGCGGCATCACCCAGATCCTCGCCGCCGCCCACGACTCCCGGATGCCGGCCCGCGGCTGGCAGATCTTCCTCGGGATCGTCACCTTCCTCGCGGGCGTCGTGCTCATCGTCTCGCCCTTCGAGTCCGTCACCGTGCTCACCGTCGTCGGCGGCATCTGGCTGATCGCGGTGGGCGTCGTCGAGATCGTCACGGCGTTCCGCATCCGCTCGGTCGCCCGGCAGGTGCCGCAGAACGTGTGACCGGCCGCCGCCCGGCCCGGTCCGGTGAACTCCCCGCCCGCGTCAACCGGGCGCCCCGCCGGTACGCCGAGCCAGCGAATCCGGCGCACGAGGTGCTGCGCTCCCCCTCCGTCCCGGGGAGACACCCGATGTGAGCAGGACCGCGAACATCCCCGAAGGCCGTGCCTGGCTGCGGGTGCTCGTGCTGCTCCTCGCCCTGTGGGTGCCCGGCGCCCATGTGCAGGCCCTCGCGGCCCCGTCGCTCACCGTGGCCGCCGAGACCGCCGAGCACGAGGTCCTCGACACGGCGCTGCGGCCGCCCGCCCGCGCCGTCCACCGGGCCGACGTGCCCGAACGTCCCGCGCCCCTGCCCGACCCGGCGCCCGCCCGGCCCGCCGCACCCGTGCGCCACTCGGCGCCGGGGACGCCGTACGCCCCGTCCCTGCTGCGCACGGTGGTCCTGCGCTGCTGACAGACCCGCGCCCCCGCACAGGTCAGTCGGCTCGACGCAAGGAGCAGCACCGTCATGCCCATGGATCCCTACGCCGTCCTGCGCGCCCTGCTGCGCGCCGAGGCCAGGCGCACCGCCACGGCCAAGCCGGACCACCGGCGGCCGGAGGCCCAGCGGCCACCCGAGCAGCGGGACCGCTGAACCGCGTCCGGCGGGGGCGGGCTACCGCCTCCGCCGGGCCGTGCCGAACAGGGAGCGGGTGATCTCGCGGCCGATCTGGGTGCCGACCGAACGGGCCAGGGACTTGAACATCCCGCTGCCCACCACCTGCTCGACCAGCGACGGCTCCTCCTTCGGGGCCTTCGGGGCCGTGGCGGGCGCTGACGCCGGGGCCTCGGCCGGCGCCGGCCGTGCGCGCAGCCGCTCGAACGCCGACTCGCGGTCCACAGCCTGTGCATAACGGCCGTAGAGCGAGGAGTCGCGGACCGCCCGGTCCAGTTCGGCCGGGTCCACCGGGCCCATCAGGGACTCCGGGGCCCGCAGCCGGGTGGCGGCGACCGGGGTGGGGGCCCCGTTCTCGCTGAGGACCGTCACCACGGCCTCACCGGTGCCCAGACCGGTGAGCAGCTCCTCCAGGTCGTACGCCGACCTGGGGAAGGTCTGCACGGTGGCCTTCAGCGCCTTCTGGTCGTCGGGGGTGAAGGCGCGCAGGGCGTGCTGGACGCGGTTGCCGAGCTGGCCGAGGACGTCGGCGGGCACGTCCTTCGGGGTCTGGGTGACGAAGAAGACGCCGACGCCCTTGGAACGGATCAGCCGCACGGTCTGCGTGATCGAGTCCAGGAACGCCCTGGAGGCGTCGTCGAACAGCAGATGCGCCTCGTCGAAGAAGAAGACCAGCCGGGGCCTGTCCGCGTCGCCGATCTCGGGCAGGTCGTGGAAGAGGTCGGCCAGCAGCCACATCAGGAACGTCGAGAACAGCTGCGGCCTGTCCTGCACGGCCGCGAGTTCGAGGACGGAGACGACGCCCCGGCCGTCCTCGGCCGTACGCAGGAAGCCGGCCGTGTCGAACTCCGGCTCACCGAAGAAGTCGGCCATGCCCTGCGCCTCGAACGCGGTCAGGGAACGCAGGATCACCCCGGCCGTCGCGTTCGACAGGCCGCCGATGTCCTTCAGCTCGGCCCGGCCCTCGTCGGAGGCGAGGAAGGCGACGACCGCCCGCAGGTCCTTGAGGTCGACCAGCTCCAGGCCCTTGGTGTCGGCGTAGTGGAAGATCAGGCCGAGGGACTGTTCCTGGGTCTGGTTGAGCCGCAGCACCTTGGACAGCAGCACCGGGCCGAAGCTGGTGACCGTGGCGCGCACCGGGATGCCGTGACCGAGGCCGCCGAGCGCGAAGAACTCCGCCGGGAAGCCGGCCGGGGTCCACTCCTGGCCGACCTCGCCGGACCGCTTCCGCACCCGGTCACCCTCCTGCCCCGGCCGCGCGATGCCGGACAGGTCCCCCTTGATGTCCGCGAGGAACACCGGCACGCCCTGCGCCGACAGCTGCTCCGCGATCAGCTGGAGGGTCTTGGTCTTGCCGGTGCCGGTGGCGCCCGCGACCAGACCGTGCCGGTTGAGCATGGGCAGTGGGATGCGGACCGGCGCGCCGGCGTGGCACCGCCCGTCCCACAGGAGGGCGCCCAGGTCGAGGGCGGGGCCGGTGAACGCGTAGCCGGAAGCGATCTTTTGCGCCTCCGCGGGGAGTGCGTCGGCCCCCTCAGGGGTGGCGGGCGGAGCGGTCTCGCTGTCACTCATCGCAGGCCCCTGTTCCCGGTAGTAGCCCGTTTGGCCGTTTTGCGGCACCTTTTCAAGCGTCGCACTCCGCCGCCATGGCTGCGCCCGGAACGTCTTGACCGGTAGGCTTTCCGTGTGATCTTCAAGCGCATCGGAAACGGCCGGCCGTACCCCGACCACGGCCGGGAAAGCACCCGGCAGTGGGCGGACGTCGCGCCGCGCCCGGTCCGCCTCGATCAGCTCGTGACCACCAAGCAGCAGCTCGACCTGGAGACACTGCTGGCGGAGGACTCGACGTTCTACGGCGATCTCTTCGCGCACGTCGTCAAGTGGCAGGGCGACCTGTACCTGGAGGACGGCCTGCACCGCGCGGTCCGTGCGGCCCTCCAGCAGCGCCAGGTGCTGCACGCGCGCGTGCTCGAACTCGACTGACCCGGCGCGACACGGCCGTTGGCCCTTTCGGGTTCCGCTGAGCGGCATCGACTGATCATCTAATAGGCATCGCCGCTCGGGCGCACTACGCTGCGCCCATGAGCATGCTGACGCCCCCCGGCATGGGCGGCAAGTACCGGATCACGGGGGACAAATACCCTCGGATGCGCCCTCCCCGGCGCCGGGCCAGGCTCGTGGCCGCCGTGGTGGCGTCCGTCGCGGTGCTCGGGCTGGTCGGCTGGGGCACCCTGCAGCTCATCGACGTCTTCTCCGGCGGCAAGAAGTCCACGGCGTCCGGTACGAAGACGGAGTGCCGTACCAAGGCCGCCGCGGCGGCCCGGGTGAAGGACGTGCCCGCACCGGGCGGGATCACCGTGAACGTCTACAACGCCACCGCCCGCAGCGGGCTCGCCAAGAAGACCGCGGACGAGCTGAAGAAGCGCGGCTTCAAGATCGGCGACGTGGGCAACGCGGCGAAGGAGTTCGACAAGAAGATCAAGGGCACGGGGATGCTCCTCGGTCCCGTCACCGCGCAGGACACCTCGCTGCCGGTGCTCGCCACGCAGCTCGCCGACGCCGAGCGCCGCACGGACGCCGGGCGCAAGGGGGCCGCCCTCGACCTGATCATCGGGGACGCGTTCAAGGAGCTGGCCAAGCCGGCGGCGGCCCAGCAGGCGCTGACGGCGCTGACGGCTCCCGCGGCTTCGGCGGATCGCCCGAAGAAGGCCTGCTGAGCCCTGCGGGGCTTGGCCGGGGAAACCGCGCGCCGTTCTTCGAGTGCCCGGTCAGTCGCGGCTGGTCGCGCAGCTCCCCGCGGGGCTTGGGCGGGGAAACCGCGCGCCGTGCCTCGGGTGCCGACCGGTCGTGGCTGGTCGCGCAGTTCCCCGCGCCCCTGACGGGGCGCCATGGGCGTCGTTCTTCCGCCGGCGGCCGGTCGTGGCCGGTCGCGCAGTTCCCCGCCGCTGCCTGCGGGGCGCCCCCCGGGCGTCGTTCTTCGGCCGCGGGTTCGCCGTGGCTCGTCGCGCAGTTCCCCCGCGCCCCTGACGGGCGCCCCTTGTGGGGCGCTGATCGGGGTGGTTACTCGGCCGCGCCGTACAGGCGGTCGCCCGCGTCGCCGAGGCCCGGGATGATGTAGCCGTGCTCGTTGAGGTGGTCGTCCACCGCCGCCGTCACGACCGTCACCGGGGTGCCCGCCAGCTCGCGCTCCATGACCTCGACGCCTTCGGGGGCGGCGAGCAGGACCACGGCCGTCACGTCGTCGGCGCCGCGCTTGATCAGCTCGCGGATCGCCGCGACCAGCGTGCCGCCGGTGGCCAGCATCGGGTCCAGGACGTACACCTGGCGGCCGGAGAGGTCCTCGGGCATGCGCGTCGCGTACGTGGAGGCCTCCAGGGTCTCCTCGTTGCGGATCATGCCCAGGAAGCCCACCTCGGCCGTCGGCAGCAGCCGCACCATGCCGTCCAGCATGCCGAGCCCGGCCCGCAGGATCGGCACGACCAGCGGGCGCGGCCGGGCGAGCTTGACCCCGGTGGTCCTGGCCACCGGGGTCTCGATGTCGACCGCCTCGGTGCGCACGTCCCGCGTGGCCTCGTAGGCGAGCAGGGTGACGAGTTCGTCGGCCAGCCTGCGGAAGGTGGGAGAGTCCGTGCGCTGGTCGCGCAGCGTGGTGAGCTTGTGGGCGACCAGGGGGTGGTCGACGACGTGGAGACGCATGCCCACAACGGTACCTGCGCCACGCGCTCCATCGTGCTGGCGTCAAACCGCCCATAAGAGGGAAAGTGGGAGGGACGGACTGGGGTGGTGTGACGTGCCTGATCTGCCTGATCTTCCCGAGGACGCGCCCGGGAACACCAAGGACTCGGCCGCGCCGGCGACACCCGGCGCCCGGGTCCGCGATCGCACGGCACCCGAGACGGACGCCGAGCGCCGGCGCCGGCGCGCCCAGTTCCTCCGTGATCTCGCCGAGGCCCGTGAGCTGCGCGCCCGGGTCCAGCCGCGACGCGCCAAGGCCGCGCGCCTGCGCCACGCGATGCGCATGCGGACGTTCCGCTGGTAGGGAGGAAAGCCGTGAGCTGGACCCGGTAAGGAAGTTGGCGCGGCGGAAGATCCGGGCCCGCGCCGACGTCTCCGAGGCGGGGCGTGCGTGAGCGCTTCGCAAAGCCGCGTACGATCCGCAGGTGGCGGCAACGAGCGCGCTGCTGAGTCGATGACCGATCCACGATCGAAACAGCCAGACACAGGGAGCCGAAGACGTCCCCTGAACGCCTTGTTTCTGCCACGATTCCGAGTGGGTGGGGCTCGGAGCCCAAGCTCTCTCCACCCACGTACCTCCGCCGGGGGGACCCCCAACCGGCACGCCTATGACCAGTGGGAGAGTCACGGTGTACTTCGCCGCACTGCTCGCGCGCACCGAAGACGGGTGGGAAGCGAGCGACACAGAGCTCGACGATGTGGAGACCCTGTCGGATCTGGCCGACCTGGCCCGGGAAGCCTCTCCCGACGAGGACACGGTGCTCGTCCTGATCGAGCAGGAGGACGCCTGGTTCGGCGTCGTCCGCGTGGACGGCGAGGACGACCCTCGCATCTACGTCTCGGACGCCGCCGCCGCCCAGCGCAGCGCCTACGGTGAGCTGCTGCTCACCGACGAACTGCTCGGCCGGGAGCCCGGCGACGACGGCCCGGACCTGGACGCCCTCGACCTCGACGGCACCGAGGACGGCGAGTCCGAGGAGAACGACGACGAGGAGGAGGGCGGCGGCGACGACGCGGTGCCGCACAGCCCCGTGGGCGACAGCCAGATCCTGGACGACCTCGGGATCGGCGAGAAGGAGCTGCGCATCCTGGACGCCGAGGACGCGCTGAGCACCATCGCCGAGGCGCTGGGCGCCTCGGAGGTGCTGGAGACCGTCCGCTGACCGGCCGGGACGCCCACGTCACGACCGGCCCACCGGACCCCGTGCGCGACCCCTGGCACCCCGCGATGCGACTCGCCCTGGACGAGGCCGAACGGGCCGTCCGGGGTGGGGACGTGCCCGTGGGCGCCGTTCTGCTGTCCCCGGACGGCGGGACGGTGCTCGGTGCCGGGCACAACGAGCGCGAGGCCACCGGCGATCCCACGGCCCACGCGGAGGTGCTCGCGATCCGGCGGGCCGCCGCCCGGCTCGGGGAGTGGCGGCTGACCGGTTGCACGCTGGTGGTCACCCTGGAGCCGTGCACGATGTGCGCGGGCGCGCTCGTCCAGTCCCGGGTGGACCGGGTCGTCTACGGCGCCCGGGACGAGAAGGCGGGCGCGGCCGGCTCCCTGTGGGACGTGATCCGCGACCGTCGGCTCAATCACCGGCCGGAGGTCGTCGAAGGCGTTCTCGCGGCCGACTGCTCCCGGCTCCTCACGGAGTTTTTCCGGGACCGCTGAATACCGATTTCTGACCACGCCCCACCTTGCTGTAGGGTCTCCCTCGGTAGCGTGTCCGAGCGGCCGAAGGAGCTCGCCTCGAAAGCGAGTGTGGCGCAAGTCACCGAGGGTTCAAATCCCTCCGCTACCGCTGGAAAAAGGGCCCCGTCGCAAGACGGGGCCCTTTCCGCGTTCCGGACGGGAACGGGCAGGGTCCGCGCCCGGGGGAACCGGCGGCCGGACCCGCGGGGCCGGGGCTCCGCGCCCCTCTCCGCCCCGTCCGGCAAAAAGCCCGGGGCGGCAGGCGGTTGGCCCTTGGAAAAGGCGTGAAGGTTACACTCGCCGCCGGCAGCAGGGCACACGGGACAGAGGGACAGGGGAGGCCGCGGTGGCGGTGAACGCCAAGAAGATCGCCGTGTACGTGCTCGTGGTCTTCGCGCTGTACTTGATCATCACGGACCCGGCCAAGGCGGCCGACTACGTCCAGATAGGCTTCGAGGGCATTTCGGACGCGGCGAAGGCCATCGGCGACTTCATGACCTGGGTCGCCAACGGAGGAAAGAGCTGAGGTAATCCCCATGATCCGCCACCTGGTCCTCTTCAAGCTCAACGAGGGCGTCGAGCGCGACGATCCGCGGGTCATGGCGGGCGTGGAGGCCTTCCGGGCCCTCGGCGGCCAGATCGAGGAGCTGCGCTTCTGGGAGTGCGCCTGGAACATCAGCGACCGGCCGATCGCCTACGACTTCGCGATCAACTCGGCCGTCGAGGACCCGGACGCCCTCAAGCGCTACCTGGAGCACCCGGCCCACCAGGCGGGCGTCGCGCTGTGGCGCGAGTTCGCCACGTGGGTGATGGCCGACTACGAATTCTGACCTCTTCCGCGCAGCAGCCCCCCGCCGTTCCGGCGGGGGGCTTTCGTGTGTCCAGCCCCTCAACTTGTCGGAGTTTACCCACAACACGGCGTTATGCGGTGCTTGCACACAGTGCACATGTCTTGTGATGCTATGACCGCTTTTGACGGATGATTGATCGATGAAGAGGTGGCGTTGACCGTGTCGGCCAGTACTGCGCCGCCCCAGGAGGAGGCGCCCGCTGAGGCGCCTCCGGCTCCCGAGAAGCGCCGTGGCGCCGACACCCGTGCCCTGACCCAGGTGCTCTTCGGCGAGCTGAAGGAGCTGGAGCCGGGCACGCCGGAGCACGACCGGGTACGGGGGGCGCTGATCGAGGCGAACCTCCCGCTCGTGCGCTACGCGGCCGCCCGCTTCCGCTCCCGCAACGAGCCGATGGAGGACGTCGTCCAGGTCGGCACCATCGGCCTGATCAACGCCATCGACCGCTTCGACCCGGACCGGGGCGTGCAGTTCCCGACCTTCGCCATGCCGACCGTCGTCGGCGAGATCAAGCGGTACTTCCGCGACAACGTCCGCACCGTCCACGTCCCGCGCCGGCTGCACGAGCTGTGGGTGCAGGTCAACAGCGCCACCGAGGACCTCACCACGGCCTTCGGGCGCTCGCCGTCGACCGCCGAGATCGCCGAGCGGCTCCGGATCAGCGAGGAGGAGGTGCTGTCCTGCATCGAGGCGGGACGCTCGTACCACGCCACCTCCCTGGAGGCCGCGCAGGAGGGCGACGGGCTGCCCGGACTGCTGGACCGCATCGGCTACGAGGACCCGGCCCTGGACGGTGTGGAGCACCGCGACCTGGTCCGGCATCTCCTGGTCCAACTCCCCGAACGGGAACAGCGAATCCTTCTGCTGCGCTACTACAGCAATCTCACCCAGTCTCAGATCAGCGCGGAACTCGGCGTCTCCCAGATGCACGTCTCGCGGTTGCTCGCCCGTAGCTTCCAGCGGCTCCGCTCGGCGAATCGCATCGACACATAGGCCGCGGAGTTCACCACCGTCGGACCGGTGCACGGCGGGTGTTCGGCCGATGCATGGCGGGGCGCACGGGAGCACGGTCCGAACAGCACTGCATCGCAAACCCGAGCGAGTGGTAACCGGCGCGAGCGAATCGCTCACCAGGGCTGTTGCCGACAGTTGTGTCCCGAAAAGCCGTCAGACCCCTTCTTTCCAGGGCTGATTCGTCACTCAGGTGTCGACATGTCACTACAGCGCGTTGCCGACATGTGACATTCTGCGGGAAGAGCGTTTGCCGGGGCTCCGGCTCCGGTATTCAGGTGAAGGCTGCGTTGCTCGAAAGGCAGCACCGCCGCGACCGTCCCGCGACCCAAAGGGGGTGGCATGTCCGCAGACAAGGGCAGCTCGAAGGTGCTTACGCCGACGACGAGTGAGGCAGCGCCCAAGGAGCTCGACGCTCTCGACGTCCTCGACGGCCTCGACGGCGTACCGGCTCTCGACGCCGCGCCGGCCCCGGCCGTTCCCTCCGCCGCTCCCGAGGAGACCGTCCCGGTCCTGTCGGCCTCGGCGGACATCGACACCCGCACCCTGTCCCGCTCCCTGTTCCTGCGGCTCGCCGCCCTGGACGAGGACAGCCCGGAACGGGCGTACGTCCGGGACACCCTGATCGAGCTGAATCTGCCGCTGGTCCGCTACGCGGCCGCGCGCTTCCGCTCCCGCAACGAGCCGATGGAGGACATCGTCCAGGTCGGCACCATCGGCCTGATCAAGGCGATCGACCGCTTCGACTGTGAACGCGGCGTGGAGTTCCCGACGTTCGCGATGCCGACGGTGGTCGGCGAGATCAAGCGGTTCTTCCGCGACACCTCGTGGTCGGTGCGGGTCCCGCGCCGGCTCCAGGAGCTGCGCCTCGCCCTCACCAAGGCGAGCGACGAGCTGTCCCAGAAGCTGGACCGGTCCCCGACGGTGACCGAGCTGGCCGCGGTGCTCGGCGTCTCCGAGGAGGACGTGGTCGACGGTCTCGCGGTCGGCAACGCCTACACCGCCTCCTCCCTGGACTCCCCGGCCCCCGAGGACGACGGCGGCGAGGGCTCCCTGGCCGACCGGCTCGGCTACGAGGACACCGCGCTGGAGGGTGTGGAGTACCGCGAGTCCCTCAAGCCGCTGCTGGCCAAGCTGCCGCCCCGGGAGCGCCGGATCATCATGCTGCGCTTCTTCGCCAACATGACCCAGTCGCAGATCGGCGAGGAGGTCGGCATCTCCCAGATGCACGTCTCCCGGCTGCTCACCCGGACCCTGTCCCAGCTGCGCGAAGGACTGATCTCCGACTGAAGGTTCTGTTCTGACGGTCCGTCAGCCACACTGGCCCGATGCTGCGAGCGACAGGGTCGGGCGGGGCCGCGGACAGGGCGCGTTCGAGAGGGACTCGTGGCCGCCGGGGCGCCGTTACGGCAGCTTCGGCGGCCGCCCTCTGTCTGGGCGGGGTCCTGGCCTCGTGCTCGGGCGGTGGTCCGGGCGGCGGCTATGCCGCGGTCGGCGCGGGCAACGGCACCGGGCCGGCCGGTCCGGGCGCGGGCACCCCGACCGGGTCGGTGACGCTGGTCCCCCTCGACGGGGAGAACCGCGAGGGCACGGGCCGGCAGGGCGTCGGAAGGAACGAGGGCGGCGGGGACGGCAAGGTCACGCGCGCGGCCGGTTCGGATCCGGCCGACGACCGGGGCGCGGCCGCTGGCCCCGGAGGGCCCGCCCGGGACGGCACACCGGAGCCGGGAGACGACGACGGCAGCTCACGCCCGGCCGACCACGAGGGCCCGACCGGTCACCCGGGCGACGGGACCGGCCCGGCGACACCGGCGCCCGGCCCGACCACTCCTGCCCCGGGCCCGGCCCCGAGCCGCACCTCCGCCCCGCGGCCGTCCCCGGCCGACCTCTCCTGGGGCGACCCCGCGACAGCGGACGCGGACAAGCGCTGGTGCCAGAAGGTGACCGTCGGCTTCCACAACTCGGGCGGCACGGCGGTGCGTTCCGGCTCGGTGACGTTCGGGACGCACATCATCGGCGGACTCGGCATCGACTGGGGGACGGTCGATTCGACCGAGGACCTGCCGGTGCCGATCGGGCCGGGGGCGCGTACGGCCCCCACCTGGACGGTGTGCGTCGACGCCTGGCGCGTGCCGCTCGGCATGCACATCGAGACGCGGGACGTCACCGTGCGGTGGCAGTAGGGACCGCGGGTCCTACTTGAACGCCAGCCAGGCGACGCCCGCCACCACGACGAGCGCCACCACGATGCCGATGATCAGGCCGACGCGGGGACCCGAGGGGGCCGCCTGCTGCTGCCGGCCCTGGGGAGTCTCGTCGACGAACGCGCGGAACATCTGGGTGCTGCCGGCGGGGTCGTAATTGCCCTGGGGGCCCTGGGTGTTAGCCATGGCCCGAGACACTAGCGAATTCGGCTGACCGACCCAAGTGCGGGGCCACCGGGACAGAGGGGGGCACCCCACCCGCCATCACCTGCATATTTACACTCGCAATACTTGCCTTTGCCAAGTTTTTGCGCTGACCCACCCCTAGTTGTTTGCCTGCAGCAACCAAACACGTCTATGGTTGCCCCAAGCAACGAATACGGGAGGTGTGATGGCCGAGCCGGCGCAGTTCGAAGAGCTGGCGCGTCAGCTCAGCGCCGTCGGAGCCGTGAAAAGGGACATGGGGCGGATCCTGCCGCCCGACTGCCCGACCGGCTCGGCCGCCGTGCTGACCCTGCTCGGCCGCCACGGCGACATGCGCATGAGCAAGCTCGCGGAGCTGCTCGCGGTGGACATGTCGGTCACCAGCCGGCATGTGGCGCACGTCGCCGCGCGCGGCTGGATCGAGCGGCACCCGGACCCCGCGGACAAGCGCTCGCGCATCCTGCACCTGACGCCCGAGGGCGTCGAGCAGCTGGACGAGCTGTCCCGGCGGACCACGCACCTGCTCGCCGAGCGGCTGGCGGACTGGACCGACGAGGAGGTCGGCCAGCTGATCCGGCTGATGACGCGCCTGCGCGCGTCCTTCGGCGACTGCCGGTCCGCCCCGCTGCGGCACACGTCCGCCACGGCCCCCGTATTCGAAGAGACCACCCGTACACCCGCAAGCACGTAAGAGAAGGATGCCCATGGCAACGACCACACCAGCCGGTGTGCGGGCCCACGCCAAGCACGGGGGAGGCTCGGGTCACGCCCCGATGACCCACCGGCAGATCATGGAGGCACTGTCCGGGCTGCTGCTCGGCATGTTCGTGGCGATCCTGTCGTCCACGATCGTCTCCAACGCGCTGCCGCACATCATCGGAGACCTCGGCGGCGGCCAGTCCGCCTACACCTGGGTCGTCACCGCCGCCCTGCTGTCGATGACCGCGGCCACTCCCCTGTGGGGCAAGCTCGCCGACCTGTACAGCAAGAAGGCTCTCGTCCAGATAGCCCTCGTCATCTACGTGGTCGCCTCGATGGCGGCCGGCCTGTCCCAGAACCCCGGCATGCTGATCGCCTGCCGTGTGGTGCAGGGCATCGGCGTGGGCGGCCTGTCGGCCCTCGCCCAGATCGTCATGGCGGCGATGATCTCCCCGCGTGAGCGCGGCCGTTACTCCGGTTACCTGGGCGCCACGTTCGCCGTCGCCACCGTCGGCGGACCGCTGCTCGGCGGTGTCATCACGGACACCTCCTGGCTGGGCTGGCGCTGGTGCTTCTACGTCGGCGTCCCCTTCGCGGTCATCGCGCTGATCGTCCTGCAGAAGACCCTGCACCTGCCCGTGGTCAAGCGCGAGGTCAAGGTCGACTGGGCCGGCGCGACCTTCATCTCCGCCGCCGTCTCCCTGCTCCTCGTCTGGGTCACCTTCGCCGGTGACAAGTACGACTGGGTGTCCTGGCAGACGTACGCGATGGTCGGCGGTTCGGTCGTGCTCGGCGCGATCTTCGTCCTCATCGAGGCGAAGGCCAGCGAGCCGATCATCCCGCTGCGCCTGTTCCGCAACCGCACCATCACGCTGGCCTCGCTGGCCTCGCTGTTCGTCGGTGTCGCGATGTTCACCGGCACGGTGTTCTTCAGCCAGTACTTCCAGCTGGCCCGCGACAAGTCCCCGACGATGTCCGGCGTCCTGACCATCCCGATGATCGGCGGTCTGTTCATCTCCTCGACCGTCTCGGGTCAGTTCATCACCCGCACCGGCCGCTGGAAGGCGTGGCTGGTCAGCGGTGGTGTGCTGGTGACGGCCGGTCTGGCGCTGCTCGGCGGCATCCGGTACGACACCGACTACTGGAAGATGGCCATCTTCATGGCCCTGCTGGGTCTCGGCATCGGCATGATGATGCAGAACCTGGTCCTCGCCACGCAGAACCAGGTGGCGCCGTCCGACCTCGGCGCGGCCAGCTCCACGGTCACCTTCTTCCGCTCCCTCGGCGGTGCGGTCGGCGTCTCCGCCCTCGGCGCGGTGATGTCCCGCCGGATCACGCACTACGTCCAGGACGGCGTCTCCGCGCTGAGCCCCAAGTACCAGAAGGCCCTGGCCGGCGGTTCGGGCTCCACGGACAGCATCCCGGACATGGACGCGCTGCCGAAGCCCATCCGCACGCTGCTGGAGAGCGCCTACGGCCACGGCATCGCCGATGTCTTCCTGATCGCGGCCGTCCTCGCCGCCGTCGCCTTCCTGATCACGCTGTTCATCAAGGAGGTCCCGCTGCGGACCATGGGCGGGCTCGCGCAGGCCGCCGACGGCGAGGCCCCCGTGGTGGCCGATCCGGCCGCCGCTCCGGTCGTCGCCGAGGCGCAGGCCACCGAGCAGATCCCGGTCGCCGTGGCCACCGCCCCGGTGTCCGAGGACACCGACGGCACGGCCGTCGCCACGGCCACCCGGCAGCTGACGGCAGTCGCCACGGCCGCCGAGCCCGGCGTCGCCGGCGGCACCCCGGTGCACGGCTTCGTCCGCGGCGCCGAGAGCGCCCCGGTCCCGCAGGCCGCGGTCACGCTGATCTCGCTGTCCGGCCGGCAGCTGGGCCGCTCGGTCGCCCAGGCCGACGGTTCCTACGCGGTGCCCGCCCCCGGCACGGGCAGCTACGTCCTGATCGCCTCCGCCGACGGCTACCAGCCGCAGGCCTCCACCATCGTGGTGGGCGAGGAGCCGCTGGCGTACGACATCCTGCTCAGCGGCACCAGCGGGCTGACCGGTGTGGTCCGGGCCGCGGGCAGCGCGCTGCCGGTCAAGGACGCCATGGTGATCGTCACGGACGTGCGCGGTGACCTGCTGGCCACCGCCGCCACCGGGGAGCAGGGCGAGTTCGCCCTCACCGACCTGGTGCCCGGCACGATGACCGTCGCGGTCAACGCGGACGGGTTCCGGCCGCGTGCGCTGCCGGTCGAGGTCGGCGCCACCGGCGTCACCCGGATCGAGGTGGACCTGGACGCCGGTGCCCGGCTGCAGGGTGTCGTGCGGGCCCCGCACGGTCCGCTGGCCGACGCCCGGGTGACCCTGGTCGACCAGGCGGGCAACGTGGTCGGCACGGCCACCACCGGTTCCGACGGTGCGTACGCCTTCAGCGACCTCAACGGCGGCGAGTACACGGTCATCGCGACGGGCTACCCGCCGGTGGCCACGGCCCTGACCGTCGCCGGCCCCGGAGTCGACGGCCACGACATCGAACTCGCCCACCCCGGCGAGTAGTTCGGCCACGGCCCGTGGCACGCGCCGCTCCTGAAAGCTGCGGCGCGTGCCACGGGCCGGTTTCATACGACCATTTTGTAATGCTTTGCAGGGAGAAAACGGGATGGGACTGACCGCGAAGATCCGTACGCGGGACGGGTGGGCCGTGTCGCACGGGGTCGTCACGGTGACCGACATGACCGGCACGCAGGTGCTGCGCGCCGAGACGGACGCCGAGGGAGCCGTACGGGACACGACCGAGCTGGCGCCGGGGGCGTACACCGTGATCGTGACGGCCGTCGGCTACGCACCCGCCGCGTCCAGCGCGATCGTCACCGCGAGCGGCCGGGCCGAGGTCGGCACGGTCACGCTGGCCCGGCAGGGCGGCACGGAGCTGCCGCCGCCCGGGCCGTGGACGATCGACCCGGTGCACTCCTCCGTCGCCGCGGTCGCCCAGCACTTGGGGATCTCCAGCGTGCACGGCCGGTTCACCGAGTTCGGCGGCACCATCGAGATCGCACCGGACGACGTCACCAGGTCCCGGGTGGCGGCGGTCATCCGCGCGGCCTCGGTCGACACCGGCAACGGCATGCGCGACACGCACCTGAAGTCCGCGGACTTCCTCGACGTGGAGCGGCACCCGGAGATCACCTACCGCTCGACCGGCGTGACCGCGGCCGGCTCGGACCGCTGGACCGTGCACGGCGAGCTGTCCATGCACGGCGTGGTCCGCCCGGTCGAGCTGGACCTGGCCTACCTCGGCACCGGCGCCGACCCGTGGGGCGGCACCCGGGCCGCGTTCCGTGCCACGGCCGAACTGCACCGCGAGGACTTCGCGATGAACTACAACCAGGTGCTCCAGGCCGGCATCGCCGCCATCGGCACGACGCTGAAGATCGAGCTGGACATCCAGGCGGTCCAGGGCGCGTTCCTGCCCACCGCCTAGTTCTCGGTCGACCCCACGATGCGGCGGGCCAGGTCGCGCAGCTTGACGTTCTCCCGCTGGGAGGCACGGACCAGGCTCTCGAAGGCCGCCGCCGCGTCGATGTCGAGGCGCTCCATCAGCATGCCCGTGGCCTGCCCGATCAGGTCCCGGGTGTGCATGGCCTCCGTCAACTGCTCGCGTACCGTCGCCGAGTTCAGGGCGAGGCTCACATGGGTGGTGAACAGCCGGCCGAGGCGGGCGGTCCGCTCGTCGAAGGCGTGCGGCGCGCGGGCGTAGGCGCTCAGCACGGTCATCCGGCGCTTGTCGGCCCGCAGCCGCATGGAAAGCACCGAGCGCAGCCCCGGCCCGTCCCCGTCCGGGCCGCCGCTGTCGGCCATGCGCACCACCGGCGAGGTCCACAGCCGCTCCCAGTACGGCGGGTCCGGGTGGCCCGCGTCCCGCACGATGTCGTCGGACCAGGCGACCGTACGCAGGGTGTCTCCGCGCTCGATCTCGAAGACCCCGGCGTGCTCGGCGCCGGGCAACAGGTGCACCGCGAGCCGGACCGCGGTGGTCAGGGTGGCATCGGGAGTGGTCGTCCCGTGCAGCTCGTGGGCCGCCGCGGTGAGCGCTTCGGCCAACTCAAGGCCGACCGGAAAACCGGTCACATCGGAAAAGTCGGACGCAGCCACCACGAACCTCTCGGATGACACGGCCGTACGGCCGTGCGCAGGAGAGCTCCGCAGCACATTCCCGACTGCGAGCACAGGACATCAGCACTTTAGCTGCTCTATTGCGGTGAAGTGACCTTCGGCCGACGCCGTGGTGCGCGAGATCCTCCGACGCGGTGAACCTGTGCCCAGCAGGGTCAGGCTGAACCCGCGGTGCTGCCCCTAGGCTGCGCCCATGGCACCGAACATCGCGACCAACACCCGTGTATCGCTGGACGAGCTGCTGGACTTCGTACGCCCCCGCCACCGCGCCCTCCTGATCACCCGTCGGGCCGACGGCGCCCCGCAGGCCTCCCCGCTGACCTGTGGCGTCGACGACTCGGGCCGGATCGTGGTGTCGACCTATCCCGAGCGCGCCAAGACCCGTAACGCCAAGCGGGACTCCCGGGTGGCCCTGGTCGTCCTCAGCGACGAGTGGAACGGCCCATGGGTGCAGATCGACGGCACGGCCGAGGTCGTCGACGCCCCGGAGTCGGTGGAGCCGCTGGTCGAGTACTACCGCAATATCGCCGGCGAACACCCCGACTGGGACGAGTACCGCCAGGCGATGCTCAAGCAGGGCAAGTCGATCATCCGGGTGACCCCGGACCGCTGGGGCCCGATCGCCACGGGCGGCTTCCCGGCACGCCTGGCGTCCGACGACGCGTAGCCAGCCGCGTTCGCCTTCCGGCGCGGGCGAGGGGACAGTCGGCCGCGGGCGGCTTCCCGGCCCGGCCGGTGACCGACCGGTGACGCCGTCCCGCCCACCCGGCGTCCGGCGCGGCGGCGCCCCGGAACACCGGCACCACCGGCGGGCGAGGGGCAGTCGGCCGTGAGCGGCTTGCCTGCCGACACAGGGCAGTCGACCGCGGGCGGCTTCCCGGCCCGGCCGGTGACGGACCGGTGACGCCGTCCCGCCCACCCGGCGTCCGGCGCAGCGGCACCCCGGAACACCGGCACCACCGGCGGGCGAGGGGCAGTGCCGTGAGCGGCTTACCCGCCCCGGCCGGTGGGCGCAGGACAGTCGACCGCGGGCGGCTTCCCGGCCCGGCCGGTGACGGACCGGTGACGCCGTCCCGCCCACCCGGCGTCCGGCGCAGCGGCACCCCGGAACACCGGCACCACCGGCGGGCGAGGGGCAGTCGGCCGTGAGCGGCTTGCCTGCCGACACAGGGCAGTCGGCCGCGGGCGGCTTCCCGGCCCGGCGGCCGACGGCTCGGTGAACGCCGTCCCGCCCTCCCGGCGGACGCAGGCCGGAACAGCGGCACGACTCGTAGGAGACGGTGCGTAGTCAGCCGCCGGAGAGTCCCCCGCCGCGGGATTCCGGGCCGGATGGCGGCAGGTGGTCAGCCGCGGGTGACCATGGCCTCGATGCCGGCGATCAGGAGGTCCAGGGCGAAGGTGAAGTCGCGCTCCAGCATCTCCGCGACGGTGTCGCCGCCGCGGGCCGCCATGAGGTCCGCGGACTCCTTGACGACCGCGGCGGTCCCCGGGACCTCGGACACGGCGGTCATGGCCTGCCGGAAGTACTCGTCGGGGGTCAGCCCGGTGTCCGCGATCCGGGCGGAGAAGTGGCTCTCGATCGTGCCGTACCCGTAGACGAACTGGAAGACGGCCGAGATCGCCCCCGTCACGCCGTGCGCCGGCAGCCCGGTCCGGCGGACGACACGCTGGATCACGTGGGAGAAGGCGAGCGACCGCGGGCCGATGTTGAGGTAGCGCCCGGCCAGCGGGGACAGCCAGGGGTGGCGGACCAGCAGCCCCCGGTAGGCGGTGGCCAGCTCCCGCAGCTGCCGCCGCCAGTCCTGCTCCGTGTCCTCGGGGTCGGGCAGCCGCAGCTCGCCGTAGGTCGCGTCCAGGGCCAGTTCGAGCAGGTCGTCCTTGGTGTCGACGTACCAGTACAGGGACATCGCGGTGACGTTCAGCTCGGCGGCCAGACGGCGCATGGAGAACTTGGCGAGCCCCTCGGCGTCCAGCAGCCGTACGGACGCCTCGGTGATCCGCTCCCGGTCCAGCCCCGAGGGCTGCCCGCTGCGCCCGCCCCGGCGGGTCCCGCCCTCCAGCCAGACACTGGCCCGCGCCGACCGACCTGCTGCTTTCGCCACCGGCGCACCTTCCTCGATTCCGACGACCGTCCCCACCTTAGGCGCGCGGGGCCGCACCCCTACCTGTCCCCCGGAGCCGTCAGGCGGACACCCGCTCCGCCCGCCGCAACAGTCCCGCCGCCACGAGACCTCCGGCCAGTACGGCGACCGCGCCGACCAGCTGCCCGGCCCCGAGACCGTCCGAGAGGGACTCCCCCGAGGCCACGGACGAACTGAGCACGGCACCGAGCACGGCCACACCGAGGCCGTTGCCGAACTCGGCCAGCGTTCCGTTGATGCCCGCCCCCACCCCGGCCCGCTCCGGAGGTATCGCGCTCATGATGGCGTGCGCCATGGCCGGGTTGGCGACCGCACACCCCGCGCCGATCAGCAGCAGTCCGGCCAGCGTGCCGGCGTAGCCACCGGTGTCGACCTCGGCGATGGCCACCAGACCCGCCGACATCAGCACCATGCCGAGCGCGATCGACACCGGCGTGCCCAGCCTGGCCGACCACTTCGCGGCGATGCCGGTGAAGTTGAGCGCCACCACGGTCAGCGCCAGCGGAGCGGTCCGCAGACCGGCCTCCAACGGCCCGTATCCGAGCACCGACTGGAGGTGCTGGGTCAGCAGGAAGAGCGCGCCGCCCATGCCGAAGGTGATGAGCACGGCGCCGGCCACGGCGCCCGTGAACCGACGGTCGTGGAAGAAGCGCAGGTCGAGCATGGGCTCGTCGGTCCTGTTCTCCCACCACGCGAAGGCACCCAGCACCAGCACCGCGACGGCCCCGGTGCCGAGCACGCGCGCGGAGGTCCAGCCGTGACCGGGCCCGGAGATGATCGCGTAGACGAGCGCGGCCATGCCGATGGTGGACAGCAGCGCGCCGAGCAGGTCCGGGCGGTCGCCGCGGGGTGCCTTCGACTCGGGGACGAGAGCCACCACCGCGGCCAGGCCGAGCGCCGCCACCGGGATGTTGATCAGGAAGATCGCGCCCCACCAGAAGTGGTTGAGCACGAAGCCGCCGATCAGCGGACCGCCCGCGAAGCCCAGGGCGTTGACGGCGCTCCAGATGCCGATCGCCTTCGGCTGCTCCTCGGGCGCGAAGATCTGCATGGCCACGGCCAGGGTGGTGGTCAGCAGCAGCGCGCCGCCGACGCCCATGCCGGCCCGGGCGGCGATCAGCTGGGGCGTGGAGTCGGCCAGGCCCGCGATCAGGGAACCGATCCCGAACAGGGCGAGCCCGGCGATCAGCATCTTCTTGCGGCCGTAGCGGTCGGCCGCACTGCCCGCGGTGAGCAGCAGCCCGGACTGCACCAGCGAGTAGGCGTTGATCATCCACTGGATGTCGGAGGTAGCCGCGTGCAGTTCGCGGGTCAGCGACGGGATGGCGACGTTCAGGACGGTGTTGTCGAGCAGCACGGTGAGCTGCGCGAGGCAGACGACGCCGAGGATCAGCCAGCGCTGGGGATGACCGGGTGGGCCGGGGCGGCCTTGGGGGGCGGACATGCCGTACACCGTATAGCGACCGCTATACGGTGTACAACCGAGTTTCCGGTCAGCCGGACGTCGTCGCGCGCGTGAGGTCGTAGAAGGTGGCCGAACCCACCGTCACCTTCTTGAAGTTGCTCTGCACCCAGGAGCTGATCTGCGAGGACGTGCCACTGTTGCCGCCCCCGCCCATGCCGCCGCCGGCGATGAAGTAGTGGATCCGCCCGTCCGCCACGTACTTCTTGAACTGGGCCAGAGTCGGGGACGGGTCGGTGCCGTTGAAACCGCCGATGGCCATCACCGGGTCCCCGGTGGTGAGCTGGTAGCTCGCCGCGTTCTGCGAGCCGACGGACGCGGCCACCCAGGTGTAGTCGGACGCGTTCCTCTCCAGCAGCTTCTTGGCCTCGGCGGACACGCTCGCGCCGTTCAGCAGGCTCCCGGCGCCACCGCCGCCGCCCATGCCGCCTTCACCCGTCCGGCCGGCGCCGGGGAATCCGTTGCCGTTCTGCGTGCCGGGCAGACCCTGCTGACCCGGCATGCCACCGCCCGGGAAGCCGTTGCCCGGCCGGCCCTGCTGGTTCTGGCCCTGCTGGCTCTGGCCCGGCATGCCGCCAGGGAACCCGCCGCGCATACCGCCACCGCCGCCGGGACCGCCGCCCCGGCCGCCCATCGTGCTCGCGCCCGCCGGACCGGCCGTGACGATCGAGCCGGTGTGGCCCTGCTGGAGCGTGCTGAGCGTGTACGCCGTCGGTCCGGCCAGCGCGGCCCCGAGGCCCACCGCCGCCGCCCCGAGGGCGAGCCGCCGTGGGACGCGGCCGGCGAAGACCAGACCGAGCGCGGCGGTCAGACCGCCGACCAGCACCAGCCACTTCAGCCAGGGCAGGTAGTCGGAGGTGCGGTCGAGCAGCACGTATCCCCAGGCCGCCGCCGCGACCACGGAGGCGGCGAGGGTGATCGACGCCCACGTCTCCCGCCGCTTCTCCCACAGCAGCCCGGCACCCATGCCGGTCACGGCCGCGATGTAGGGGGCGAGGGCCACGGTGTAGTACTGGTGGAAGATGCCCGCCATGTAGCTGAAGACGGCCATGGTCATCAGCAGGGAGCCGCCCCAGACGAGGAACGAGGCGCGGGTGACCGACGTCCGCTTCAGCTTCCTGGTGGCCACGAGGCCCGCGACCAGCAGGATCAGCGCGGCAGGCAGGAGCCAGGAGATCTGGCCGCCGACCTCGGAGCCGAACATCCGGTCCCAGCCGGTCTCGCCCCACATGCCGGTGCCGCCCGCGCCGCCGCCACCGCCGCCGACGCTGCCGGTCTCCTCGCCGTTCAGCCGGCCGAGTCCGTTGTAACCGAAGGTCAGCTCCAGGAAGCTGTTGTTCTGGGAACCGCCGATGTACGGGCGGGAGGAGGCCGGCCACAGCTCGACGACCGCGACCCACCAGCCGCCGGACACGACCAGCGCGAGCGTCGCGGCGGCCAGCTGCCCGAAGCGCTTCTTCAGCGGCACCGGCGCGCAGACCGCGTACACGAGCGCGAGCGGCGGCAGGATCAGGAACGCCTGGAGCGTCTTGGCGAGGAACGCGAAACCGATCGCGGCACCCGCCCACACCAGCCACTTCGTCCGGCCGTCCTCCACCGCCCGCACCACCAGGTAACAGGCCACGGCCATCAGCAGCGCCAGCATGGCGTCCGGGTTGTTGAACCGGAACATCAGCACCGCCACCGGCGTCAGCGCGAGCACCGCGCCCGCGATCAGACCAGGCACCGGGCCGAAGCGGCGGCGCACCCCGCCGTACACCACGGCGACGGTCGCCACCCCCATCAGCACCTCGGGCGCGAGGATCGCCCACGAGTGCAGGCCGAAGACGCGCACCGACAGCTCCATCGGCCACAGCGAGGCCGGGGGCTTGTCGACGGTGATGGCGTTGCCCGCGTCCAGCGAGCCGAAGAAGAACGCCTTCCAGGACCTGCTGCCCGCCTGCACGGCCGCCGAGTAGAAGGAGTTGGCGTAACCGGAGGCGCTCAGGTCGTACAGGTACAGCAGGAGGGTGGTGGCCAGCAGTCCGAGGAATGCGGGGCGCACCCAGCGCGGGTCCTCGGGCCGGCCGCGCCACAGCCGGCGGGCGAAGGGCCGCCCGGGCGCGCCGGCCTCCGGAGCCCGTGGGGGAGCGGCCGAGGGCGGGCCCCAGGCGGTGGCGCCGGACCGCTCGCCGGTCGGCTGGTCGTAGTGGGTGGTCATCGGGGGTCCCCCGGCTCTGTGTCGTGAGGGCGCACCGGCTGCAGCCGCATCGTGGCGTCCCTCCAGTTGCCGTCCGCGGCCTCACCGGCGCGGACCTGGGTGGTCGGGTAGGGGTCGTACGACAGGTGGGGCACCGGTCGGTGCGGGAGCGGCGCGGCCGGCACGGGGCCCGGTGCGGAAGGGACGTGGGCGGCGACCACCGGCGAGGCGGCGGTCGTCGGCGAGGCGCCGCCGGTCTCGTTCCGGTCCGGGAACACCCAGGCGCGGAAGAGCAGGAAGCGCAGCACGGTCGCCGCGAGGTTGGCCGCGATGAGCACCGCCAGTTCGGTGGAGTGCGCCGGGCTGTCGGTGGCCGCGCCGAGAGCGGCCAGGGAGCCGCTGGTCAGGGCGAGCCCGATACCGAAGACGACCAGGCCCTGCGCCTGGTGCCGGACGGCCCCGCCGCGGCCGCGCACCCCGAAGGTGAGCCGTCGGTTCGCGGCGGTGTTGGCCACCGCCGAGACCAGCAGGGCGAGCGCGTTGGCGACCTGGGAGCCGGAGAACTGCCGGAAGACGCTGTAGAGCGCCAGGTAGAACAGCGTCGACAGAGCGCCGACCACGCAGAACCCGACGAGCTGGCGGGCCAGTCCCCTGGGCACGTCGGGCAGTTCGCGGTCCCTGGGGTCGTCGCCGAAGGGCCGGGTGAGCCGGTCCAGCGACAGCGAACCGGTGGCCAGCGCCTTGCCGACCCGCCAGACGCCCTTGAGGTCGTCGGTGGCGGTCCGCACGATGTGCACGGTGGAATCGGGGTCGTCGACCCAGTCGACCGGCACCTCGTGGATGCGCAGCCCGGCCCGCTCGGCGAGCACGAGCATCTCGGTGTCGAAGAACCAGCCGGTGTCCTCCACCAGCGGCAGCAGCGCCTGCGCCACGTCCCGCCGGATCGCCTTGAAGCCGCACTGCGCGTCGGAGAAGCGGGCCTGGAGGGAGCCGCGCAGGATCAGGTTGTAGGCCCGGCTGATGAATTCCCGCTTGGGGCCGCGCACGACCCGGGAGCTACGGGCGAGCCGGGAGCCGATGGCGAGGTCCGAGTGGCCGGAGATCAGCGGTGCCACCAGCGGCAGCAGGGCGTTGAGGTCGGTGGACAGGTCGACGTCCATGTAGGCGAGGATCGGCGCCTCGGAGGCGGACCACACGGTCCTCAGGGCGCGGCCGCGGCCCTTCTGCTCCAGCCGGACGCCGGCGACCTCCGGGATCTCCGCCTCCAGCCGTGCCGCCACCAGCGGGGTGCCGTCCGTGGACGCGTTGTCCGCGACGGTGATGCGGAAGGCGTACGGGAAGGTCCGCGTGAGGTGCTCGTGCAGTCTGCGGACGCACGGCCGGAGGTCCTTCTCCTCGTTGTGGACGGGGATCACTACGTCCAGGACAGGCGTTCCGGCGTCTGTGGCCGGGAGGTGCTCCCGCGCCGGCAGGGTGCCGGGAGAAGAGTCGGTTCGCATGGGACCGACTTTCCTCAAGTGCCCTGTTGCGCCCATGTGGTGAGACTGTGCTGTGCCTGTGAGTGCGCGGCCGGGTTCCCCGTCGGCATCGCCACGGGAACCGGCCGGGAACCGGTGGGGGCGAGCGCGGGCAGGTGCACGGTGAAGACCGTGCGCCCCGGGACGCTGTCCACGGTCACGGCACCGCCGTGCGCGGCTGCGACGGCCTGCACGATCGCGAGCCCGAGCCCGGTGGACCCGGTGGCCCGGGAGCGCGCGGAGTCGCCCCGCGCGAACCGCTCGAAGACGTGCGGCAGCAGCCCGGCCGGGATACCCGGTCCGTTGTCCTCGACGTCGACGCACATCCACGCCCCGCGCCGCTGGACGCGTGCGATCACGGTGGTGCCGGGCGGGGTGTGCTTGCGGGCGTTGCCCAGCAGATTGACCAGCACCTGCTGGATCCGGGCCGCGTCCGCCGAGACGGGGGCCGGCTCGTCGGGCAGGTCGAGGCGCCAGTTGTGGTCCATGCCGGCCGCGCGGGAGTCGCTGACGGTGTCGACGACCAGCGGGATCAGGTCGGTCTGCTCGAACTGGAGCGGCCGGCCGGCGTCGAGCCGGGCGAGCAGCAGCAGATCCTCGACGAGCAGGGTCATCCGGCCGGCCTCGGACTCGATCCGGCCGAGGGCGTGCCGGGTGTCGGGGCCGACGCGCTCGCGCCCGCGCCGGGTGAGTTCGGCGTAGCCGCGGATGGAGGCGAGCGGGGTCCTGAGCTCGTGGCTGGCGTCGGCCACGAACTGCCGTACCCGGGTCTCGCTCTGCTGGCGGGCGTGCAGGGCGCCGTGGACGTGGTCCAGCATGCGGTTGAGCGCGGCACCGACCTGGCCGACCTCGGAGTGCGGGTCGCACTCCGACTCGGGGACGCGCTCGCTGAGGTTCACCTCGCCGGTGTGCAGGCGGAGTTCGGAGACCCGGGTGGCGGTGTGGGCGACCCTGCGCAGGGGGCGGGTGGCGACGCCGACCAGCACGTACCCGGCGATACCGGCGGCGACGAGACCCGCGGCGGTGACACTGACCTCGACGAGGACGAGGGTGTCGATGGTGTTGTCGACGCCGGACGTCGGTATGGCGACGTAGTAGGAGCCGTTGTCGCCGGTGCGGTACTCGACCCGGTACCGGCCCTCCCCGGGAATGTCGACGGTGTCCTGCTGCCCGTCCACCCGCGGGACCGACCGGAGGGCGGCGAGCTGGGCGTCGGTCAGCGTCTTGGCGTTCATCTGGAGGTCGCTGGTGGACTTCACACCGCGCCTGGCGTCGGTGATGACGCCGTTCTCGACCTTGGCCGCGATGGTGCCCTGGGGCTGCGGGCCCACGGTGACGAACTCGGTGAGCTTGGTGGGGTGCTTCTCGAACGACTGCCCGCCCGGTACGGCACCGCCTCGCGGCCGCTGCCCCGGGGGGCCGAAGGAGCCCGAGGCGCGCGAGGCCACCTCGTTCAGCTGCCCGTTGAGCTGCTCGTACAGATGGCTGCGCAGCGCCAGCGTGGTCACCGTGCCGATCACCGCGCACACCACCGCGATCAGCACCACGGAGGCGACGACGAGCCGCGTCCGCAGGGTGCGCGGCTGTCCGGCTCGGCGCTTCCGCGGACGCGTCCGTCGTCGTCCGCTCATGACACGGCGGACTTGATCAGATAGCCGGCCCCACGCCGGGTGTGGATCATCGGCTCCCGGCCGGCGTCGATCTTCCGGCGCAGGTACGAGATGTACAGCTCGACCACGTTGGCCTGTCCGCCGAAGTCGTAGCTCCAGACCCGGTCCAGGATCTGCGCCTTGCTGAGCACGCGCCGCGGGTTGCGCATGAGGAAGCGGAGCAGTTCGAACTCGGTGGCGGTGAGGTGGATGGACTCGCCGGCCCGCGAGACCTCGTGGCTGTCCTCGTCGAGGGTGAGGTCCCCGACGACGAGGACGGACTCCGAGCGCCGGTCGGCGGCGCCGGACCTGCGGATGAGTCCGCGCAGCCGGGCGACGACCTCCTCCAGGCTGAACGGCTTGGTGACGTAGTCGTCGCCGCCGGCGGTGAGCCCCGCGATACGGTCCTCCACCGCGTCCTTGGCGGTCAGGAACAGCACCGGCACGTCCGGCAGTTCGCGGCGCAGCCGGCCGAGGACGGCGAGCCCGTCCATGTCCGGCAGCATCATGTCGAGCACGACGGCGTCGGGCCGGAACTCGCGGGCCGTCCGGACGGCCCCCTGCCCGTCTCCCGCGCTCCTGATCTGCCAGCCCTCGTAACGAAGAGCCATGCTCAGCAGTTCGGTGATCGACAGCTCATCGTCCACCACAAGCACGCGGACGGGGCTCCCGTCCGGCCTCAGCAGTTCGGTGCGCCCCTGGGGCGAGGTCGTGGTCATGGTGCACACCTTGTCGGGACCCTCTGAGAGGAGACTTTCCCCAGTCTGTGATTTTCCTGAGAAACCCACAGGCGTCTGACAGGGAACCGCCGGGAAGCCCGTCAGAAGAGCCCCTCCTGCTCCCGCTTCCTCCTGAACTCCCTTACGGGCAGGGTGAGTCCGTCGACGGCCTCGGCCGTGGGCGTCAGCTCCCAGCCGGCCATCAGACGGGTGTCGAGGACGACGACACCCCGCGCGCCGACGGCGAGATGCAGATCGGGACCGGCGGCGGCGACCAGCTCACCGCTCAACGCCCCGCCCGGCACGAGTTCCACGACCTCACCGAGCGCCGGCGGAACGCCGTCCAGCCCGAAGGCCCGGACGTGATCGACGACTTCGCACGGTGCCGGACGAAGCGACTCCGGCCACCCGGCGAGTGCGGTGGCCCGCGCGTGCAGCTCCCGCACCTCGGCGGCGCGGTCCTCCTCCGCCGCCGGCAGCTCCGACCGCACCGCCCGCTTCTCGGCGTACGGGATCCGGTCGGGCACCCGCAACGCGGCCCGCAGCAGCTCCTCGGTGCGCCGGGCGGCCATCAGCGGGCCGGAGCCGAGCCAGCTGAAACAGACGGCACCCTGCTCCAGCAGCCGGGCCGGGCCGCGCTCGACGGCGGTGATGCCGACCTTGACCATGCCGGGACCGAACCAGGCCAGGTAGACGCGGTACGGCCGGGGGTCGTCGGCCAGGGTGTCGGCGGCCACGGAGTGCGCCCGGTCCAGCCGTGCGCACTCCTCGCAGCGGGCCCCCGTGCTCCGCCCCGACACGGCCGACCGCACCGGACAGGCATGCCCCCGCGCCCCCGTGCACGTCCGCCCGCCCGCCTCCGGCACCGCGAAGGCGACCCGCTTCCCCCGGGGCAGCACACTGCGCCGCCCGCCGTCCCACACGAGCACGGGACCGGCCACGTCCCACCGCAGCCCCGAGCACTTCCACATCCGCGCCATCACCCGTCAGGGTAGAACCGGGGTCCGACATCGGGACGGGGGCGATCGGCGGGGCCAGGGTGGCCGAGGGCCCGAAGCCGCGGCAGGCGATCGCCAACTGCCCCGCGCGGAAGGTGGGTTCACTCGACAGGTGACAGAGGGAGCGTTTCGGCGCGGATCGGCGCGGGGGCGGCGGGCGTCACGGCCAGTGGGCGGCGCCCGCGGCCCGCCAGGCGGCAGCCCACGCAGCCCGGGTGGCCCGCGCGGGCCTGCGTGTCGCGGGTCCGCATGCCCCACTCGCCGCGCGGACGTACGCCCGGCGGCTTGCCCCAGCCGGTGAGGTGGAGGAACCACGTCACCAGGGCGCTCACCGCCACCACCGCCAGCCCCGCACCGATCAGCGGCAGCGAGGCCGCGCAGACCCCCCAGCCCGCCACACCGCTTCCGATCGTGGCGATACCGACACCGGTCCAGCCGGCGATCGTGTGACCCTCGTCGTACAGACTCATGGAGCCGCCTCCAGGGAAGAGATTCCCTCACGCACTAAGAAGTTTGGCTCTCCGAATATCTCACGAAGTAAGGGATTCCGAAAGATGCACGGCACGCCCCGACCGCCCGCCACCCCGGCCCAGGCGCTGTCGGCGATGGACCACCTCATCGCCGCCCACCTGATCGGCCAGCAGGAGCTGGCCCGGCGACTGGGGCTGAACGTCACGGACCTCACGTGCTTCGCCTTCGTCCTGGAGGCCGGGGAGAACCTGCTCACCGCCGGTGATCTCGCGGCCCGCGCCCACGTCACCACGGGCGCGGTGACGGGCATCCTCAATCGCCTGGAACGCGCCGGTTACGTCACGCGCCGCCCCGACCCCGCGGACCGCCGCCGGGTGCGCGTGGCCGCCGTACCGGCCGCCGTCGCCCGCGTCGAGGCGGTGTACGCGGGCCACTACGAACGTCTGACGGTGCTGTTCGCCGACTACTCCGCGGACGAGCTGGCGATCATCACGGACTGGTTCACCCGGGCCACGGCCCTGGCCCACGAGTATCTGGAGAAGCTGAACCGGAACGATGCCGAGGAGGAGTGCTGAGCCGCTCCCCCGTCTCCGACCCTCACCAGGCAGCCGGATCGCACCGGACGGCGACACCACACGACTACTGAGTGTAGCCAAATGGCATGTGCCGTGTGACTATGCTGTCACACGGTCACCACTCGGCTACACAAAGTGAGAGTGGCCGGTCAATTCGGCGAACCCGTGAACTGCGCAAGGAGTCGACTGATCATGTCCGCACCTGTCGTTGACGTCTGGGGCCCGGTCTCCCCGAACGCCCGCTCCTCGTTTCCCCCCGCGCCGGAACCACACGACGAGTGGGTCCTCGACGGCGGAACGGCGTGGGTCTACTACAGCCCGCTGAACCGCCGGCAGCTCATCAGGCCCGTCATCCTCTCCGACGGCTTCTCGAACGGGTCCAGCAACCTCGACCAGCTCTGGCACGGCCTGGAGGAGAACGGCGACTACCGCTTCGTCTCCGAGCTCCACGCGACCGGTCGCGACGTGGTCATCCTCGGCTACAACGACCGCACGGCGTCGATCACGTCCAACGCCGACACCGCGATCGACTGCATCCGCCGGGCCATCGCCGAGCGGGCCGGCCGGGCGAAGCTGACCGTGGGCGGCTTCAGCATGGGCGGGCTGATCACCCGTTACGCCCTGGCCAGGATGGAGCGGGACCCCGCGCTCCCCGACCACGAGACGTCCACCTACGTCTCCTACGACACCCCCCACCAGGGCGCGTGGTTCCCCGTCGCCCTCCAGGCCTTCACGCACTTCGCGACGGACAAGTGGGGGGAGGCTCCCGTGGTGGGGCCCGCCCTGCGCCAGTTCTCCGGAATGCTCAACAGCCCCGCCGCACGGCAGATGGCCCGGTGGCACATCGAGAAGGCGGGCGACACCCCGGCGCAGGCACCGGAGCGGGCCGCCTTCCTCAAGGCGCTCGACGAGGTCGGGGGATGGCCCCGGGGCGTCCGGAAGATCGGTGTCGCCAACGGTGTGGACACCGGCACCGGCAACGGCGTTCCGGCCGGCGCGACCGCGGTGAAGTGCAACGGTGAGACGCTCATCGACACATGGCTCAAGATCCAGGCACAGGGCGACCAGGTCGTCGCGCGCCTGCAGAAGGCGGACGACGAGCCGACATCGGTACGCACCAGCGGGCTGCCCGAGATCGACGGTGCTCCCGGAGGCCTGTTCACCGTGCCGTCCCCCGCGGGCGACACCGGAAGCTTCGGCCTGGCCGCCCTGCTGATGGGACTTCTCGGCAACACCGTGGACCCGGACGTCATCGGCACGTCCTGCTTCATCCCCAGCATCAGCGCCGTCGCCGCGGGGGACATCAGCGACCCGAAGGCGCTGTACCGGCCGATCACACCGGAGCAGAGCGAACTCGACGCCTTCGTGTGCGCCGGCCGCAACGAGGGCCACACCACCATGACCGAGGAACTCGGCGCGTGGATCGTGAACGAGATCGTGAGCGTCGGCTGACCACCGGGGCGACTCGGTTTCCGTCTCGCCCGACAGCGTTCGGCCCTCGGGGCTGAAAAGGCTCAAAAGCTAGAGGCCCTGCGGAGTGATCCGCAGGGCCTCTGGTCTGTTGTGCACTCGGCAGGATTCGAACCTGCAACCTTCTGATCCGTAGGCGCGTCAACCCTGAATTCGCGGACCACCGACCAGTTACGAAGCCTCGTCATCCGCGCCCTACGCTCGGCGTTGGTCCCTAGATGTATGCCGACGTACGCAGGTGTTGATGTCAGGAGTTGATGTCAGACCGCAGTCCCGTTTCCACTGGTCATGCCTTTGTCAGTGTCTGCCTGTGCCCGCTGGCGGGGTACGTCTCCGTGCCCCTGCTCGTGGGGACCAACAGGCAAGAGATCGCCCGGCAGAGTCAGCACGCCCGCCGGCCGTTGAGCGAGCCACCCGGAACGCCGGTGGGACGGCGTCTCCGTACGCACATGCTGGAAGCCCAACCGCTCGTAGTAGGCATGCAGCCCAGTGTTCGTCCGCCATGTGTCGATGCGTACCCAGGTCCGCCCCTCCAGGGCGGCTAGGCGAGACATCCAGTCGACAAGACGGGTCCCAAGGTGCCGACCGGACGCCTCACGCGCAACGATCAGCTTGTAGAGGTAGAGCGCCGCTTCGGGACGGTCGGCGTCCGTCCAGAAGTCACGATCAACGGGCCCACGGCTGACAGTGGCGAGCACCTGATCACGTTCGCCAATGACGACCCACGCTCGTCCCTCGTCTATGCTCGCGCGCCACTTTGAGATCGCGCGCTCCCCAGTCTCAGGATCGCTCCACTGGTCTGTCCCCTTGGCGCGTAGCCATCCTTCGGCCTCCGTCCGCAGGGCCAAGAGTGCGGGTACATCCGCCGCCGCTGCAGGACGGAGGTACTCAGTCCGTGCTGACTTCATAGAGGATCTTGTGCCTGTCTCCTGGGAGGATGGTGACCATGCATCGGAGGGGACGACCCTCCGCGTCGTAGCCCGTTCGAGTGTGCTCTGCTACAGGGGTAGCCGCAGGAAGCCCAAGTAGTTCTGCCTCTTGATGACTTGGCATGCGGACTGAGATTTCGTCTACGTACTTGTGCTGCACGAGACCCACGGA
Source organism: Streptomyces sp. 1222.5 (assembly GCF_900105245.1). Classification (NCBI taxonomy): domain Bacteria; kingdom Bacillati; phylum Actinomycetota; class Actinomycetes; order Kitasatosporales; family Streptomycetaceae; genus Streptomyces; species Streptomyces sp. 1222.5. Next base: position 4,601,612 of record NZ_FNSZ01000001.1, on the reverse strand, counting down.
CGCGAGGATGCCGCCGGGTGCCGAGACGTCTCGCGGCTCCATTAGCGGTGTGCCGACCACGAGTTCCTGAGGGAAGTACGAGTCGGCAAGCGCATATGGCCGGTTGTCTATGTAGCGGACTCGCTTGCGCGCTACAGCCAATCCGTCAGCGGCAAGCCGCAGACGCTCTCGGACGTGCGGTGGGGGTACGACGATGGACACCGAGATTTCCTGGCGGGGAGCGTTGCCGTTCTCCGCAATTGCACTTGCCCATTGGTCGCCGGCTGTCCGACCTTCCACCGCGTTGGCATGGCGGCTCCGGCTCTCTAGGGTCGTCCAGTTCCAGACAACAGGCGGGTAGTCCTCTCGGACGTACTTGCCCTGCCCTTGACCAGTGACGACCAAGCCTTCCTCGATGAGGCTGCGTACGCCCGCTCGGATGGTCTCGCGGCTGTAGCCGTACTGACTCATCATCTTGGACTCACTGGGCAGAGCCTCACCCGGCGCCAACCTGCCGGACTGGATCTGTTCGCGCAGGTCGTAGGCGATCTCCTGCGACTTCGTCATGCCGCGCCGTACTGCCAAGGCAACCCCTCTACTCCGACTCCTCCGTACAAGTTAGACCAGGGGGCTTGACTCTCCAAGCACATCTCATGCAATCTCTTGCCCAGGCACTCCTCCAGACAAGTCGTACGGGGTGTCACGTACGGTTCTGCCGTACAGGTGCACCAGAGGAAAGCCCCAGCTCAGGCGGGGGTGAGTACGAAGGGAGTGCCGATCGCTTGAGAACTGAACAGTGGACCGAGGATCTACCGCCTGTCCTCAGGACAAGAAGGCGGGCAGCGCGGGGAAGGTCCGCGCATTTATCGACCTTTCCGCAGCTCATCGCTGCGGCCGGTTGCCTCCGCTGCACGTCTCGCACGTGCAGCGCTGAGGGGAGCCGGATGGTTCCAAACGGCAAGAGGTCCCGGAGGTGCAACTCCGGGACCTCGTTCGGGCCGTTCCTCTCGGGAAGGAACACACCCAATGAAGTCCATCGCTGCACTTCAGAGCCTCGTTACGCAGACGCCTTTCGACGGCGAGCCGTCGGCCGCGGAGCTGGACGCGATCGAGCACGAGATGCCGCTGATCCTGGCGGAAGTCGACCTGCTCGACGCGCAAATCACCACGCTGGACCGCACCCCGTCCGAGCTGGACGCCCGCCGCATCCGCCGGGCCCTGGCCCGGGTGCTCGCGGAACGGGCCGCACTGGCCAACCGCGCGGTTACGGTGATCGTGCCGGGCGGCGCGGCGTGAACCGCAAGGGACGCATCGCGCTGGTCCTCGCGCTAGTCGCGGTGGTCGGTATGGCGTTCCGCGTCTCGTGGAACGCGCTGCGGGACATCGCCGGCGCGGTCGGCGCGGACGGGACAGCGGCGACGCTGTACCCGTTCGTGGTCGACGGACTCATGGCGCTCGCCCTGGTCGCCACCCTCGTCCTGGTCGACCGCGACCGCTCGTTCGCGCTCAAGGTGCTGGGCACCTACACCGGCGCCTCGCTGGTCCTGAATTACGTGCACGGCCTGGTCCCGGCGCTGCACGGCCGTGGAGTCGAGTGGGGGCGGCTCGCTGACTGGGACCCGGCGAACTGGGCGCTCGTCCTACTCGCCACGTCGCTTCCGGTCGGGTCGATCTACTTCGGCTCCGACCTGGTCGCCAAGGTGCTCGACCACCGCCCCGCCCTGGATCCGACGCCGATCGCGAATGCGGAGGAATCCACCAAGACCGAGATGATTCGGTCTACGGCTGACCTGCCGGAATCGGCCCCGGCCCCGGTGGCCGTACCGGTGGTGCGGGTGCCCGATCCGGTCCCGGCCGACGCGGGAAAGTCGATCCCCGTCCTCAAGCCCGTTTCCGTCCTCCCGACGCCGGTCGGGCAGGCCCCGACGCGGTCGATCGCACGGCCGTCGATGGCGGCCGAGTCGACCCGCCCGCGTCGTACGACATACCGGGTCCCGGACGCCGCTAAGGCACCCCGAACCCGCCGCACGGCGGACCAACTCATGAGCGAGGCCCGCACACTCACCGCCGACTGGCCGGTCGCGCAGATCACCGGTGAGGGCATCCGCCGGGCCCTGCGCACCTCACCCGTGAATGCACGCAAGCTGCGCGATGCACTGCTCGCTGAGCGGGCCGCGTGATGGGGGCGCTGCCGGTGTTCCGGTGGCGCCTGGCCCCGGACGGCTACGCCACCCGCCGCCAACTCCGGGCGCGCGGTCTGCGCCCCGGTGGTCAGCCGGTGGCCGCGCAGCTCGAACGCCCGCGTCGTAGGCGCGGGCCGCTGGTGGCCTACCTGTACCGGGTCGACCTCGCCAAGCCTGTACGGCCCATGACCCCGGCCCGGTGGGCCGCTTTGACCAAGGCCAACACCGCCCGCCGCATCTGCCCGACGTGCCGGCGCGATGCGGGCTACGTCATCCCCGCCTCACTCGGCGAGTGCGCGCCCTGCGCCTACCCCGAGCACGCCGCTGCCTGAATCCCTGCTCACCGTCAGGAGTTCACCTGTGAACAGCACCAACGCCGCTCACTGCGAGATCACGCACCACTGGTTCGGGTGGGTCACCGTCCCCGGCCACGGCCCCGCCTGGGCATCCGGTCAGGTCTCCGTCCCGCTGTGCGCCCCGCGAGAGCAGGTCTACCGACTGATCGCCGCGTGGCTGCGCGAGCGCGGCTGCACCGTCCCCGCCGACCTCTCCCAGGCCATCACCCTCCTGCCCGGCCAGCTCACCCCCGCCCCGTCCACCGACGACACCCCGAGGAGTGCCTGAGATGGGCAAGCCCGACACCCGCCGCCTGGACAAGGCGATCCAGCAAACGACTCGGAAGCTGGACGCGGTCCGCAACCGCGAGATGTGGCCGCTGGACGGACGCGAGCGCCGCGCCGTCCTCGGTGGCCTCGCGACCGGCTCGTACCGCGTTACGCGGGGCAACAGCCCTGACCGCGCTGAGCGGAAGATCGACACCGCATGGCAGTCGGCAGAGACCCGCCTGGTGGCGGAGATCGCCGCGCTGCAGGCCGAGCGGGTCCGCATCGTGAACGACGCCGCCAAGGCCAAGGCCGCGAAGAAGTCCTCCGGCTGGTGGTGACCGTGAGCGCTCCCGAGACGCCTCCGGGCCAGTGCCCGCAGTGCTGGCAGCACGCCCACGACAAGAGCATCCACCGCCGGTTGAAGCCTCGCGAGGACTGCCCCGAGTGCGTCGACCACATGCGCAACGGCCACCCGCACATCGTCCCCAAGAAGCCCTCGCGGTGGTGGTGACCACGCCCGCCGCGTGACGCCCCGTCTGCACGCCTCATCTGCTCGGGGTGGCCGTCCCTGCCACGGACCCGGCCACCCCGGCACTCCCTCCAGCGTTCCGCCCCGCGAGGGGCAGTCAGGAGTTCTCCCATCATGGGTGACAACGTCGTTCACCTGCACAAGAACACCGACCCGCCCGCCGCCACTGCGACCGTGACCACGTTGACCGTGGTCCCCGACCCGCCCACCGCACCGTCCGTCCCGCTGTGGGTGCGCTCCGGACGCGCCATCAAGACGGCCGTCACGCACGAGAACACCCGCACGGCCGCCCGCGCCGTGGCCCGGCACAGCCTGTACGTCGCCGGTGGCGCGCGGATCGTGGGCCGTCGGGCGTGGGACGGCCGCACGGCCGCCCGCTACGAGCGCTACATGCGCACCGCCGAAGCCGCGGGGAACTTCGACGCGGCGGCCGAGTGGGAGGAGCGCGGGCAGCGCTTCCGCGAGGCGCGCCACCGCCGCCGCATGGACCTGCTCCACTCCCCGCTGGACGTGGCCAAAGGGGCCGGCATCAGCGTCGGCATGGGCATTGGCGGCCTGGTCCTTCTCGGGATCGCCATGGCCGTAGCCACGAAGGACGCCTCCGATGTGGTCACGCCGCTGATGGCGGTGGTCGAGTTCATCAATCTGATGATCACCATCGTGCAGGTGGTGTGGGGCCCAGCAATCACGCTCGGGCCGTTCCTCGCCCTGCTCGCGCTGTGGTCGGTCGGCGCCCACCAGAAAGCCGCACCCCAGTGGGCCCTGCCGCCCAACGTCCGCACGGGCGAGGGGGAGCCGATTACCCCGTCGATCGTGGTCAAAGCGCTGCGCGACCTCGGTATCCCGGCGTTGCGCAAGGCGATCACGGACATGGGCGACGGAGGTGCGTCGATGTTGTCCCCGATCGTGATCGCCGGATGCGGGGTGGAAGTCGATGTGACCCTGCCGTCGGGGGTGTCGACCGTCGAGGTGCAGAGCAAGCGGCGCAAGCTCGCCGAGAACCTGTCCCGGCATGAACACGAGCTGTTCATCACCATCCCGCCGGCCGCCCGCACCGTGCGCCTGTGGATCGCCGACTCGGGTGCGCTGGACGAGCCGATCGGCCCGTCCCCGCTGGTCACCGACGAGACGATGACCGCCGACTACGCCAAGGGCCGCGCCCCGTGGGGCCAGGACCTGCGCGGCGACGCGGCAATGCTGAGCCCCTTCCAGCGGATGGTGCTGATCACCGGCATGTCCAACCAAGGCAAGACCGCCGCCCTACGCGCCTACGCCCTGTGGCTCGCGCTGGACCGCACCGTGGAATTCCACATCGCCGACCTCAAGGGCGTCGGTGACTGGGCCATGTTCAAGGGCTTGGCCACAGTGCTCATCCAGGGCCCGACCGACGACCACGTCATCCAGGCGACCGAGATGGTCGAGGGCGGCGTGGCGGAGATGAACCGGCGTCTGCAGGCCCCGGCCGGCACCGAGTTCCCGCCGCTGATCCTGCTGGTGGACGAGGCACAGGTGGCGTTCATGTGCCCGGTCAAGGACGAGGAGAAGCGCCCCTACGGCGGCAGTAGCCAAACCTCGCGCTACTTCATGGCCTGCCGGAAGATCCACAACCAGGGACGGGCCGTCAACGTGCTGCTGTGGCAGGGCACCCAGGACCCCACCGACCAGAACCTTCCCAAGCTGGTCCGCGAGGGCGCCCACACCCGCGCATCCCTCGCCCTGGGCACCGAGTCCCAGTCCCGCATGGCGCTCGGCGACAAGGCCGTCAACGGCGGCGCCGCACCCCACCTGCTCCGCCCGGGCCTGGACAAGGGCACCCTCGTGGTCGCCTCCGACGGCATCGACATCCCCAAGGGCCAGTCATCCATCACCGTCCGCACGCACTTCATCGACGACGACGCAGCCGAAGCCATCGCCGCGCGGGCCAAGGCCCTGCGCGGTGAGGTCACCACCCTGCACGCCATCGCATCCGAGAGTGAAGAGCGTGACCCGCTCGCCGACATCCTCGCCGCGATGGGCGACAAGCCCCGCCTGCTCACTCAGGATGTGCTCCGCGCGCTGGCGGCGCTGAACGCGGACGCCTACAGCCGGTGGACGTTCGCCGATCTAAAGCGGGTGCTCGAAGCACACGGCGAGGAGCCGAAGAAGTCCCACGGCCGCATGTCCGTCCACCGCGACCACGTCGTGCGCGCCCTCGCCCACCGCGACGACGAGGGTTCCGCTTCCACCAGCGAATGACGGGGAAGCGCCCCGCTCCGGGTCGGGGAGGCGGGGAGAACTCCCCAACCCCCTCCCCGACCCGCCTCCCCCGCACTGATCAGCGAAAACACCCCTTCGGGGAGGCGGGGAAGCCCGCAGGTCAGCACCCCGAAAACCCCCTCCATAGCGCCCCCGACAGGGGGTGCCCCTGCCTCCCCACCGATGCACCGGAAGGGATTCCACATGTACCCCGAACACGCCCCGCACGTGCCCGCACAGCGGACCGTGGAAGTCCACCAGCCCACCCCGCTCCCGCCCGCCGTCGCCGTGCCGGCGCAGGTCATCCCGGTACAGCCGCACGCGGTGCCGACCGTGGCGAGCATCGTCCTACCCGACGGCCGCGTCGTCACCGGCTACGCCATCAACCCCATGCAGCCCGAACCAGTCGCGCCGAAGCCGCCCGTGTCCCGAGCGGCGGTGAACGTCGCACTCGGGGGCGTCGGATTCCTCGCGGTGTGCGGTGGGCTGCTGCTACTCAGCGCGTTCATCACCGCCCTGACCGCGCTCGTCACCCAGCTCATCACCCTCGCCGCCGTCGTCTTCGGCGGCTGGATCGCCGTGCAGGTCTTCAGCACGAGCGGCCACAAGGGCGGGACCAACGTCCACATCCGCAAGGCCGTGATCAAGCGCAACCACTTCCACAGCTAGCTACGCCAAGGGCGGCCCCCGTCTCGGCAAAGTCCGGGGCCGCCCTGACCGTCCAGCACGCTCGCAACGAACTGGAGGCTTCCAGCATGCCCCACCCGCCCGGGATCGCGACCGTAGATCTCTCGTGTCTGCCCTTACTCGCTTCAGCGTTGACGGCAGCCGAACGCGCCTGGCCCGTCATCCCCCTGCACCCGCGCTCCAAGCGGCCCGCCGGTCACCCGGAACGGGCCTGCCCCGGCACCGGACGTTGCGCGAGCGGGCACCGCACGCCCGAGCAGCGCGCCACCACCGATGCCGCGCTCATCCACGCCACGTGGGCGATGCGTCCCTTTAATGTAGGGATCGCCACCGGCCCGGCCGGACTGCTGGTGGTCGACCTGGACGTGTGCAAGCCCGAAGAGCCGAAAGGAGCGCCTGACGGCGCCACTTCGTTGGCGGCGCTCTGCGAGCGCACCGGGCAGACCGTCCCCGCCACCTACCGGGTGCGGACCGCACGCGGCGGGGAACACCTGTACTTCACCGCCCCGTCCGGGGTGCGGCTGAAGTGCAGCGCGAACCGTCTCGGGCACCACATCGACACCCGCGCGTGGGGCGGCTACGTCGTCGCCCCCAGCAGCACCACCCCCGATGGGGCCTACGAGGTGGCCGACGACGCGCCCGTGGCCCCGCTGCCCGCGTGGCTGACCGCGCTGCTCACTGAGCAGCCCAAGCCCGCCACCGTCCCTCTCGCGCCGGTCCGGGACGGCTCCCGCGCCGCACAGGTGGCCCTGGAACGCGAATGCGCGGTCATCATGGCCGCCACCCAGGGCGGCCCGGACGGCCGCAACAACACCCTGCACAAGAGCGCCTGCAAGGTGGCCCGGTTCGTGGCATGGGGCGACCTGCCCCGGCATGTGGCGGAGCAGGCAATCCAGGGGGCGGGGGAGGCGACCGGACTGCCGCCGGCCGAGTGCCGCACCACGATCCGCAGCGCCATGGACTGGGTCATCGCCCACGCCACACCGCGGACGGCAGCATGACCGGCCCCCGCTCCCCCCGCCTGGATTGCCCAACACCCCACACCGCCGGGCCGCATGCCGCTCCACAGCCTGTGGATACGGCGGCCGAGGGCGAGCCGACAGGCGCCGCCCGCAAGGGCGTCGTCACTGCCTTTCGCTCTGACCGCTTCCAGAGCGCCCAGGCACGCCACACCACGGAAGCCCCCACCCCGGATCGGCCCGGACTCCGCATCTACGCCCCGCCCGTCTACCGCCACCACTGGGACGGCGCCCGCTGGTCCACACGGCCCGGCGACACCCCCACCGCCGCCTACGCCTGCGCGTGCGGGCAGACCGGCACCGCCACCGGCCCCCGCGCCGTGACCGCGCTGGTCGGCGACTACGACTACCACCGCTCCACCTGCACCGGAACGCCCGTCGCCCCCGCCGAAGGGAGGGCCGCCGCATGACCACCGCCATCGACGGCGCCGCATTGCTGGACGAGGTGGAAGCCTTCCACCGCCGCTTCAACGTCTTCCCCACCGATGCCGCGTTCGTCGCCGTCGCGCTGTGGGACGCACACGCCCACCTGCTCGACTGCTTCGACTCCACCCCTCGCCTGGCGTTCCTATCCCCCGAGCCGGGATCGGGCAAGACCAGGGCCCTGGAGATCGTCGAAACGCTCGTGCCCAACTCCATGGCTGCCGTGGACGCCTCCGCCGCCGCCCTCTTCCGCTCCGTCTCCGGGATCAACGGCGGACGACCCACGATCTTGTTCGATGAGATCGACACAGTCTTCGGGCCCAAGGCGGGGGAGAACGAACAGCTCCGAGGGTTCCTCAACGCCGGACACGCCCGCGGACGCCCCGTGTACCGGTGCGTCGGTGACGGCGCCAACCAGCAAGTACAGGAGTACCCCTCGTTCTGCGCGGTGGCTGTCGCAGGACTCGGGCACCTCCCGGACACGATCATGAGCCGGTCCGTCATCGTCCGGATGCGCCGGCGGGCCCGCAACGAGAAAGTCGAACCCTTCCGCACGCGCATCCACGTCCGCCAGGGCCACCAACTCCGCGACCGGCTCGCCAAGTGGGCCGAGACCGTCACAGAGCAGGTCACCGACGTCTTCCCGGAGCTGCCCGACGGGGTGACCGACCGCCCTGCCGACGTCTGGGAGCCGCTGGTCGCCGTTGCCGACGCCGCTGGCGGGCACTGGCCCGAGCGCGCCCGGCAAGCCTGCCTCACGTTCGTCAACGCCGCCCGCGCCAACGACAAGGGCAGCATCGGCGTTCGGCTCCTGACCGACCTACGCGACCACGTTCTGTGCGGCATCGACCGCCTGCCTACCGTCGCCATCCTCGACCGGCTCAACGCCCTGGATGACGCCCCGTGGGCCGACATGGGCGGCCGCCCGCTCGACTCGCGGCGTCTGTCCAAGATGCTCAGCGAGTACGCCGCCACCGACGGCGACCCCATCGGCTCGCGCAACATTAAGACCGGCGGTGGGGTCCTCAAGGGCTATTACGCCGCCGATCTCTGGGACGCGTGGGACCGCTACTGCCCCCCACCCCCTGAAAGTCCGCTACCTCCGCTACCGGGCACCGAAAACCTGGCCTGACCAGCAACAACGCGGTAGCGGCAAGCCGTGGTGCTTGCCGCTACCCATCCGCTACCAGACCAGCTCTATCCGCTACCGCTACCCCATCCGCTACCTCCGACAGGGCCCCTGACCTGCGAGGTAGCGGAGGTAGCGGAAGTAGCGGACTTCCAAGAGGGGCCAAGGGCGCCCCCGCATCCCAGGAGGTTCGTCGTGCGCACCGCCATGCCCCCAGCACCCGAAGCCCTCACCGTCCCCGAAGTGATGACCGCTCTGCGGCTGAGCCGCAGCAAGGTCTATGACCTCATTCGCACGAGACAGCTCCGCAGCTATACGTCCGGCCGCGCCCGCCGCGTCCCGGTCGACGCAGTTCGCCAGTACATGTACGACCGTATGGAGGAAACCGCGTAATGGCTAAGCGTCGCGCCAACGGCGAAGGAACGATCACCAAACGTGCGGACGGCCGTTACCAGGCGGCGGCGTACGTCTACCGCCCCGACGGGACCCGCACTCGAAAGTTCGTCTACGGCAAGACTCGTACGGAAGTCGCCGACAAGCTGACTGAGTTGCAGGAGAAGACCCGTCACGGCATCCCCGCCGCAGAGTCGACCATGGCGTTCGGTGACTACCTCACCTACTGGCTCGCTACCATCGCGCCGCAGCGGCTCAAGCCGTCCACGTTGAACAGCTACGAGGGTCTGACCCGTCTGTACATCCGGCCGGCTCTCGGCAAGAAGCGGCTGAACAGGTTGTCACCGGCGGACGTGCGCCGGTTCCTAGCGGAGTTCAAGAACGCATGCCTGTGCTGCCTGCGAGGGGCAGATGCGGAGCGCTCGGAGGACAAGCGTTCGTGCTGCGCCGTGGGGCGCTGCTGTGAGCGTCGCCCGTCTGCCCGGACCGTCCAGTACATCCATGCCGTCCTCCGGTCCTCGCTTCAACAGGCGATCCGAGAGGAACTGGTCGCGCGGAACGTCGCGCGGATTGTGGAAACCCCCTCCATCACCCGCAAGGAGGTACGTCCGCTGGATAACGCAGAGGCTCGCCTCATGCTCAAGACCGCGCGCTCCCATCGCCTCTACGCCCTGTGGTTGCTGCTCGTGTCGACGGGCCTGCGGCGGGGAGAAGCGCTCGCGCTCACCTGGGGGGACGTCGACCTTGCCAACGGGCAGCTCCGGGTGCGCCGGAATGTGCAGCGCATTCGGCGTGAGCTGATCTTCGGCAGCCCCAAGACCATGCGCTCCATTCGTACGGTGTCCCTCCCGAAGCGGTGCGTTCAGGCACTTGTGCAGCACCAAGTCCAACAGGAGCGGGAACGCAAGATCGCGGGGAAAAAGTGGCAGCCCATGCCAGGGCAGCCGGGCGGACTGATCTTCACTACAGCGACCGGCCGAGTCACGGACCCTCGCAGCCTGAACCGGATGCTCACCATCCTGTGCCGGAACGCCGGCGTGCGACGGGTACGCGTGCACGATCTTCGGCACACGTGTGCATCACTACTGCTCGCGCAGGGGGTGGATGCTCGCACGATCATGGAAACACTCGGGCACAGCACGATCACGATGACGCTGGACACGTACGCGCACGTGATGAGCACGACACTCAAGGCAGCCGCTGACCGGATGGACGATGCCCTCGGACCGGACGAGACGGACGAGGAAACAGACGGCGACTAGGAGCCGTGCGCCGAAGAATGATCGACGCTTCGGCCGCGTTGATGTCAGTCGTTGATGTCAAAGGCCCCGCCGGGCGAACCGGCGGGGCCTTTGAGCTGTGTGCACTCGGCAGGATTCGAACCTGCAACCTTCTGATCCGTAGTCAGATGCTCTATCCGTTAAGCTACGAGTGCTTGTTTATTTTGTTTTCCGTCTCCGCTCCCGGCCCTTCCGGCCCGCTCGCGGCGACAGGAAGAACATTACATGACTGCCGCCGTCATGTGAAATCCGATCCGCACATCCCTTGTGACCTGCGAAAACGTCCAGTGGGGGCGTGTGCGCCGTGAACGCCGAAGCCCCGGTCCAAGGGACCGGGGCTTCGGGATCGGTGCGGAGGCGGAGGGATTTGAACCCTCGATGGGCTTTAAGGCCCAAACCGCATTAGCAGTGCGGCGCCATAGACCGGACTAGGCGACGCCTCCAGCACAACCGCTCACGCGAGCGCGTGATCGGTGCGTGCAGATGATGACACAGTCGGGTGCGGTGTCACCAATCGCCCCCCACGGTACTAGGCAGTCGGGCCGCAGGGCAAAGGGCTTCCCCGTCGGGCGTGCCCGGTGGCGGCGGCGCGGCGGTGCCGCGGGGGCGGAAGCCCCCGGGAGGCGGCGCAACGTCCGGCGGACCGGGGCGTTGGAGAGGGCATGGTCTCTGTTCTGCCGGTCGCCGGGCGCCGCGTCCTCGTGTCGTCCCTCGCCGCCGTCGCCTCCCTCGTCCCGCTCACCGCCGTACCCGCCCTGGCGGCCGGTGCCGCGCCGCCGCCCGTCCGGCCCGAGGACCAAGCCCCGCGGACCGCCCGCCACGGCGGTGATCACCTCACCGTCGTCGTCCGCCACGCCGGCACCGGACGGGACGGCACCTACGACGTGTCCTGTCACCCAGGCGCCGGCCGTCACCCGGACGTGGCCGGAGCCTGCCAGGTGCTCGACACCCACACCCGGTGGGGCCGGGACCCGTTCGCCCCGGTGGACCCCGGCAGCGCCTGCACCATGGTCTACGGCGGGCCGGCCACCGCCCACGTCACCGGCACCTGGGCCGGACACCCGGTCGACGCCTCGTACGACCGCAGCAACGGCTGCGAGATCGGGCGGTGGGACCGGATGGTCCCGCTGCTGCCACGGCTCGGCGCGACACCCTCCGCGTAGGTCCCCTCGGCCACCCGCCCACGGGTCCGGCGAGGGGACGTCCACGCGCCCGGGAACGCCTCCACCGGCGCCGTGGCCTGCCACGGTCCGCTCCTCGCGGGATCAACGGGGACGTAAAGGTCCCGCGAAGGTACGGCGAAGTCGGAGGGGGCGGTCACGCGTTCGCCGTCACTTCCTCGTGGGACCTCCCTCTCATCCGGCGTCGCAACCGCAACCCGTGCGCTTAGACTCCCTCGCGTGACACGTCGCGGGCCGGTTGGCAAGATGGCCCGAGCGGTCGGCAAGGTGCGGTAACAGGGAGGAAGCGTCTCGTGAGCAGCAGGCCATCCCGAGGCGCTGCTCGCCTCGCAGCCATACTCGACGCGCTGCCGGACGCGTTGGTCCTGGTCAACGCCAACGGCACCGTCGTCAACGCCAACACCATCGCGCTGGAGGCGTTCGAGGCACCGGGGACCGCGCTCGTGGGGCGCGGCCTGCTCGATCTGCTCCCGCAGTTCGACTCCAGGCTCATCCCCGGATCGATGCGGCGGCCCGATCACATGGACCCGCGCGGACGGACCAAGCCGACGCGGATGATCGCCCGGCGCACCGACGGGAGCGAGTTCCCGGTCGAGGTCACGAGCGCGAACCTGGAGAACGGGCAGCAGGCGTACGACGGTTACGGCTACACCGGCGACGAGCTGCTGATGCTTGTCGTGCGGGACCTCTCCGGGACCGTCGACACCGAGGCGGAGCTGGCCCGCTCCCAGCGGCAGACCGAGATGATCCTGCGCGCCGCGGCGGAAGGCGTCGTCGGCACCGACACCGACGGGCGGATCGTGCTCGTCAACCCGGCCGCCGCCCAGATACTGGGATACCGGGCGGGTGAACTGGGCGGCAAGGAGCTGCACACCCTGGTGCTGCACTCCCGCGCCGACGGCTCCCCCTTCCCGTACGACGAGTCGCCGCTCGCCGACACCCTGCGCTCCGGGCGCAAGCACCGGGTGCGCGGGCAGGTGCTGTGGTCCAAGGGCGACGAGCAGGTCTCGGTCGACCTGACCACCGCGCCCGTGCGCGACGGCGACCAGCTCGTCGGCGCCGTCATGACCTTCACCGACCGGCGGCCGTACGACACCCTCGTCGAGGAGAAGGACGCGCTGGAGAAGGCGCACGCCGACGAGCTGGAGCGACTGTCCGAGGAGCACGCCTCCGACCTGACCGCGCTGCGCCAGCAGCACGTCAGTGAGCTGGAGGAACTCGACGAGAAGCACGCGGAGGCGCTGGCGGCGGGCGAGGAGCGGTACGCCGCGCTCGCCGAGCGGGAGAAGGACCGGTTCGACGCCCTGGCCGGGCGGCACGAGCAGCTGCTGACCCTGCTCGGGCAGTCGCTGCGCGGGCCGCTGGACCAGCTGCGCCGCGAGCTGTCCGCCCTGGCCGCCGACGACGCCGGACAGCTGTGGCCCGAGGCCAACCAGGTCCTGCACCACCTCTCGGCCGGCTACTCGCGGATCACGACCCTGATCGACAACGTCCTCGGGTACCAGCGGCTGGACGCGGGCGCCGACGACGTCACCCGGACGAAGGTGATGCTGGACGCCGTCGTCGCCGCCGGTGTGGACGGGGCGGTGGAGCTGATCGGTCCCGGCCGGGTGCAGTTCGCGGTGCACGCGCCGCCCATCGAGGCCGAGGTCGACCCGCAGCGCCTCGCCACCGCGCTCGCCCACCTGGTGGCGGACGTGGCGGGTGTCGACGCGACCGGCAACACGCCCCTGTCGGCGGGCGGTTACCTGGACAACACCGTCGTGGTCGCCGCCGCCCAGCGCGGCGAGGTGGCGCGGATCGAGGTACGCGGCCCGTACGCCGGGGGAGACCCGGTGCACGAGCCGATCGTGCGCGGCATCGTGCGCGCCCACGGCGGCGTGCTCCAGACGCACGACGTGCCGGGCATGAGCGGCAGCGCGTACGTGCTGGAGGTTCCGCTCGGCGGTGGCGCCGGTGCGGTCGCCGCGCAGCTCCCGGCCGCGCTCGAGCGGGCGCCGCAGGAGTCCTCGCCCCTCGAGCCGGGCGGTTCCGGTGGCGGCCGGCGGCGGGCCAGGCGGTCCACGACGGACGCCTTCCTGGAGAGCGATGTGCCGGGCGCCGGTGAGGCAGCCGGTGACAGCGAGGCGTCGACGCCGACGGGCCGGCGCCGCCGGCGTGCCGGTGCGCCCGCCGACGAGGCCGTCGCGGTTCCGGCCGAGGGTGCGGAGAACGGGTCCGGTGGTACCGGGCGCCGCCGCGGGCGTTCCGCCGAGATCGCCGGCGGCGCCGGTGACGGCCAGGGTGTGGCCGAGGGTGCCGTGGTGACCGCGGCCGAGCACGCCGCCGGGGCCGCCGCCTCCCACACGGGACTGGGCGGGGCCGTACCGCCGCAGGGCGTCCCCGTACCCACGGGCCACCGCGCCCTCCCTGACGCCGACGCGCCACAGGCGGCCCTGCCGCCCGCCCTGCCCGCGGCCGGTGCGCAGCCGGTGCCGGCGGCGGCCGGCCCGGCCGAGGACGCACAGCCGACCGGACGGCGCCGGCGTGCGCTGGCCGCCGCGGCCGAGCGTGCCGCGGCCCAGGAGGCGGAGGCGGCCGGTGTCCGTACGGTCTTCGCGCTGCCCCCGGCCGACGCGGACCGCTCACCCGAGCCCGCCGGCGCGGTCGCGGCACCCGACGGCGGCACGACGCCGAACCCGGCCGCCGCGACTCCGGGTACACCCGTGGGTCCCGGCGTGCCGGTGGCCCCCACGGGTGCCGGTGTGCCGGTCGACCCGAGCACCGGGGTACCGGTGGGTCCTGGTGCCGCTGTCACGAACGGTCCCGGCGCCGGTGTGCCCGTGGGGCCCGGTACCGACGGGCAGCCGCAGGCCGCCGGTGCCGTTCCCGCTCCGGTGGCGGGGGTGCTGCCCGGACAGGTGCAGGTGCCCGCGCAGCCGCCGGTGTCCGTCGAGGGACTGCCCGGGGACGACGGCCGCCACGACGCCGTACCGCTCGGCCAGGCCGAGGACCACACCCCGCCGCAGCCGCATCCCACCAGTGCCCCCACCGGCCGGCGCCGCCGGGCCGTGGCCCAGCCCGCCGAGGGCGCCCAGCCGGTGGCGCCCGCGCCCGAGCCGGGCGTGCCGGGACAGGTCGCTCCCGCTGGGACCGCGGTTCAGGGCACCACGCCCCAGGTCGTCCCGGTCGTGCCGGCTCAGGCCGTCCCCGCCCAGGGCGTTCCGGCGGCTCCCGCCCAGGCCGCGCCGGACGTCCCCGGCCAGGCCGGCCCCGTCGCACCCGCCGGTCGGACGCCCGCACCGGCCCCGGTCGCCGCGCAGCCGGTGCCCGGGACCCAGCCCGGTGCCGCCGTGCCCGGCCGGCAGATGGCCGTGGCCCCGCCCCCGGTCCCCGCGCAGGGCACCGCCGGCCAGTCCGTGCCGGTCCCCCCGGCCCAGGCGCAGCAGGCCCCCGCGGCACAGCCCGGCACCCCGGTGGCTCCCCCGGCCCCACAGCCGTTGCCCGCCGAGTCGGCCACCGGCCGGACGCCCGCGGCCACCGTGCCCCAGCAGTGGCCCGGTTCCGGTGACACCTCCGGGGCGGGTACGCCCGTACCGCAGGTGAACCCGGCCGGCACCCCCGCCGCGGGCACCGCGCTGCCCGCCGAGCACACCGGCGCCCAGGCGCAGCGGGCGGCGCAGCCACTGCCCGCCGAGGCCGCGGCGGCGGCGGACCCGAACTCGACCCAGGGCAGGGCGATCAGCGTCCGCACGCTGGGACAGGGCGTGCCGTTCGCGCGGCAGGCCGCGCAGGTGCAGCAGCCCACGGCGACCCCGCCCCCGCACACCCCGGGAGGTTCTGGCCGGCGCCGCAAGCTGGGCACGCCCCCGGACCCGGCCACCCGCCCGGAGCCGCAGCCGGAGCAGGCCGCCCGGCCGCACCCGGCCGCCGAACAGCCCTCGCTCGGTGGGCAGGTGCCCGTGCCGCAGCCCTCGCTCGGCGGCCAGGCGCCCGTGTCCCAGCCGTCGCTCGCCGGGCAGTCCCGGCTCGTCCCGGGGACGGAGGGCGCCGGACGGTCGTACGCCATAGGCGCACCCGAGCCCAACTCCGCCGAGGGGCCCGAGCCGCTGGACGGTCCCGGCGGTGCCGTGGAGGTGGCGGACACCCCGCGGCCGCAGCCGCTCGACGACGAGCTGCCCCCGGAGCCGCTGGACAACCCGCGCCGGCTGCTGGTGTGGCCCGCGCCGGACGTGACGACCCAGCAGGCGCTGAGCGACCGCGGCTACCGGCCCGTCATCGTGCACTCCCGCGAAGAGGTCGACGCGCAGATCGCGGCCTTCCCCGCCGCGCTGTTCGTGGACCCGCTGACCGGGCCCATCACGCGCACGGCCCTCCAGTCGCTGCGCCAGGCCGCCGTGGCGGCCGAGGTGCCGGTGCTGGTCACGGCCGGGCTCGGGCAGGCGACCCGGGAGGCGGCGTACGGCGCCGACCCCGCCGTACTGCTGAAGGCGCTCGCGCCCCGGGACTCCGAGCAGCATCCGCCGAGGGTGCTGCTCATCGAGGAGCACGCGGAGATCGCGCTGGCGCTGACCTCGACGCTGGAGCGGCGCGGGATGCAGGTGGCGCGCGCCGCGAACGACAATGACGCGGTGACGCTGGCGGGGCAGTTCCGGCCGAACCTCGTGGTGATGGACCTGATGCAGGTGCAGCGGCGGCAGACCGGCGCCACCGGGATCATCGACTGGCTGCGTGCGAACGGCCGGCTCAACCGCACCCCACTGGTCGTCTACACCGCCGCCGTCGACCAGGCCGACCTGCCCCGGCTGGCCTCGGGCGAGACGGTGCTGTTCCTCGCGGAGCGGTCCACCAGCACCGAGGTGCAGGACCGGATCGTCGACCTGCTCGCGCGGATCGGGACCAACTAGCCGTCTTCCGGGCGCCGGTGGGGCCCGGCGGCCGGGTCAGCGGGCGACCAGCCGCCGGGCCGCCTCCCTGATCGAGGCGCGCAGGCGGTCCCGGTCGGTGTCCTCGGCGCCCACCACGATGCGGTGCATCTGGGGCACGACGGAGGCCCAGTTGGCCAGGGCGATCAGCAGGAAGAGCAGGTCGCGCGGCGGGATCGCGTCGGTGATCACGCCCCGCTCCTGGCCGTCCCGCAGCGCGTCGATCTTCCGGCGGTAGTGCTCCCGGCGCTCGCCCTCGTCCGGCAGTTCGGTGGCCGCGCCGTACTCCAGGCCCTCCCAGAAGAGCAGACGGAGGACCTCGGGATGGCCGGCGTGGTAGTCGATCACCCGGTCGACCCAGCCCTCGATGTCGTCGGGGTCGACGGGCACGGCGACGGCCAGGTCGAGCATCGACCTGGCCAGGACCCGGGTGAACAGCTGGGCCTTGTTGCCGAAGTAGGCGTAGATCAGCTGCTTGTTGGCCTTCGCCCGGTCGGCGATGCGGTCGATGCGGGCGCCCGCGATGCCGTGCCGGGCGAACTCGGCGACCGCCGCCTCGAAGATGCGGGCCTTGGTGGCCTCGGGGTCCCTGACTGCTCCCATGCGGACAGGGTAGGACCGCGAACCTCAGGCAACCAACTATTTGGTTGACGGGAATGCCGGGCCAGGGGCACGCTGTTGCGGTAATTCCAACCAACCAGTTAGTTGCGAGAGTCGGCTCCAAGGAGTAGTCCCGCTCATGCCGTCAGCCACCAGCACCCAGCAGGCACGCGAGGTCCGGGCCACGGTCCGCGAGCAGCCCGTCTCCGGCTCCCTCTTCCTCCTGCTCATCGCCGTCTGCACCGCGGTCACGGCCGCCAACATCTATCTGGCGGCCCCGCTGCTGCCCCTCATGGCCCACGACTTCGGCACGGTCCCCTCGGCCGTGACCTGGATCGCCTCGGTCGCCCAGTTCGGCTACGCGGCCGGGCTGCTCTTCTTCGCCCCGCTCGGCGACCGCGTCGACCGGCGCCCGCTCGTCGCCGGCCTGTCCTTGGCCACCGCGCTGGCGCTGGTCGGCGCGGCCGCCGCCCCCGGCACCACCGCCCTCGCCGTCGCTGTCTTCGCCGCCGCCGCCGCGACCGTCGTACCGCAGCTGCTGGTCCCGCTGGTGGCCGCGCGGGCACCCGCCGACCGGCGCGCCCGGCATGTCGCGGCCGTCATCGCCGGCCTGTTCACCGGCATCGTCGCCGCACGCGTCGTCGGCGGACTCGCCGGGCAGGCCTTCGGCTGGCGCTGGGTGTTCGCCGGCTCCGCGGTACTGACCCTCGCGCTGGGTCTGGCCACCGCCCTGGCCCTGCCGCCGGAGCGGCGCGCACGGCAGGGCGGGTTCTTCTCCCTCTTCTCCGGCGTCGCCGAACTGCCGGGGCTGCTGCGCCACTCGCCCGACCTGTGGCGGGCGTGCCTGCGACAGGCGGGGATGTTCGGCGCGTGGAGCGCGCTGTGGACCTCCCTCGCGCTCCTGCTGACCGGCCCGGCCTACGGCATGTCGACCGCGGCCGCCGGTCTGTTCGGCCTCTTCGGCCTGACGTCCAGCGCGGTGGCCCCGCTGGCCGGAGGCCTGGTGGACCGGTTCGGGGCGGCACGGGTGGTGGGCACGGCCTATGTGCTGGCGGCCGTCGCCGTGCCGCTGTTCTGGCTCGGCGGACACGTCCTGGCGGCCCTGTTCACCGCCGCCATGGTCGTCCACGCCGCCCTGGTCGCGTCCCACGTCGCCAACCAGACCCTCGCCCTGACGACGACCTCCACCCCGGCCACCGCCAACACCGCCTACGTCGTCTCCGGTTTCGCCGGCGGCGCCCTGGCCTCCGCCGCGGCGGGCCCGGCCTTCGGCCACTGGGGCTGGACCGGAGTCTGCGCGGTGGCAGGAGTATGGCTGACCCTGGGCTGGGCGAGCACGGCGCTGGGCGGCGGGCTGCCGTCCTCGCGGTGAACGGGAGCGAGGATCCGGCCCGGCGGTGGACGAGGGCGAGGATCCGGCGTCGCGGTGAGCGGAGGCGGCCGCCAGGCCCCGTGAACGAGAGCGGACGCCAGGCCCCGCGGTGAACGAGAGCGGACGCCAGGCCCCGCTCGAAGGCGTGCCGGCCACCGGCTGGTCCTCGCGTCGTCCGGGGCACCGGCCACGCATCGGCCACGACGGTGGGCCGGGGGCAGGCGGCCGGCCGCGCGGCAGGCCGTCGGAGCGTCGGTCCCGTCGTGAGTCGTCCCGGGCGATCGGCCGGCGCGGTGAGCCGTGCGGGCCGTGAGCCGGACCGCGCGTCCGGGGCATCCGGCACGACAGCCGGACGGGGCGGACGACTCCCGCAGTGGCGAGGCTTCCGGGGGAGCGGCCACTACAGCGGGCCCGCGGGCGGACGGCCTCATCGTCCGTGGGACGCCCCGTAGGCCGGAGGGGACCGCCGCCTCAGCGGATCACCGCCAGACCGCCCGTGACACCGGGCAGCGTGGTGCCGCCCCGGTGTCACGGGGACACGCTCAGAGGTTGGTGACGTCCAGCTGACCGTCCGCGTACTGGCGGCGGAGGACCTTCTTGTCGAACTTGCCCACGCTCGTCTTCGGCACCGCCTGGACCAGCGTCCAGCGCTCCGGCAGCTGCCACTTGGCGATGCGGGCCTCCTCGGCGAGGAAGACGCGCAGGCTGCGGAAGTCGGCCGTGGCGCCCTCCCTGAGGACGACCGTGGCCAGCGGACGCTCGCCCCACTTGTCGTCGGGCACGGCGACCACGGCGGCCTCGGCCACGTCCGGGTGGGACATCAGCGCGTTCTCCAGCTCCACCGAGGAGATCCACTCGCCGCCGGACTTGATGACGTCCTTGGCGCGGTCGGTGAGGGTGAGGAAGCCGTCGGCGGAGATGGTGCCGACGTCACCGGTCTTCAGCCAGCCGTCCTCGCTGAACTTGTCGGCCGGACGCAGCGGTTCGGCGTCGGGGCCGTTGTAGTAGGCGCCCGCGATCCACGGGCCGCGGACCTCGAGTTCGCCGGCCGACTCGCCGTCCCAGGGCAGGCGCTCCCCGCCGGGGCCGGTGAGGCGGGCCTCGACGCCGGCCGGGAAGCGGCCCTGGGTGAGGCGGTAGGAGAGCTCCTCGTCCGTGCCGACCGCGTGGGCCGGGGGCCGGGCGACCGTGCCCAGCGGGGAGGTCTCCGTCATGCCCCAGGCGTGGCAGACCCGCATGCCGAGCGCGTCGAAGGCCTCCATGAGGGAGGGCGGGCAGGCCGAGCCGCCGATGGTGACCTGGGTGAGGGAGGAGACGTCGCGCGGCTTCGCGTGCAGCTCGGCGAGCAGGCCCTGCCAGATGGTCGGGACGGCCGCCGCGTGGGTCGGCTTCTCCCGCTCGATCATCTCGGCGAGCGGCGCGGGCTGCAGGAAGCGGTCGGGCATCAGCATGTTGACGCCGGTCATGAACGTGGCGTGCGGCAGGCCCCAGGCGTTGACGTGGAACTGCGGCACCACGACCAGCGAGGTGTCCTGATCGGTCAGCCCCATCGACTGGGTCATGTTGACCTGCATGGAGTGCAGGTAGATCGAACGGTGGCTGTAGACCACGCCCTTGGGATCGCCGGTGGTGCCGGAGGTGTAGCACATGGCGGCGGCCTGGCGTTCGTCCAGCTCCGGCCAGTCGTAGGTGGTGGGCCGGCCGGCGATCAGTTCCTCGTACTCGTGGACCCGGACGTGCGTGCCGTCCAGCGGGGCGCGGTCACCCGGCCCGGAGACGACGACGTGCTCGACGGTCGGGAGCTTCGACAGCAGCGGGGCGAGCATCGGGATCAGCGAGCCGTTGACGATGACGACCCGGTCCGCGGCGTGGTTGACGATCCACACCAGCTGCTCGGCGGGCAGCCGCAGGTTCAGGGTGTGCAGGACCGCGCCCATGGAGGGGATCGCGAAGTAGGCCTCGACGTGCTCGGCGTTGTTCCACATCAGCGTGGCGACCCGGTCGTCGCCGCGGACGCCGAGTTCGTCCCGCAGGGCGTTGGCCAGCTGCACCGCACGCGCCCCGGCCTCGGCGAAGCTGCGCCGCTGCGGCTCGTCCTCGCCGGTCCAGGTGGTGATCCGGGACCGTCCGTGCACCAGCACCCCGTGCGTGAGGATGCGGGTGACGGTCAGCGGTACGTCCTGCATGGTGCTCAGCACGGCGTCCTCCAGGGCGACATTGCCTACGCGGTGGTAGAGGGCTGCGCTGATTCTGCTCACATACCGCGCGGTATGTCACTAGGGGAAGGAAAATTGTGTCCGCGGGGTGTCCCTCAGCGGGCCAGTACCAGCTCGGGGTCCTCGCGCAGTTTGCCCAGGGCCCGGGAGACCGCCGACTTCACCGTGCCGACCGACACACCGAGCACCTCGGCGGTCTGGGCCTCGCTGAGGTCCTCGTAGTACCGCAGGACGACCATCGCCCGCTGCCGGGACGGCAGTCTCAGGATCGCCCGCCACATGGCGTCGTGCAGTGCCTGCCGTTCGGCCGGGTCGTCACCGCCGGGCAGCGGCTCCGGCTCGGGCAGTTCCTCGCAGGAGAACTCGTCCACCCTGCGCTTGCGCCACTGCGACGTCCGCGTGTTCAGCAGCGCCCGGCGCACGTAGCCGTCCAGCGCCCGGTGGTCCTCGATCCGCTCCCACGCCACGTAGGTCTTGGCGAGCGCGGTCTGCAGCAGGTCCTCGGCGTCGCTGGGGTTGGCGGTCAGCGAACGCGCGGTGCGCAGCAGGACCGGCTGGCGGGCCCTCACGTACGAAGCGAAGGACGGGTACGCGGTCTGCCGCCCTGGTGCGGCGGCGGCCGAGGCGCTGGTGCAGACGGGTGTGGTCATGGCTCCAACGCTAGGAGCGTGCCCGGTCCGGCGGATCGGCCGCAGGTCCCGAAGCGGCGTCCCCCTCAGGTTGTAGGGGTGGGGCCGTCCCCACCTCCTGAAGGTGGACGGCGGATCCACCCCGTCTGCGGGTCCGACCCTGACTCCGGTCCGGGCGGCCGGCCGCCGGCTCAGCCGTCGGCGGCGAGGACCAGCCCCGACGTCGGCACGCCGGTACCGGCCGTCACCAGGGTCCGGGCCGCTCCCGGTATCTGGTTCACCGCCGTGCCGCGCACCTGGCGCACCGCTTCGGCGATGCCGTTCATCCCGTGCAGATACGCCTCCCCGAGCTGCCCCCCGTGCGTGTTGAGCGGGAGCCGTTCCCCGGCCACGAAGTCCGCCGCCTCGCCCCGGCCGCAGAACCCGAACTCCTCCAGCTGCATCAGCACGAACGGGGTGAAGTGGTCGTAGAGGATCCCCACGTCGATGTCCGCCGGACCGAACCCGGACGTCCGCCACAACTGCCGGGCCACCACGCCCATCTCGGGCAGTGCGGTCAGGTCGTCCCGGTAGAAGCTTGTCATCTGCTCCTGCGCCCGGCCGGCGCCCTGGGCGGCCGCCACGATCACGGCGGGCGGGCGCGGCAGGTCGCGGGCCCGCTCCAGCGAGGTGACGACGACCGCCTGCCCGCCGTCGGTCTCCTGGCAGCAGTCCAGCAGCCGGAGCGGCTCCACGATCCAGCGGGACGCGGCATGCTCCGCGAGCGTGATCGGGCGGCCGTGGAACCAGGCCGCGGGATTGGTCGCCGCGTACTTGCGGTCCACCACGGCCACGTGCCCGAACGCCTCCGGCGTCAGCCCATGGGCGTGCAGATACCGCTGTGCCGCCATCGCCACCCAGGAGGCCGGGGTGAGCAGCCCGAACGGCAGCGCCCAGCCCAGCGCCGCCCCCTCCGCCGACGGCTCCCGGTGCCGCACGCCCGCGCCGAACCTGCGGCCCGAGCGCTCGTTGAAGGCCCGGTAGCAGACCACCACCTCGGCCAGGCCCGTCGCCACCGCGAGCGCCGCCTGCTGGACGGTCGCACAGGCCGCCCCGCCGCCGTAGTGGACGCGGGAGAAGAAGGACAGCTCGCCCATCCCGCACGCCTGGGCCACCGTGATCTCCGGGCTGGTGTCCATCGTGAACGTCACCAGGCCGTCCACGTCGGCCGCGGTGAGACCCGCGTCGTCGAGCGCCGCCCGCACCGCCTCCACCGCGAGCCGCAGCTCGCTGCGCCCGGAGTCCTTGGAGAACTCGGTGGCCCCGATGCCGGCGATCGCGGCCCGGCCGCCGAGGCCGTCCTTTTGACGGACGCTCATGAGCCGGCCTCCGACACGGCGGGGCCCGGTCCGCCGGCGGCGGGGACGGTGACCGTCACCGTGCCGGTGACGTGGGTGCCGATGCCGTTGGCGCCGACGACCCGCACCGTGGCGGTGTCCCCGTCGACCGCCTCGACCCGGCCCGTCAGCACCATCGTGTCCCCCGGGTGGTTGGGCGCACCGAGCCTGATGGCGACCCTGCGGAGCACCGCGGACGGACCGAAGTGGTCCGTGATGTACCGGCCGACAAGGCCGTTGGTCGTCAGGATGTTCATGAAGACGTCCGGCGAGCCCTTCTGCCGGGCCAGCTCGGCGTCGTGGTGCACGTCCTGGTAGTCCCGGGACGCGATCGCGCCCGCCACGATCAGGGTGCGCGTGACCGGGATCTCCAGCGCGGGCAGCTCGGCGCCCACCGTCGGTGCCGTCGGTGCCGTCGTCATCCCTCACTCCCCATTCGCGATCGACTCCCCCAGTTCCTGGAGCACTTCGGGACCGCAGCCCAGGTGGGCGTCCAGCTGCCGGCCCCACAGGAAGTGCCGGTGCACCGGATGGCCGACGTCGGCTCCGGCCCCGCCGTGCAGATGCTGACCGGTGTGCACGACCCGCGCTCCCGCCTCGGACGCCCACCAGGCGGCGGTCAGCGCGTGCGTGGCGTACGGCAGTCCCGCGTCCCGGCGCCAGGCCGCCTCGTAGGCCGTGACCCGTATCGCCTCGGTGTCCATGTGGGCGTCGGCGGCACGCAGCTGGACGGCCTGCCGGGTGGCGAGCGGTCGCCCGAACTGCTCCCGGGCGTTCGTGTGCGCGACCGCCCGTGCCAGCGATCCGGCGCACACCCCGGCCTGGAGTCCGGCGAAGGCCGTACGGGCGGTGGCGAGGACGTCGGCGTAGGCGCCGGGGCCGCCCAGGGGTTCCGCCGGTGCCCCGTCGAGGGTGAGCCGGGCCGCCGACCAGGGCGCCGTCAGCTCCACCGGTGTGGTCACCGTGCCCTCGCCGAGCGGGGCCAGCCACAGCCGCCGGCCGGCGTCGGCGACCAGGACGTGGGTGGCGTCCCGCAGCCAGGGCACGACGGGGACGGTGCCGGTCAGCTCACCCGCCGCCGAGGCCCGTACCCCCTTCTGCGCCGGGAAGGCCCCGGTGACCACCAGTGAGCCGTCGTCGATGGCGGGCAGCAGCCGCTCGCGCTGCTCGGGGCCGCCGTGCGCCAGGACCGCCAGCCGGCCGTAGACGCACGCCGCCGCGTACGGCACCTGGGCCGTGGTGCGGCCCTGCTCCTCCAGCAGCAGCACCAGCCCGAGCAGCCCCAGCTCCCCGACCGCGCCGATCAGGCCCGCCGTACTCAGGGCCTTCCACAGCTGCGGGTCGCTGCCGGTGCCCACGGCCGTCAGACGCTCGTGGCCGGCCAGGTCGCCGAAGATCCGCGCGGCCAGGCCGCGGGCCCCGGCCTGGGCCTCGGTGGGGGTGAAGTCCACGTCAGCCCTCGCCTTCGACGACCCGGAAGACGGGCAGGTCCAGCGTGCCTTCGTCGGCGCCCTCGACCGCGTACCGCCGGAACTCCAACCGCACCGGCAGCCCGATGCGCACCTTGTCGTACGGCACCCCGACCACGTTGCTCACCATCCGCACGCCCTCGGCGAGTTCGATCAGGCCGACGGCGTACGGCCCCGCCGTGCCGGAGTCCTCGTCGGCGTCCGTGAAGGCCGGGAAGGGCGGGTGGTGCATCACCACGTAGGAGTGGACCGTGCCCTCGCCGCCCGCCTCGACCGTGTCCCAGTCCGGGCCGCCGCAGGCGTTGCAGCCCGGCAGCCAGGGGTGGCGCAGGGTGCCGCAGTCCGTGCAGCGCTGGATGAGCAGCCGGTGCTGGGCCACGCCCCGCCAGAAGCCCTCGTTGTCCCGGTTGACCACCGGGTGGGGGCGCCGCGCCCGGGGCCGGGTGGGCGCGGGCGCGTACTTGAGGATGCGGAAGCGATGGGTGCCGACCAGATCGCCGCCGACGCGGACGTCCGTGCGGGTCGTGACGAAGTGTCCCGCGCCCAGTTTCGTCGTCTTGCGGTCGGAGACCGACTCGATCACCGAGTCGAACGCGACCTCGTCGCCGGGGCGCAGGGGCCGCAGGTACTCCTGCTCGCAGTCGGTGGCCACCACCGCCGTGCAGCCCGACGCGTCGAGCAGGGCGAGCAGTTCGTCGTAGGCGCCCGTGCGGCCCTCGTGGCCGGAGAGGCCGCCCATCGTCCAGACCTGGAGCATGGTGGGCGGGGCGACGGCGTCGGGGCCGCGGTACGCCGGGGCGGTGTCGCCCATCGCCTCGCACCAGTGCCGGATCATCGGCGCATTCACCGGGTCCTTGCCCACGCCACCGACGGCTGCCGGGCGGCCCTCGTACGCCTTGAGCCGCGTTGCCAGTGGCGCCCGGTTCCCGTCCTCCGGCGGCCTGCCCACCGGCACCCGGCCCACCGGGCCCGTCTCCGCCGACCCGCCGACCCGTGCCTCGCCGCCTCGCGGCTCACCGCCCGCCCCGCTCACCTCCGCCCCCTCGTCATCCCGAGCCGCATCGTCGCGACGATCTCCCGCTGCACCTCGCTCACCCCGCCCCCGAACGTGTTGATCTGCGCCGCCCTGTTCAGCCGCTCCAGCTCGCCGTCCCCGAACGCGCCGGGCGATCCGGAACGGACCAGCCCCGCCGACTCGTCCGCCCCCAGCACGTGCTGGCACATCCGGTACACCGCGACCGCCGATTCGGTGCCCGCGAACTTCACGCCGCTCGCGTCGCCGGGGGCGGGCCCGCCGCTCCCCAGGTCGGCGACGAGACGCCAGTTGAGGAGGCGGGTCGCGGCCAGCCGGGCGTGCGCCTCCGCCAGCTGCGACCGCACCCACGGCTCGTCCACCCGGCGCCGCCCGGTCACCGGATCCGGGGTACGGACGGCGTCCAGCACCGCCGCGAGGAAGTCCTCGGCCTGCATCCCGACGGCCGCCAGCGCGACGCGTTCGTGGTTGAGCTGGCCGGTGATCAGCGACCAGCCCTGGTGCTCGGTGCCGACGAGGTTCCCGGCGGACACTCGGACGCCGTCGTAGTAGGTGGCCGTCGTCGTCTGACCGCCCACGGTCTCGATCGGCGTCCAGGAGAACCCCGGTGCGTCGGTCGGGACGAGGAGGACGGAGATGCCCCGGTGACCGGGTGCGTCCGGGTCGGTGCGGCAGGCGAGCCAGATCCAGTCGGCGTGCTGGGCGCCGGAGGTGAAGACCTTCTGGCCGTCGATCCGCCAGCCGTCGCCGTCGCGCACGGCCCTGGTGCGCAGCGAGGCGAGGTCGGTGCCGGCGCCGGGTTCGGTGTAGCCGATCGCGAAGACCAGCTCACCGCTGAGGATCCGGGGCAGGAAGTGGGCCTTCTGGGCCTCGCTGCCGTGCTGCATGAGGGTGGGGCCGACCGTGTTCAGCGTGACCATGGAGACGGGCGCGCCGGCCCGGTACGCCTCGTCGAAGAACACGAACTGCTCGTCCGCGCCCCGGCCGCGGCCCCCGTAGGCGGCGGGCCAGCCCAGGCCCAGCCAGCCGTCGGCGCCGATGCGGCGCAGCAGGGCGCGCGGGTCGGCGGGCTCGCCGCCCTCCGGCATCAGGTCGCGGAAGTAGGCGCGGAGCTCGGCTCGCAGGCGCTGCTGCCGCTCGGTGGGGGCGAGGTGCACGGCGGACCTCCCGGCCACACTCGTCTGACGAGACAGTTTCTGACTGTCCGTCAGATCGTGGGTGGTGTCAAGGTCGGTTCCGCGGCCGGCCCGCCCGGGAAACGCCTGCGCGGCGGTACCGAAGTACCGCCGCGCGGACGTGTGACGACCCCGAAGCACCCCCGCGAGGTCCTCCCGTGGAGGAACCTCGCACCGCGCTCACCAGAGGCGGGTGAAGCGGATGGCGACGTTCTCGTTGCCCTGCTGGATGGCCGTGAACGCGGAGCCGTTCACCTGCGCGGTGCTGCTCTGATTCGAGGCCCCTGAGCCGACCGCGTTCTGCTGTGTGGTGGACGAGTTGCCGTTGTTGTCGTGGCCGACCCCGCTGCCGACGACGGACGCCACTCCCGCGTTCGATCCGTCGCCCGCGAAGGCGCCGTTGTCCGCGGTCGCGACGCCGGTGAAGAGGGCGGCTGCGAGGGGGAGCGCGGCGACGGCGGCGAGAACGCGGGCGGTACGGATGCTTGCCATGTTGTTCCTCCAGAACCAAGCACTGAGCGGCCCTAGGGCCACAAGTACGTGAACTACGGCTTGCGTCAGAGCAGTTGGCCGACCGCCCCGACTGTCGTGGACGACGTCGCGCAACCAGAGTTGCCCACCGAATCCCCGGCGAACCACCCCCTAAGGCGCAATTCGCACGCAAGCGTGATGACAAGTCGATAAACCCCCATCACCACCTTTCCGCCCCTCCCGACCCGATCCGGGCGAGAACGGATGTTCAGCATTCAAGCGCCACACGAGAGGAATCGTTACGGCATATTTCCTGCCAATCCGCCATCATTCCGGCGTGCCGCGACCCCCCCTCTTCCCTTTTTCGAACATGCGTACGAACATGGAGCCATGGCCACCATCGACCGGCAGACCACGACGCTGGCCCTCGCACACGCCCTGTCGGCCGCCGAGCGCGGCCTCGCCGTCCTCCCCCTCTCCCGGACGAAACTCCCCGCGCTGCGCTCGCCGCACCGGACCGAACCCGACCCGGCGGGGTCGCGCTGCCACGGCGAGTGCGGCCGCCTCGGGCACGGCGTGTACGACGCCTCCACCGACCCTGGCCGCATCCGAGAGCTCTTCGCCGCCGCCCCCTGGGCCACCGGCTACGGCATCGCCTGCGGACTGCCGCCGTACCACCTGATCGGTGTCGACCTGGACACCAAGTCCGACACGGATTCCTCGGTCGCCCTGCGCGAGCTGGCCCTGCGCCATCTGTTCACGATCCCGGAGACGGTCGTCGTCCTCACCCCGAGCGGCGGCCGGCACCTGTGGCTGACCGGCCCGCCGGACGTCGTCGTACCGAACTCGGCCGGACGCCTCGCCCCCGGCATCGACATCCGGGGCGCCGGCGGCTACCTCGTGGGCCCCGGCTCCCGCACCGACCACGGCGTCTACGCCACCGCCCCCGGCACCGCGCACCTGGCCCCCGCCACCTGCCCGCCCTCCCTGCTCCGCCTGCTCCTGCCACCGCCCCGGGCGAGCCACCCGGCCCCGCCCGCACCCGGCGACCACGGCCGCGGGCTGGTGCACTTCGTCCTCTCCGCCCACGAGGGCCAGCGCAACACCCGTCTGTTCTGGGCCGCCTGCCGCGCCTACGAGAACGGCATCGGCCCCGCCCTGGCCGACCCGCTGACCGAGGCGGCCCGCCACACCGGCCTGTCCGAACGCGAGGCCCGCGCGACGATCGCCTCGGCGGCCCGGATGACCGGGCACCAGCCCTGAGAAGCCGGGGGGAGCGGCGGGTGACCACCGCACGCACCGGAAAGGGTGCCCCTCCAACGGAGGCACCCCTTCCTGCGCGCGGGAGACCTCGGGCGCTACGGCGCGTAGACCTGCTCCAGGCGGTCGATGGAACCGTCCTCGCCGGTCTCGTACTTGAACACCAGCCCGGAGTCCGGGTGCGCCTCGACCCAGTCGATCAGCTCCTGCACACCGATGCGCCGGTTCTCGCTGCCGTCGGTGACCGGGTTGGTGGCGGTGACGTACGCGGCCTGGTCCAGGGCCCAGCGGCTGTCCTCGCCGGTGACGACGAACGGCGCGCCCTCGCCGTCACCGCCGGCGCACCCCCAGGCGCCGTGCTGGATGACGAGGTTCACCTTGCCGGTGGAGGCGGGTAGTTCCTCGACGCGGTAGAGCGCGAACTCGTCGGGGTCGACGTGGTCCGGATCCGGCGCCTTGGTGACACAGCCGGCGGACGGCGCCGCACTCTTGGCGGGCCCGGCCGGTCCGGTGGCCTTGCCGGACGGCGTGGCGGTCGCCCCGCCGCCGGCGCCCGCCGTGCCGCCGCCCTTGCCCGCGCCTTCGCTCTTTCCCCCCTTGCCGGTGCCTGCCTTGTGGGTACCGGCCTTGCCGGGCGCCGAGGCGGCCGTGGCACCGGCGCCGGGGGTGCCGTCCGAGCCGGCCGCCTCGTCGTCCCCCTGACATCCGGTGAGTACGGCGGCCAGCGCGACGGCGGCGAGGGCGACGGCGACGGGTCTGCGGCGGTGGGCATGCATGTGGAACTTCCCCCCTGGTCACGGGCGGCCCGGCCGGCCGCTCCGTTCCGGACCGTAGTGCCCGCCCGTGCGCGACCGCAGCACCGCGGCGGCCCGTGTGACGGACTCGGAACACCGCCGTCACCACGCGCGGATCCTGTGACGGGCGCGGCACACCACTCCCGCCACCGCCTCACCTGCCCGGCGGCGGGCGCCGCTCGGTGGCCGGCGCCGGTGCGCGCGCCCTCGGCCGGTGGTCAGATGCTCACGGGGACCGGGTGGATCTCGTCGGCCGGGTGCCCGGTCCGCTCGTGGACGCGCTGGACGGCGTCCGCCGAGGGTGCCGCCGAGAGGCAGTACACCGTGCCGGACGCCGGGTCCGCCCAGGCCCGTTCGAAGTGGACGCCTTCGTCGTGCTCGATGGCGAGGTCGGCCCGGTGGGCCTCCATCAGCTGGTCCGCCGTGATGCCCTGCATCCCGTGGTGGACATCCATGAACTGGGGCATGAGGAGCGCCTCCTTCCGGCCGCCGCGTCCCGGCGTTCGGTACGGCCGGGTCCGCCTGCCGGCTCCGTCGGTTCCATCCTCTGCCCGCGGGACCGTGTCGGCGACCGCGCGGCCCCGGTCCGCGAATCGGCCCCCGACCCGGTATCCGCTACCTGGTCAGGGGCCGTTCCGCAGGGCGGTGGGTGTGGGATTTGAACCCACGGTGACTCGCGCCACGACGGTTTTCAAGACCGTTCCCTTAGGCCGCTCGGGCAACCCACCTCGTCCCCGTGCCACCTGGGACGGAGCGGGTACAGCGTACCGGGAGCGGGCGCCCGGCGGGCGGCGTGGTCCCCATGCGGCCGCCCGCTCCGTTCGCCCGCGCCCGTCACGGCGGTACGAGGAGCATGCGGGCGGCGAGTGCGGTGATCACGGCGCTGGAGGCCAGGGCGGTGAGGAGCCGCCCGCGGCTGCCGGTCAGCAGCCGGCCGAGCAGTGCTCCCCCGCCGGCGAGCAGCAACTGCCAGCTGCTGGAGGCCGCGAAGGCGGCGAGCACGAACACGGTCCGCTCCGGGGCGTCGGCCGCCGCACCGGTCTGGCTGCCGAGCACGAGGGCCGCGAAGTAGATCACGGTGAGCGGGTTCGCCATCGTGATGCCCCACAGCCCCAGATAGGCCCGCGCGGGGCCCAGGGGCGCGTCGTCGGTGCGGGACGCCGTCCGCGGGGTGCGGTGACGGGCGATCGCCGTTGCCGCGCTGTGCGCCGCCAGCGCGAGGAGGACCAGGGCGGCGCCCCAGCGCAGCTGCGGCGCGACCGGTTCGACGACGCGCGTCAGCGCGGAGCCTCCGATCACGGCGATCGCCGCGTACAGGCCGTCGGCGGTCGCCACTCCGAGGGCGGCACAGGCGCCGATCCGCAAGGAGGTCCGGGCGGTCAGCGCCACGAGGTACGCCGCGACCGCTCCCACGGGCATGGCGATGCCATAGCCGGCGAGGAGCCCCGCGACGAGGGCCGCGCTCATGCGGAGACGGGCGTCGGTCTCCACGGTCGGCCGGTCTGCTGCTGGGCGCGCGCCGATCGGACGGCGGCGGACAGCGGCAGGAGTGCGGTGATGGTGGTCATGGGGAGATCGTGCGGGCGTCACGGCCGCCCGGACAAGTCGTTTTCCGTGGTGACGGACGAGTGGTGGCCAAGCCGCCCACAGAGGCCGTGAGTTGGTGGTGGGCGCGGTGATGGCACGCGAAAGGGGTGCCCCCGTGGAGAGGCACCCCTGTGCGCGCGTACCGCCCGCCGGTGTCAGCTGTCGCCGTCGCGCGAGCCCAGCGCCAGGTCCACGGTGTGCTCCTGGCCGCCCCGCTTGTAGGTGATCTTGACCTTGTCGCCCGGCTTGTGGGTCCAGATCTCGCCGATCAGGGTCGGGCCGCTGTCGATCACGTGGTCGTCGAGCTTGATGATGACGTCGCCGGGCTTGAGGCCGGCCTTGTCGGCCGGGCCGCCCGTCTCGACCGCCGCGGCGCCCGCCGCGCCCTGGTCGGTGATCTTCGCGCCGTCGGTGGAGTCCTCCAGGGAGACGGACGCGCCGATCTTCGCGTACACCGGCTTGCCGGTCTTGATCAGCTGCTGGGCGACGTACTTCGCCTGGTTGATCGGGATCGCGAAGCCCAGGCCGATCGAGCCGGACTGGCCGGAGCCGAAGCCGCCGCTGCTGCTGGACTGGATCGCGGAGTTGATGCCGATGACCGCGCCGGAGGCGTCCAGCAGCGGGCCGCCCGAGTTGCCCGGGTTGATGGACGCGTCGGTCTGCAGGGCGCTCATGTACGACGCCTTGCTGCTGGAGCTGCCGTCGCTGGAGGCGACGGGGCGGTCCTTGGCGCTGATGATGCCGGTCGTCACCGTGTTGGACAGGCCGAAGGGGGCGCCGATGGCGATGGTCTCGTCGCCGACGGCCACCTTGTCGGAGTTGCCGAGGGCGAGCGGGTTCAGGTCGGACGGCGCGTTCTTGAGCTTGATGACGGCGACGTCGTAGCCCTGCGCGTGGCCGACGATCTCGGCGTCGTACTTCTTGCCGTCGGGGAAGGTGGCCGTGAGCTTGCCACCGTCCACCGCGTCGGCGACCACGTGGTTGTTGGTGACGATGTGGCCCTGCTTGTCGAAGACGAAGCCGGTGCCCGTGCCGCCCTCGCCGTTGCTGCTCTCGGCCTCGATGGTGACCGTGCTGGGCAGGGCCCGGGCGGCCACGTTGGCGATCGTGCCGGGAGCACGCTTGACCTGCGCGGCCCCGCTGTCGGAGGCCGAGACGGTGGTGGAGCCGCCGCTGTCGTTGTCCCGGGCCAGGGTGTAGCCGAGGCCACCGCCCAGACCGCCGGCGACCAGCGCGGCCACCAGGACCGCGGCGACCAGACCGCCGCGCCCGTTGCGGGGCTTCGGGGCGGGCTGCTGGTACGAGGCCCCCCAGCCGGTGCCGCCCGCGCCGCCGTAGCCTCCGGCACCGCCGTCGCCGTAGGACGGGGTGGACGGCGGCGGGGGCGGCCAGGAGCCGTCGGGGGCCGGGCCCGCCTGGTGCGCGGCGGCCTGACCGAAGGCCGGGTCCTGCTCGTGGGCGGCTGCCCGGGTGTCCTGGGGCACCGGCGGCAGCGGGGCCGTCGGCGCGTTCCCGTCGGGCGCGGGGCCCTGCGGGGAAGCGGCGGGAGAGGCCACCGGCACGGGAGGTGCGGACGGGGCCGGGGGTACCGCGTTGCCCTCGTTCTCGGTGCTCACAGCTCTTCTCCTCGATCCACGCCTGTGTTCGTCGGTCGCACTTGTCTGCAGTCAGCTTTTCCCACGGGCCGTCAGAGCACCATAAGCGGTGGCTGTGGGTCCGGGACTCTTCTTTATATAGGATCTTCAACGCAAAGGTTGCATAAAGTTCGAGGGCCTATGCCCCTGTTCGTCGCACGGATTCCTCCGCGCCGCCCCGTCTACCCGGCGACGGTGGCACCATGACGCGGTGACCCACGCACCACAGCACTCCATCCAGGTCGTCGCCCACCGGGGCGCCTCCGAGGACGCGCCCGAGCACACCCTCGCCGCCTACCGGAAGGCGATCGAGGACGGCGCGGACGCCCTCGAGTGCGACGTACGGCTGACCGCGGACGGCCATCTGGTCTGCGTCCACGACCGGCGGGTGAACCGTACCTCCAACGGCCGGGGCGCCGTCTCCGCGCTGGAGCTGGCCGATCTCGCCGCTCTCGACTTCGGCTCCTGGAAGACCCGCGAGGCCTGGCGCGGCCGCGACGAGGAGCCCGACTGGGAGCACCGGCCGGAGGACCCGGCGGACACCTCCGTCCTCACGCTGGAGCGACTGCTGGAACTGGTCTCGGGCGCGGGACGGCGGGTGGAGCTGGCCATCGAGACCAAACACCCCACCCGCTGGGCCGGCCAGGTC
Organism: Streptomyces sp. 1222.5; assembly: GCF_900105245.1. Lineage (NCBI taxonomy): Bacteria > Bacillati > Actinomycetota > Actinomycetes > Kitasatosporales > Streptomycetaceae > Streptomyces > Streptomyces sp. 1222.5. The sequence continues at coordinate 4,568,800 of NZ_FNSZ01000001.1, read as the reverse complement.
GAGGAACGGCTGCTGATGCTGCTCAAGCGGTTCGGTCTGGACGCGCCGGCCACCGCCGCCGAGTCCCCGGTGCGGATCATGAGCTTCTCGGCGCGCTCGCTGCACCGCGTGCGCGCGGCCGCGCCGACCCTGCCGACGGTCTGCCTGATGCAGTTCGTCTCCCCCAGGCTGCGCGACGGGCGGCTGCCCGCGGGCGTGCGGATCGCCGGCCCCTCGATCCGCATCGTGCGCAATCACCCGGTCCTCGTGGAGCGGCTGAAGGAAGCCGGTCACCAGGTCCACGTGTGGACCGTGAACGAGCCCGAGGACGTCGACCTGTGTGTCCGGCTCGGCGTCGACGCGATCATCACCAACCGCCCGCGCGCGGTGCTGGACCGGCTCGGCCGCTGATCCCCGGGACGCCAGGGCGGTGACCCGGGAGGCGTTTGTGCCAAGAGGCGGTCGAGAAACCGTGCACGGCCCTTGACCCGGCCGCGGGACTGCTGGATCCTCCCGTCTCGGCCACACCACTGAAATCCAGCCACACGTCGACCCAGGGGTCACCGTGGGGGTCCGGATCGTCACAGGGAGTGCTCCGGCGCGTTCGCTTCGGGTACGACCGTTTCGAATGCGTCAGCGGAAGGGGACTGGCCGGTTTCCGGTACAGGCCCATGGGGCATCCACACCGTGGCGTGGGGCGAAGGAGGTCTCGGGGGTGGCGTTGGTGGTGGCACAGGAGGTGCCCACGTCGTCGAGCATGGCCGTACCCCATGGCCCTGCGGGCGTGGGGAAGGCGCGGCACCGGATGCGCGCGCAACTGCGCAGCGGGGGCGTGACGGAATCGGTCATCGACGATGCCGTACTGATCCTTTCCGAACTTTTGAGCAACGCCTGCAAACACGGGCGGCCCCTGGGCGACGCCCCGGCCGGCGACGGTGACGTCCTGGCCGCGTGGCGGGTCGACCCGCACGGCCGGCTCATCGTCGAGGTCACGGACGGCGGCGGCCCGACCCGCCCGGCACCGGCCACCCCGTCGGTGACGGCGCACGGCGGCCGGGGGCTGAACATCATCACGGCCCTGGCCGACGACTGGGGAGTCCGGGACGACGTCCGGGGCGAGGTGACGGTCTGGGTGGTGGTCCACGAGGACGTCCTCGATCCCGACGCCGGATGCCGCGTGAACGGTTTCGCTACGCGCGTCACCGCGCCCTTGATCCCCGGCATGGCCGGCCTGGACTTCGCGGACGCCTTCGAGGACATGGACTGACCCACGGCTGACACGCCGAGGGGCGCCTGTCCGCCCGGGTCCACGCGGCCCCTGTTCTGGCGCGTCGGGACGTCGCGGCCGTCCACCGGTTCACACCAGTGGCGTCGAGCGCGCGTGCGTTGTCCACAGGTTCCCGTCGCTCGGGGCCTGAACGGCTAGGCTCCCGCCGTACCAGAAGAGCCGTAACCGGGAGACCCCACGATGGCCAAGAAGCGACCCCAGACGAAGGCCAAGCGGCCCCAGCTCAGCGACGGGGCCCCCGCCGTAGGCGCTGATGGCGAGATTCCGGTCGTCGGCGCCCGCGAACCCTGCCCCTGCGGCAGCGGCCGGCGCTACAAGGCGTGTCACGGCCGGGCGGCCTCGCACGCCGTGACCGAGCTGGTGCAGCGGCCCTTCGAGGGGCTGTCCGGCGAGTGCGACCTGGTGGCCCTGCGCGAACTGGTCCCGGCCGCGACGGCGGAGCTGACCCTCGCGGGCGGCCTGCCCGAGGGCGTCCCGTCGGTCACCCTCGCCACCGTGCTGCCGATGGCCTGGCCCGCGCTGCGCCGCGACGACGGCTCGGTCATGATCGGCCTGCAGAACGACACGTCGTCCGGCGACATCAGCCGCGACCTCGCCGACACGCTCCAGCGCGCGCTGGTGGCGGAGCCCGGCACCCCCGTGCAGGGCCGCCGCGCCCCCTCCGACGGTCCGCGCCTGCAGGACCTGCTCGACGCGCAGGCCCCCTTCGAGCCGGTCGTGCACGACGGTTTCGAGTTCTGGGTGCCGGACGCGGAGAACGCCACCCCCGAGGTGACCGCCTCCCTGGAGCGGGCGAACGCCGCCGCCATTCCGACGGTGAAGCTGGCCGGCGTGGACGCCGCGTACTGGTGCGAGACCCCGGAGAAGAACCACCTGCGCTGGGTCATGCCGCATCCGGAGGAGCAGCTTCTGGACGCTCTGGCGCGGTTGCACGCGGCGGGCCGCTCCAGCCTCGGCGAGGGCACCCGGCTCGTGGGCTCCTTCCGTGCTCACGGCCTCATCGTGCCGGTCTGGGACCTGCCGAGCGGGGTCGGGGCCGAGGACGTGGAGAAGCCGGCCGCCGAGTTCGCCGAGCGCCTCGCCGCCGCGCTCGCGGCCGAGGAGCCGCTCACGGCGGACGAGCGCCGGGCCCGCGGCGGGCTGACCAACCGGCAGGTCACGCTCAGCTGAGGTCCCGCACGGGTGTGTCACGGCTGAACGGTCGGTCAGCCGTGACGACAGTCGGGGCAACAGGTGACTCCTGTCACAACTCCCCGCCCCGCCAGGGAAATCGATGGCCGAATGCCCCGGACGGAATTTGCGAACCGCCGATCTCTTGTTACCGTTCGAGTAGCCCGGTTGCTGGTGCATCCCCCGTCGCCAGCAACCGGGCCTTTTCCATGTCCGCACCCGGTGCACGCCGGGCAGCCGGGCGTCAACTCCCTTTCAGGGATCAGGAATTGCTGCCCGAGCGCAGCAGCAGCCCGCCGTCCGGACCGCGTCCGGCGAACTCGGCGACGGCCGTGTAGGCGTCCGGTCCGCCCCGGCTGTGCTCGCGGGGCGTCTCGCAGGTGGCGGGCTCGTCGTCGGTACCCGTCACGCAGTGCATCTGCACGGTCCGGCCGCCCGGCCCCATCAGGCTCAGCACGGAGTCCAGCGACTCGCCCGTGGCGTTGCGGTAGTAGGTGCGTGCCCAGGTGTCCGCGCCCTGGATCAGCACACAGGTCTGCGCTTCGATGCCCTCCGGCGAGGAGAGTTCCGGCCCGCAGCGGGCGGCGGTCGCGAGACCGATCCCGAGGAGCAGGGGAGAGCGGCTCGGGGCGGCGGAGGGAATCTTCGCGTCCCCGCCACGCGCCCCGGCGTCCTTGTCACGGCGGCCGGCGTCCGTGTCATGTGCCGCGGTGTCACCGGCTCGCTCGTCGGCGCCGCGCTGTGGGGCCCGGACGGCTGCCGGTCCCGCGTCGCCCACCTGCCCGCCGGAGGCCACGGTCAGCGGCAGCGCGACCACGGCCGCCACGACGGCCAGGAGGGCGAGCAGACGAAGCCTTCGGGAGTCCGGCCCGCCCGGGAGCGGCTCTGGGACGCGGTGGCCCCCGGAATGACGCTGCATGTGCGGAAGATAACGAGCGCCGGGCCCCGTCCGCCCCGTCCGCGCCGGACACCCCTACAACTCGGGCGCGCTCACACCCGTACGAGTGAGGGCGTCGACGACCGCGTCGACCACGGCCTCCACGTCGGGCACCCAGGGTGAGGCCGACCCGGGCAGCGGAGCACGCTCCCAGCGGACGCCGCCCTGTCCGGTCTCGGACGGGGGCAGGGCCAGGTAGCCGCCCTCGCCGTGGAAGCGCAGGGAGCCGGGCACGAAGTCCTTGGCGTACAGCAGCTCGCCCAGCTGTTCCATGGAGTACGGCTTCACCAGCAGCGCCCAGCGGGTGGGCGAGGCGACGACCGGGCCGAGGCGCATGCCCCGCCGGTCGAGCAGGGCGAGGGCGCGGGAGGCGGCGAGCGCCGGCAGGCTGACCGCGCAGGGCGCCGTTCCGCCGGTGGCCAGGACGATCGGCGCGGCCGGCCGGTTGGTCCACCACCAGCGCACCATGCGCGGGTCCGTGGTGGCCGCGAGCAGACCCGGGTCGAAGGGGTGCGCACCCGGCACCGTGCAGTCCGGGTCGGGGCAGGCGCACCGCGACCGCCCCCGCGGGTCCGGGGCCACGCCCGGGAGCACGGGCCACCGCCATTCACCCGCGTAGTTCAGGGCCGCGCTGAGCAGCTCGGGCCTCCCGCCGTTCCGCCTGGACAGGAGCCTGCGTCGCCTTCCGAGGATCTCGCGCATGAGCGCTCGTTCCTTTCCGTTGCACCGCTGGCAACACCGTGGTCCACATCACAACATGAGTCGATCACTTCACTGTGCGTACCTGTTGGCGCATCACACCCCTGCGCACGACAGGGGGAACCCCGTGGGGTCGAGCATCGGTCGCGCCCGCGTTCCTGGTACGTCCATCACGAGCACGGCTGCGGCGTGGGGGTGGCGAAGCATGGCGTTTGCCGTCGCGCGTATTTCTCTCCGCCTCCGCCACGGGAGGATGGGGCTCGGCCGTCGGTGGCTATGACGCCCGGGTCCGTCGCCAGGTTCCGGGTGACCCCCAGCCACCCCTGGCCTTCTCCGAGTACGTACCCATCACGACCGCTGTGACGCTCCGTGGAGCAGGGCCAGTCGACCGCAATGGACCGATACCTGAGGCAGTTTTCAGCCAACTTGGCAGTAAGGCAAGGGGTTAGCGGGAAACCCGGGTCCGCCCCATGGACACCAGGAATCCCGGCAGGACAATGCTGGACATCCCCTCACGAGTGCGTGTACATGTGGAGACACCGCTAGCGGCGCAGAATCACATGGGGGTTTGCGATGCTTTTGAGCAAAACGCACCGGTCTGAAAGCCGGACGCCATGAGCGCCCCGCATCCTCCGAAAGTGGCCGGAATCGATTCAGCGGTTCCCACGGCCCCACACACTGCCGCGCCCATGCCCCTCGCGCCGGACGCGGTGCCCTCCCCGGACCCGGATCCGCCCGTGCGGAACGCCCCCGCCCCGCACGCCCCCGCCCCCGGCGCCGTCCTCCAGGACCGGCTGGCCGGCTGGGTCTCCGACCTCACCACGCTCCACGAACTGACCGAACGGCTCTCCCGCACGCACGCGCTGGAGCCCGCCCTCCAGGAACTGCTGCGCGCCGGGGCTGCCCTGGTCGGCGCCCGCCGCGGCCTCGTGGTCCTGGAGCCCGGTGACGGACTCGGCCCCCGCACCACCCTCGGCCTCGGTCTCGGCCGGGCGGACCTCGGGCACATCGAGACCGTCCCGCAGGCTTCACTGCCGTACGACACCGGCCAGGGCGCCGAGGTCGTCCATCCCGATCTGCTCGCCGAGGACGGCCTCGACCCCCGCCACCGCGAGGTCGCCGCCCGTCTCGGCTACGCCGCCAGCTACGCCCTGCCCCTCGCCTCCGACTCCGCCGGCCGCCTCGGCGCCGCCGCTTGGCTCTACGACGAGCCGGCCGAACCCCACGAGCGGCAGCGCCACCTCGCCGGCCTCTACGTCCGGCACGCCACCGAGCACCTCGCCCGGCTGCTGGAGGTGGAACGCACCCGCGCGCGCATGGTGACCCTCACGGAGGAACTGCTGCCGTCCCGGCTGCCCCGGGTGGCCGGTGTCCAGCTCGCCGCCCGGCACCGCAGCGGACCGCGCGGCGGCGGCGACTGGTACGACGCGCTGCCGCTGCCGGACGCCGCGCTCGGCCTGTCCGTCGGCTCGGTCACCGGCTCCGGGCCCAGCGCCGTGGCCGCCATGGGCCGGCTGCGCGCCTCCCTGCGGGCCTACGCGGTGATGGAGGGCGAGGACCCCGTCGCCGTCCTGTCCGACCTGGAGCTGCTGCTGCGGCTGACCGAGCCGGCCCGCTCGGCCACCGCCCTGTTCGCCTACTGCGAGCCGGCGCTGCGCAAGGTCACCCTGGCCGGTGCCGGGCACAGCCCGCCGCTGCTGATCGGCGAGCGGCGCACCGAGTTCGCCGAGACCTCCGTCTCGGCCCCGCTCGGCATGCTGGCCTGCTGGGAGGCCCCCAGCGTCGAGGTGCAGGCGGAGGCGGGCGACACGGTCCTGCTCTACACCGACGGGCTGCTGCACCGCACCGGCGACCCGATGGACCGCGCCTTCACCCGGCTGCACGCGGCCGCGGCGGGCATCCCGCGGGCACTGCGCCACGACCCCGGCGCCGTCGCCGACCACGTCCTGCGCACCGTCCTGCCGGACGGCCTGGACACGGCCGACAGCGAGGAGGACGTGGTCCTGCTGGCGGCGCGCTTCGACTGACGGCCCAGCCGGCCGTGGCCGGCATGACCGGGCATAACAGGTCATCCGGCCCCCGCCCGCTCCCGGTACGACCGTACGATGATGGAGGCCCCCCGCTCGGCCACAAGCAGGAGCGCCGCGGGCTTCCGGGGGAGATCAATGGCGTATCGAGGAGGATCACGTGTCCGACGAGCTCAACCCGGCTGTGCCCGATTCCGTTACCGCGGAGGGCCCCGAGACCGAGTCCGAGGAGACCGTCAAGCAGCGGAAGAACGGCCTGTACCCGGGCGTCTCCGACGAGCTGGCCGAGAGCATGCAGTCCGGCTGGGCCGACACGGAGCTGCGTGACCTGGAGCCGATCGAGCAGGCCGCGCACACCGCGCGCCGCCGTGCCGCGCTCTCCGCGCGCTTCCCGGGCGAGCGCCTGGTGATCCCGGCGGGCAACCTGAAGACCCGCTCGAACGACACCGAGTACCCCTTCCGCGCCTCCGTCGAGTACGCCTACCTCACCGGTAACCAGACCGAGGACGGCGTCCTGGTGCTGGAGCCCGCCGGCCAGGGCCACGAGGCGACGATCTACCTGCTGCCGCGCTCCGACCGCGAGAACGGCGAGTTCTGGCTCTCCGGCCAGGGCGAGCTGTGGGTCGGCCGCCGCCACTCCCTCACCGAGTCCGAGGCGCTGTACGGCCTCCCCGCCGCCGACGTGCGCGAGCTGGCCGACGCGCTGCGCGAGGCCACCGGCCCGGTGCGGGTCGTGCGCGGCCACGACGCCGGCATCGAGGCGGCCCTGACCGACAAGGTCACCGCCGAGCGCGACGAGGAGCTGCGCGTCTTCCTCTCCGAGGCCCGCCTGGTCAAGGACGAGTTCGAGATCGGCGAGCTGCAGAAGGCCGTCGACTCCACGGTCCGCGGCTTCGAGGACGTCGTGAAGGTCCTGGACAAGGCCGAGGCGACCAGCGAGCGCTACATCGAGGGCACGTTCTTCCTCCGCGCGCGCGTCGAGGGCAACGACGTCGGCTACGGCTCCATCTGCGCGGCCGGCCCGCACGCCTGCACCCTGCACTGGGTCCGCAACGACGGCCCTGTCCGCTCCGGCGACCTGCTCCTGCTGGACGCGGGCGTGGAGACGCACACGCTGTACACGGCCGACGTCACGCGCACGCTGCCGATCAACGGCACGTACAGCGAGATCCAGAAGAAGATCTACGACGCCGTGTACGACGCCCAGGAGGCCGGTATCGCGGCCGTACAGCCGGGCGCCAAGTACCGGGACTTCCACGACGCCTCCCAGCGCGTGCTCGCCGAGCGGCTCGTCGAGTGGGGCCTGGTCGAGGGCCCGGTCGAGCGCGTCCTGGAGCTGGGCCTGCAGCGCCGCTGGACCCTGCACGGCACCGGCCACATGCTCGGCATGGACGTCCACGACTGCGCGGCCGCGCGCACCGAGACCTACGTCGAGGGCACGCTGGAGCCGGGCATGGTGCTCACCGTCGAGCCGGGCCTGTACTTCCAGGCCGACGACCTGACCGTGCCGCAGGAGTACCGGGGCATCGGCGTGCGCATCGAGGACGACATCCTCGTCACGCGGGACGGCAACCGGAACCTCTCCGCGGGCCTGCCGCGCCGCTCCGACGAGGTCGAGGCGTGGATGTCGGCCCTCAAGGGCTGATAAGACACTGAATGGCCGGGCACCCGTGCGGTGCCCGGCCATCGGCGTGTCCGTACACGTGCGAAGGTCACACGTGCCTAGGGGGAGGGTGTTCGTGGACGACTTCTGGTCCGGTGTGGGGGTGGACCTGCATCTCGAACCCGACGCGGCGGACGGACGCCGTGTCGGGCTGGAGCGGGCCCTCCGGGACGCCGTGCGCGACGGACGGCTCGGACCCGGGACCCGGCTGCCCGCGACCCGGCGCCTCGCGGCCGAGCTCGGCATCTCCCGGGGCACCGCCAAGGCGGCCTACGACCAGCTCGTCGCAGAGGGCTATCTGACGGCACGGCAGGGCTCGGGCACCCGGGTCGCCTCCCTGCCCTCCGTCGACTCCGAGGCGCCGCGGCCGCACGCACACGCGCGTGCCCCGCGTTTCGACCTGCGCCCGGGCAGCCCCGATGTCGGCGCGTTCCCCGCAGCGGCCTGGCTGCGGGCGCTGCGCCGCGCCATAGCGACCGCGCCGTCACTGGCGTACGACTACGGCGATCCGCGCGGGCGGATCGAACTGCGCACCGCGCTCTCCGGCTATCTGGGGCGGGCGCGCGGGGTGCTCGCGCCCCCGGAGCGGATCGTCATCACCTCCGGGTACGTCCAGGGCCTCGCGCTCCTGACCCGGGTGCTCGACGGCTCGGCCGTCGCCATGGAGGACCCCGGGCTGCCCTTCCACCGCGAGGTGGTGCGGCACAACGGCGGCACCGTGCGGCCGGTGTCCGTCGACGCGCGCGGGATACGCCCGGAGGAACTCGGCGAGGCGGCCGCCGTGGTGGTCACCCCCGCCCACCAGTACCCGACCGGGGTCACCCTGCACCCCGAACGGCGGCGCGCGCTCACCGACTGGGCCCGCGCCCGGGGCGCGCTGATCGTCGAGGACGACTACGACGGCGAGTTCCGCTACGACCGGCAGCCCGTGGGCGCGCTGCAGGGCATGGCGCCCGGCCAGGTCGTCTACCTGGGCACCGCCTCCAAGACGCTCGGTCCCGCGCTCCGCCTGGGCTGGATGGTGCTGCCGCCGCACCTGGTCGACGCGGTCGCCGACGCCAAGCTGCACAGCGACCACCACACCGAGACCATCGGCCAGCTGGCGCTCGCCGAACTCATCGACAGCCACGCCTACGACCGGCACGTGCGCGCGTGCCGGCTGCGATACCGGCGCCGCCGCGACCACCTCCTGGACCGGCTGGGACCGAGCCGCAGCGTGCGCGGGATCGCGGCGGGCCTGCACGCGCTGATCGACGTGCCCGACGAGGCCGACGCGCTGGCCCGCGCGGAGGCGGAGGGCCTCGCGCTCGGCGCCCTCGGCGACCACTGGCACGTTCCGGGCACCGGCCGGCCGCAGGGCCTGGTCGTCGGTTACGGCACCCCCCGGGAGCGGACCTATCCGGAGGCCCTGGAAGTGCTCGCGAAGGTGCTGGACGGCTGACCCCGCCACCAGAAGTGGACCACTGAGAGGGCAGTCGATTGGGTCTGCCCGGAGGTCCACCCGGGCTCCTACCGTGATCGGTATGACGAACCGACCGCAGCGGCTCCTGGCCCTGGCCCAGCTCGCCAACTCCGTGGGCGACGGCGCCTACTACGTGACCTCGGCGCTGTACTTCACCCAGGTCGCCGGGATCGCCCCGGCGCGCGTGGGGCTCGGGCTGACCCTCGGCTGGGCGGTCGGTTCGCTGGTCGGGGTGCCGCTCGGGCGGCTCGCGGACCGGCGCGGGCCGCGCGGCACGTCGGTGCTGCTGGCCCTGGGGACCTCGGCCGCGGTCGCCTCGTTCCTCCTGGTGCGGGGCTTCCTGCCGTTCGTCCTGGCCGCCTGCGTGTACGCCTCCGCGCAGTCGGGTCTGGCCGCGGCCCGGCAGGCGCTGCTCGCCGGTCTGGTCCCGGCCGGCGAGCGGACCGGTCTGCTGGCGCGGCTGCAGTCGACGCTGAACGGCGGGCTCGCGGTCGGGGCGGCACTCGGCGGGCTCGCGCTGGGCGCCCGGGCGGCGGCGTACCGGGGCGTGCTCGCACTGGACGCGATGTGCTTCCTGGTGTGCGCGCTGATCCTGCTGCGGCTGCCCGCCGTACGGCCGCTGGGCCTCGTCGCCGGCACCGGGCGGTTCGCGGTGCTGCGGGACCGGCCGTACGCCGTGGTGGCGCTGCTCAACGCCGTGCTGCTGCTGCGGCTGCCGCTGCTGAGCCTCGCGCTGCCTCTGTGGATCACCGAGCGGACCGGGGCACCGGCCTGGCTGGCGTCCGGTCTGTTCGTGCTCAACACCCTGACGGTGACGCTCTTCCAGGTGCGGGCGGCCAGGGCCGTCAACGGGATCGGCAGCGCGGTGCGGGTGCTGCGCCGGTCCGGCCTGGTCATGCTCGCCTCCTGCGCGGTGTTCGCCCTGTCGGCGGGACGGTCCGCCTGGCCCGCCGCGGCGATCCTGGTCGCCGGCGCGGTGCTCCAGGTGATGGCGGAGATGCAGCAGTCGGCGGGCTCCTGGCAGCTGTCCTTCGACCTGGCCCCGGCCGACCGGATGGGCGAGTACCAGGGCTTCTTCGGCACCGGCGTGACCGTCGCCCGCACGCTCGGCCCGCTGGTGGTGACCTGGCTGCTGCTGGGCTGGGGCACGCCCGGCTGGCTGCTGCTGGGCGCGCTGATGCCGGTGGCGTCGTACGCGATGGGTCCGGCCGCGCGCCGGGCGGCGCGGCGCCGGGCGCCCCGGGCGGCGGGGGAAGCGGCGCTCGTGGGCTGACCGGCGGCGGCCCGCGGACCGGCGGCGCGTCAGAGCGCGGGGGCGCGATCGTGCAGGATCCGCTGGAAGAGCCGGCAGTCCCGCCAGGCGCCGTCGATGTGCAGATAGGCGGGGGCCAGGCCGATCGGCTCGAACCCGCACTTCGCCAGGACCCGCTGCGACCCGGTGTTGTGCACCAGCGTGGACGCCTCGATCCGGTGCAGTCCCACCGTGTCCCGTGCGAGCCGGCACATCCGCTCGACCATGGCACTGGCCAGTCCGCGGTTCTGCCGGTCGGCGGCGGTCCAGTACCCGAGGTGGGCGCTCAGGAACGGGCCCCGGGAGATCCCCGACAGGGGCCGGCCCCGACGATCCGGCCGTCCTCCGCGACGAGCACCATGGGCAGTGCGGTGCCCTCGGCGAACTGCCGCAGCAGTCCGTGCACCCGCCGGGACTGACCGGCCGCGGTGAAGAACGACTCGGGCCTGACCGGCTCCCACGGCTGGAGATGCCGGCGGTTCGCGACATAGGCCGCGCACATCGCGTCCACGTCACCGCGCGCGAGCAGCCGCAGCGTCACGCCGCCGGACAGCTCCTCGGTCTCGGCGCGCACCCTAGGGGCGCCGGGCCCCGGACGGACCACCCGGGGGGAAACGGACCGCGCAGGTCTCACACCGCCACGGACGGCGCGCCACCGCGCCACTTGAGCATCTTGTCGAAGCTGACCACCGTGCCGCCCCGGCCGTGACCGGCACCGATGTGGACGTGGTCGGCGAGCTCCCGGATGAGGCAGAGTCCGCGGCCGTGCTCGGCGTCCGCCCGAACGGGCCGGATGTCGGTGGTGCGCGTGAACCCCGGTCCGGAGTCCGCCACTTCGATGCGGCACTTCTCGCCGTCGAGGTAGGCGGTCACCCGGTACGCCTCCGAGGCGCCGCCCGACGCCCCGGCTCCGCCGTGCTCCACGGCGTTGGCGCAGGCCTCGCTGAGCGCGACGGACAGGTCGAAGGAAATCTCCGGGTCGACGCCCGCCGTCTCCATCGTGCCGATCAGCAGGCGCCGGGCCAGGGGCACGCTCGCGGCCTCGCGGCGCAGATGGAGTGACCACCAGATGCTCATGCTCCAGCCTCCAGGCCGCGGCTCGACATACCGTTACGTATTGCCGCGCGTAGGCGGCCGTAAGCACTGCGTCGACGTGACTCCGCCCATACGGTCGATGCGCGGGGGGAGGAATCGGTGTATGAGGGACGCTTCCGGCCACCTGGCGGACGCCGGCGGGGCAGGCAGTGCGATGATGAGGCCGCCATGACTGCCCCCCACCCGCGCACGGCGCGTCCCGGAGCCGGACTCCGGATCCTGCGGGCCGCGGTGTTCGCCGCGGTCTGCGTCGTGCTGGCCGCGGCCGGGCACAGTCTGGCAGCCTGCGCGACCGTGCCGCTGTGGACGCTCGGCGCGGGCTTCGCCGGCGCCCTGCTGCTCGTGGCCCCGCTCGCCGGGCGGGCCCGCTCGATGCCGGCCATCGCCACGCTCCTCGCACTCGGCCAGACCGCCCTGCACACGCTGTTCGGGCTGGGCCGGCACGGGGGCACCGCGATGACCTCGGGCGGAATGCCGATGGCCGCGCCGGACGGTTCGCTGAGCAGCACCGAGCTCGTCGAGCGGGCGGCGCGGCTCGTGTGCGGGTCCGGGCCGTCGGTGCTCACCCCCGGACACGCCTACCGCCTGCTGCTCGACGCGCATCTGATCGACCCCTCGCGCCGGGCCGTGGGCACCATGCCGGCCATGCAGCACATGGCCGATCCCGCCGCCTCCACCGCCTCGCTGCTGCCCTCGCCGCCGATGCTGCTCGCCCACGTCCTCGCGGCCGTGGCCGCGGGCTGGCTGCTGCGCCGGGGCGACCTGGCCGTGCTGCGGTTGATCGAGCTGTCGGCGCACGGAGTCGCCGAAGCGGCGCTCGTACGATCCCTGCGCGGGGCACTGGCGCTGGTGCACGCCCTGTGCGCCGGGTTGCTGCCCGCCGTCGAGCCGCCCCCGTGCGGGCGCCGCACCGCCCGGGACGAGGCACCCACCCCCCGCACCAGCGCACTCCAGCACACGGTGATCCGGCGCGGCCCGCCCGCCGCCGGGTACGCCCTCGCCGCCTGACGCGACCGCACCACTCCACACCGCCGGTGGGAGAGGGCCGCGTCCGCGCGGCCGCACCCGTGCGCACCGCCGACCACCGCGACCACCGCGAGTGGCACCGCGCACGCACGCGTATCTCTCAGCACCACCGTGACCACCATCGGATTTCACTCAGAGTGGAGTGCCCCTGCCATGCAGGCTTCTCGTGTCGCCTCTCGCCGTACCGTCTCCCGTGTCGCCGCCGCCGCTGCCGTCGCCGGCACGGCCGTACTGACCCTGTCGGCCCCGGCCTTCGCGCACGTCACCGTCCAGCCCGAGGGCGCCGCGGCCAAGGGCGGCTACGCGGTCGTCGACTTCAAGGTCCCCAACGAGCGCGACGACGCCTCGACCACCAAGGTCGAGGTCAACCTCCCGGCCGACCACCCGATCGCCTCGGTGATGCCGCAGCCCATCCCGGGCTGGAAGATCCAGGTCACCAGGTCCAAGCTCGACAAGCCGCTGACCATGCACGGCGAGAAGATCGACGAGGCCGTCTCCAAGGTCACCTGGACCGCCGACGGCAAGGGCATCGAGGCCGGCTACTTCCAGAAGTTCCCGCTCTCCGTCGGCGCCCTGCCCGAGGACGCCGACCAGCTCGTCTTCAAGGCCGTCCAGACGTACTCCAACAAGGAGGTCGTGCGCTGGATCGAGGTGCCCAAGGAGGGCGAGGACGAGCCGGAGAACCCGGCCCCCGTGCTGGAGCTGTCCGCCGCGACCGGCGACCACCACGGCACGGCGGCCGCCGAGGACACCGCCGCCAAGACCGAGAAGACGGCCGCCGCCGCGGACTCCGGCTCCGACGGCGGCAGTGACACCACCGCACGCGTGCTCGGCGTGGTCGGCATCGTCATCGGCGTCGCGGGCGTCGCCTACGGCGTCCTCGCCGGCCGCCGCCGGACCGCCGCCTGAGCCAAGGTTCCGTCCGCGCGCCGGGGCCGTGCGACGCTGTCGTACGACCCCGGTGCGCGCCGGAGTTCTCACATCTGGGACATTTTTCTATGCGCAACAAGACGTTCGCCGCGGCCGCGCTGCTCGCCGCCGCCACCCTGACCCTCTCCGCCTGCGGCAGCGGGAACGACGGCAAGTCATCGGTCTCCGTGGTCTCCGAGTCCGACTCGGGCAAGGCCGCCACCGTGCTCGACCGGCCCTTCGAGAAGCCCGACCTGGTCCTCACCGACACGCACGGCGAGAAGTACGACCTGCGGGCCGAGACCAAGGGCCACCCGACCCTGCTCTACTTCGGCTACACGCACTGCCCGGACATCTGCCCCACGACGATGAGCAACATCGCCGTCGCCAAGAAGGCGCTGCCCAAGGCCGAGCAGAGCGATCTGCGGGTCGTCTTCGTCACCACCGACCCCGACCGCGACACCCCGGCCGAGCTGGGCAAGTGGCTCAAGGGCATCGACCCGGCGTTCGTCGGTCTGACCGGGGACTTCTCCACCATCCAGGCCGGGGCCCGGTCCGTCGGCATCTCCATCGAGCCGACGACGAAGGACAAGAACGGCAAGGTCGTCTCCGTGCACGGCACCCAGGTCATCGCGTTCTCGCCGAAGACCGACGGCGGATACGTCCTCTACGGCGAGGGCGCCACGGTCGACGACTACACCAAGGACCTGCCCAAGCTCGTCGAGGGAGCCAAGCCGTGAGGCGTGCCGTCCCGGCCGCGGCCGCCCTCGCCGGGGCCCTCGCCCTCGCCGGCTGCTCCGGCTCCGGGGCGGACTCCGGGAAGGCCGGCCTGTCGGTCAGCTCCCCCTACATGCCCCAGCCGGTCTCCGCCGACATGGCCGCCGGGTTCCTGACGATCACCAACGAGGGCACGGCCGAGGACGAGCTGACCTCGGTCAGCAGTGACGTCGCCGGCCGGGTCACCATGCACAGCACCGTCGGCGGTGCGATGGCCGAGAAGTCCTCCTTCGCCATACCGGCCCACGGCCGGCTCGTGTTCAGGAGCGGTGGCAACCACCTGATGTTCGAGGAGCTGAAGCGCAAGCCTCGGCGGGGCCAGACCGTCACGGTGAAGCTCACCTTCGCCGAGTCCGGCCCCCTCACCGTCGAGATGCCGGTGAAGTCCGCCACGTACAACCCGTCGACCGGCCACTGAGGGAGGGACCACCTTGACGCGGACCATCACCCCCCGCCTGCGGACCCTGGTACTGCTGCTGCTCGCCGTCACCGGCGCGCTGCTCGCGGGCGCCGGACCGGCCTCCGCGCACGCGGCGCTGACCGGCAGTGACCCCGCGCAGGGGGTGGTGGTCAAGAAGGCGCCCAGCCAGGTGTCGCTCACCTTCTCCGAGACGGTCGCGATGACCGGGGACTCCGTGCGGGTCCTCGACCCGAAGGGCCGGCCGGTCCAGACGGGCACGCCCGCCAACGTGAGCGGGACGACCTACGCCGTGCAGCTCAAGAGCGGCCTGGCCAAAGGCACCTACACGGTCGCCTACCAGGTCGTCTCGGCCGACAGCCACCCCGTCGCCGGGGCCTACACCTTCTCCGTCGGGGCGCCCTCGGCGACCGTGGTCTCCGACGCGGGGCCGGCCGCGGGCGGCGGGACCGTGGGTGTGCTCTACGGGTTCGGACGGTACGTGTCCTACGCCGGCTTCATCGTGCTCGCGGGCGGCGCGGCCTTCGTGCTCGCCTGCTGGCGGCGCGGCGCGGGCGTACGGGCCCTGCAGCGGCTGGTCGTCGGCGGCTGGCTGGCGCTGACCGCGGCCACCCTGTGGCTGCTGCTCCTGCGCGGCGCGTACACCACCTCGGGCAAGCTCGCCGACGTCCCCGACCTCGATCTGCTCGGCCAGGTGCTCCAGACCAAGACCGGTGCCGCGCTGGTCTCCCGGCTGTTGCTGCTCGCCGCCGCCGCGCTGTTCGTCGCCGTCCTCTTCGGCGCGTACACCCGGCGGGAGGAGGGCGAGGAGAAGCGCGACCTGACCTTCGGGCTCGCCGTCGGCGGCACGGTCGTCGCGGCCGGTCTCGCCTCCAGCTGGGCCATGGCCGAGCACGCCTCGGTCGGGCTCCAGCCGGGCATCGCCATGCCGGTCGACGTCGTCCATCTGCTCGCCGTCGCCGGCTGGCTGGGCGGTCTCACCGCGCTCCTGGCCGCCCTGTACCGCGCGCCCGCCGAGACGCCGGTCGAGGCCGCCGCCGTGCACCGCTTCTCCCGGCTGGCCTTCGGCTCGGTCCTCGCGCTGGTCGTCACCGGCGTCTACCAGTCCTGGCGGCAGCTCGGCTCCTGGTCGGCGTTCACCGAGACCCGGTACGGGCAGCTGCTGCTGGTCAAGATCGGCCTGGTGGCGCTGCTCGTCGGCGTCGCGGCGGTCTCGCGGCGGTGGACCGCGCGGCTCGCCGACACGGGCACGGGCGCCGGGGCCGACCGGCCGCGGAAGGAACGGGTCGCCTCCGCGGCGGCCGCCCCGGCCGCCAAGGCCTCGGCCGGGGCGGCCGTGAAGGCACCGGCCGAGCAGTCCTCCGGCGCGAACGGGCCGGCCGGCGGGGACGCGGGCGCCGAGGGCGACAAGGGTGAGGGCACCGGTGACTCCTGGCGCGCCGCACAGCTGGCCCGGCAGCGGGCCGCGGCCGACGCCGCCCGGCGCAAGCGGCTGCGGGACGCCGACCCGAACCGGTTCGGGCTGCGCCGCTCGGTGCTCGCCGAGGCCGGCGTCGCGGTCGTGCTGCTCGCCGTCACCACCGTGCTGACGCAGACCGAGCCGGGCCGCACCGAGCAGCAGGCCGAGGCCGCCACGTCCGCGTCGGCCCGCTCGTCGTCCCCGTCCTCCCCCGCGTCCGGTGCGCTCACCCTGGACATGCCCTTCGACACCGGCGGCACGGACGGCAAGGGCGTCGCGCGCATCGACCTCGACCCCGCGCGCGTGGGCGGCAACGAGATGCACGTCTACGTCGAGCGGCCCAACGGCCGGGCCTTCGACGTCCCCGAGGTGAAGGTCTCCTTCACCCTGGAGGCGAAGAAGATCGGCCCGCTCCCCGTGAACCCCGACCACATCACCACCGGCCACTGGTCGGCGAGCGCAGTGCAGATCCCCATGGCCGGCGACTGGAAGATCGCGGTGACCGTGCGGACCTCCGACATCGACCAGGTGACCGTCTCCAAGAACGCGCAGATCGGCTGAACGACACCATGCCCGACCAGTCCCTCCCCGAGGCCCGTACGCCCGAGTCCGCCGTGCGCGAGCCCGCCGGCGACCCCGGCACCGGCCGGGGCGTCTCCCGGCGTGCCCTGCTCGGCACCGCCGGCGCCACCGGGCTCGTGCTCGGCGCGACCGGCGGCGCAGTGGGCTACGCCGCCGCGCCCGCCGGGGCCACTCCGCTGACCTCGGTGGGCACCGACCGGGCGGTGTTTCACGGGAAACATCAGCCCGGTATCACCGAGGGGCTCCAGGCGCGCGGCCATCTCGTCGCCTTCGACCTGGCGCCGGGCGCGGGCCGCAAGGAGGCGGCGGCCCTGCTGCGCCGCTGGTCGGCGACGGCCGAGCGGCTGATGGCGGGCGAGGCCGCCCCGCACGACGACACCGACGTGGCCCGTGACGCGGGGCCCTCCTCGCTGACGGTCACCTTCGGTTTCGGGTACGGCTTCTTCGGCAGGACGGGCCTGGAGAAGCAGCGGCCGGCCGCGCTGGACCCGCTGCCGGCCTTCTCCTCCGACCACCTCGACAAGGCCCGCAGCGACGGCGACCTGTGGGTGCAGATCGGCGCGGACGACGCCCTGGTCGCCTTCCACGCCCTGCGGGCGATCCAGAAGGACGCCGGGTCGGCCGCACGGGTGCGCTGGCAGATGAACGGCTTCAACCGCTCTCCGGGCGCCACGGCCCACCCCATGACGGCCCGCAACCTCATGGGCCAGCTCGACGGCACCCGCAACCCCCGGCCGGCCGACGCCGACTTCGACCAGCGGATCTTCGTGCCCTCCACCACCGGGCCCGCCTGGATGGCGAACGGCTCCTACGCCGTCGTACGCCGCATCCGCATGCTGCTGGACGACTGGGAGGGGCTGTCGCGCACCGCCCAGGAGCAGGTCATCGGGCGCCGCAAGGCCGACGGGGCGCCGCTGTCCGGGGGCGACGAGACGACCGAGATGGACCTGGAGAAGACGGACGCCAAGGGCGAATACCTTGTCCCTGTCAACGCGCACGCGCGGATCACCCGGCCCGACCGCAACGGGGGTGCGGCGATGCTGCGGCGCCCGTTCTCCTACCACGACGGCATCGACGCGGACGGCACGCCCGACGCCGGTCTGCTGTTCGTCTGCTGGCAGGCCGACCCGCTGCGCGGCTTCGTCCCGGTGCAGCGCAAGCTCGACCGGGGCGACGCGCTCTCGCAGTACATCCGGCACGAGGCGAGCGGGCTGTTCGCCGTGCCGGGCGGGGCGGCCAAGGGCGAGTACGTGGGGCAGCGGCTGCTGGAGGGATGAGCCGGCACGCACGTCCGCGGCGGCCCGGAGGGCGTTCCGATACGCGAGGCAGCGGTGCACCCGGGGCCGTTCCGCGTTCAAACCACCCGGTCGGGTGGCCGTCGTGAGACGGAGGCGACGGGCCGCCGTGCCGCCGTTAGGGTGAGGACATGCCAGCGAGCTATGCGTACCTGGGCCCCGAGGGCACCTTCACCGAAGTCGCCCTGCGGACGCTCCCGGAGGCGGCCACCCGGGAGCTGATCCCGTACGTGTCGGTGCAGTCCGCGCTGGACGCCGTCCGCGCCGGTGAGGCCGAGGCGGCGTTCGTGCCGATCGAGAACTCCGTCGAGGGCGGCATCACCACCACCCTGGACGAACTCGTCGCCGGCGCACCGCTGACCATCTACCGCGAGGTGCTGCTGTCGATCACCTTCGCGCTGTTGGTCCGGCCGGGCACCGAGCTCACGGACATCAAGACCGTCTCCGCCCACCCGGCGGCCCAGCCGCAGGTACGCAACTGGCTGCGCACTCATCTGCCGGACGCGACCTGGGAGTCTGCCGCGTCCAACGCGGACGCCGCCCGCCTGGTCCAGGAGGGCCGCTACGACGCCGCCTTCGCGGGCGAGTTCGCCGCCGCCCGCTACGGGCTGCGCGCCCTGGAGACGGGGATCCACGACGCGGAGAACGCCCAGACCCGGTTCGTGCTGGTCGGCCGCCCCGCCCGGCCCGCGGCGCCGACCGGCGCCGACAAGACCTCCGTGGTGCTGTGGCAGCGCGACGACCATCCCGGAGCCCTGCGCGACCTGCTCGGTGAATTCGCCTCGCGCGGCATCAACCTCATGCTGCTGCAGTCCCGGCCCACCGGTGCCGGTATCGGCAATTACTGCTTCTGCATCGACGCCGAGGGCCATATCTCCGACCGGCGGATGGCGGAGGCCCTCAGAGGTCTGAAGCGGATCTGTCTCCAGGTGCGTTTCCTCGGCTCCTATCCGCGTGCCGACATCACCCCGGCCGAGGCCCGACCGACGCTTCCGGGGACCTCGGACGAGGAGTTCACGGCGGCGGCGGACTGGGTGGCGCGCTGCCAGGACGGCCGCTTCTAGCCAGTCGTACCTGCGGATCATCGTTATCCACAGGTGTTATCCACAGGTGCCCTTCTCGACCTGGGGACAAGTCGACAAGGAAGTGCCGTTCGGTCGACAAATCGCCCTACGGCCCCCAGGCGGTGTCACCAGCGCATGAGTCACCCTTCGTCCACCCGTTTCCCATGGTTCATCTTTTGGGGCGACCGGTTTCCACCCGAAAGTGGGTGTGGATGGGGTTTGACCCGGGAATTCTTCCATCCGTTCGACGCTTCCGGAGTGATCAATTCCGACGTCCACAGACCTTCCCCACAGCCTGTGGATAACCCTTCCGGGGGTGTGGATCCCTGTGGACAACGCACATCCCAAGTCCCGTTCCCCACAAGGAAATCCAGTCAACCGGGCGCCCGAGGCATGCCCCGTCCCAGGGAGTGAGACACTTTTCCTTGACACGCTCGGCAATTAGCGCATAACGGAACGTAAGCCGCGTATCTGAACTCTCCGGAATAGGGATTCGTGAGCGGCAACCGCGCACCGGTAGCCTGGGCCCCGTGATTGACCTTCGCCTGCTCCGTGAGGACCCCGACCGTGTGCGCGCGTCCCAGCGCGCCCGTGGAGAGGACGTCGCGCTCGTCGACTCCCTCCTGTCTGCCGACGAGCGGCGCAGGTCCTCCGGCGTCCGCTTCGACGAACTGCGCGCCGAGCAGAAGCAGCTCGGCAAGCTGATCCCCAAGGCCTCCGCCGACGAGAAGGCCGAGCTGCTCAAGCGCGCCGAGCAGCTGAAGGCGGACGTCAAGGCCGCCGACGCCGAGCGCGACGCGGCCGACGCCGAGACCCAGGAGCTGCTGCTCCGGCTCGGCAACCTCGTCCACCCCGACGTGCCCGTCGGCGGCGAGGAGGACTTCGCCACGCTGGAGACGCACGGCACCATCCGTGACTTCTCCGCCGAGGGCTTCGAGCCCCGGGACCACCTGGAGCTCGGCCAGATCCTCGGCGCGATCGACGTCGAGCGCGGCGCCAAGGTCTCCGGCTCCCGCTTCTACTTCCTCACCGGCGTCGGCGCCCTGCTGGAGCTGGCCCTGGTGAACGCGGCCATCGCCCAGGCCACCGCGGCCGGCTTCACGCCGATGCTCACCCCGGCGCTGGTCCGCCCGCAGTCCATGGCGGGCACCGGCTTCCTCGGCCAGGCGTCCCAGGACGTCTACCACCTCGACAAGGACGACCTCTACCTGGTCGGCACGTCCGAGGTGCCGCTGGCGGCCTACCACATGGACGAGATCATCGACGCCGACCGGCTGCCGCTGCGGTACGCGGGCTTCTCGCCCTGCTTCCGCCGTGAGGCCGGCTCGCACGGCAAGGACACACGGGGCATCTTCCGCGTGCATCAGTTCGACAAGGTCGAGATGTTCTCGTACGTCGCTCCCGAGGACTCCCAGGCGGAGCACCAGCGCCTGCTGGAGTGGGAGAAGCAGTGGCTGACCTCGCTGGAGCTGCCGTTCCGCGTCATCGACGTCGCGACCGGCGACCTCGGCGCCTCCGCCGCCCGCAAGTTCGACTGCGAGGCGTGGATCCCGACCCAGGGCAAGTACCGCGAGCTGACCTCGACCTCGGACTGCACCGAGTTCCAGTCCCGCCGCCTGTCCATCCGGGTTCGCGACGGCAAGCAGGTCAAGCCGCTCGCCACGCTCAACGGCACCCTGTGCGCCGTACCGCGCACGATCGTGGCCATCCTGGAGAACCACCAGCAGGCCGACGGCTCGGTCCGGGTTCCCGAGGTCCTGCGCCCGTACCTGGGCGGCCGGGAGGTCCTGGCGCCGGTGACCCGGTGAGCTTCCCCTACGGGCTCGTCGCCACCGACCTCGACGGGACGCTCCTGCGCTCCGACGAGTCGATCTCGCAGCGCACCCGGGACGCGCTCGCCGCGGCCACCGCGGCGGGCGCGGCGCACATCGTCGTCACCGGCCGGGCCGTCCCCTGGACCCGGCACATCCTGGACGACCTCGGCTACGACGGCCTCGCCGTCTGCGGCCAGGGCGCGCAGGTCTACGACGCCGGGGCGCACCGCCTGCTGACCTCGGTCACCCTGGACCGGCAGCTGGCAGGGGTGGCCCTCGCCAAGATCGAGGCCGAGGTGGGCCCGCTGTACCTGGCGGCCAGCCGTGACGGTCTCGACGGCGAAGTGCTGGTGGGGCCGGGATACGCGGTCACCGGGCGGCTCCCGGCGACTCCGTTCACGGACGCGTCCGACCTCTGGACCGCGCCCCTGAACAAGATCTACATCCAGCATCCGACGCTGGGCGACGACGAGCTGGCGGCCGTCGCCCGGCAGACGGCCGGCGGGTTCGTCACGGTGGCCCTGGCGGGCGAGGGCATCGTGGAGCTGCTGCCGCTCGGCCTGTCCAAGGCCACCGGGCTGTCGCTCGCCGCCCGCCGCCTCGGCCTGAAGGCCGCCGACACGATCGCCTTCGGCGACATGCCCAACGACGTCCCGATGTTCGTCTGGGCGGCCCACGGCGTGGCCATGGCCAACGCCCACGCGGAACTCAAGGCGGTGTCGGACGAGGTGACGTCCTCCAACGAGGACGACGGCATCGCGGTGGTGCTGGAGCGGTTGCTGGCCTGAGATCCCCCGGCCGGCGAGCCGGCCGGGTCAGGTGACAACGTCTTGCGGAGGATGCACGGATCGAACGTGCGCGGGCCTTTCGGACCCGACCATGGCTTAGCAAGCCAGTGCCTTACCACTCGGCCAATCCTCCGGGTGGGCGGCCCACGCGGATGCGGACATCGCGTGCTCGAAGCGGCCGCCCCGGGCAGCTCCACGGGCGTCACGGAGGAGTGGCGATCACTCCGGAGCCGGCCTCGGGCTGCCCTGTCGGGAGCTGGGCGTACTGCCGTGCATGGACATCGCCCATCTCCTCTCCCAGTGCGTGGCGCCGGGACGATCCCGGCGGACGGGCCACAACCACTCTGCCCCGCCGCCGAGTCGGGCGCCACCGAATTAGCCGGGGGCTGCCGGAGCGCCGCTAACGACGGCGCCGTCCGCGCCGCCGGGCCTTGCTGAAGAACCAGCCGGCCGGCGGCCCGTCGGAGCGCCAGGGCTGCGGCTGCGGTCCCTCCGCCCGCCAGCGCGCGGCGAGCATCCGGGCCCGGGCGGACGGCTCGGAGGACTCCGCGGCGCGTACGAAGGCCTCGTCCAGGACGATGTCGTCCCAGGCGGCCTCGGCCCGCTCCCGCCCTTCGCGCTGCGGTATCTCCTCACCCATCTGCGGCCTCCCAGCCGTGTGTCCGATTCGCCCAGTGTGCCCGGCCCCGAGTGAAGTCCCCGTCAAGACCGCGGGCGGCCTACTCCTCGCCCGCGAGCTTCAGCGACCGCAGCTTCTGGCCGGCGTACCAGGTGGCCAGGACGGTGACGGCCACCAGCAGCACGGTGGCCGTCGTCAGGCTCACCTCGGAGGTCACCATGTCCCCGCCGGCGACCTTGTGGGCGACGGCCAGCGACCACTGCTGGACGCTCAGCGTGCGCGCTCCCGGCACCAGGGAGCCGAACAGCGCCTCCCAGACGAGGGCGTAGACCAGCCCGAACACCACGGCGTGCCGGGAGACCGTGCCGAGCAGCAGGAACAGCGCCGAGTAGGCGATGGAGGAGACCAGCGCGGCGACCGTGTAGGCGACGGCGATCTGCTGGCCGTTGCCGTTCAGGATCAGTCCCGCGATCAGGGTCGGCACGGCCGAGAACACCATGGTCACGGCGATGGCCACGATGAGCTTGGTGAAGATGATCGTGGGCCGCTTGAGCGGCTTGGACAGCAGGTAGACGACGGAGCCGTCGTCGATCTCCGGGCCGATCGCGCCCGTGCCCGCGATGACGCCGATGATCGGCACCATGGTGGCGAGGGCGAAGCCGCCGAGCACGTCGGAGGCCGTCTGGTCGTCGGCTCCGGTCAGAGCGCGCACGGCGACCGCGATCACGATGAGCAGCAGGGGCAGCGCGCCGAGGATGAGGGCCCGGCGGCGGCCCAGCAGGGCCCGGTAGGTGAGCCGGGCGACGGTGGGGTCGTACATCTTCGGCCTCCTACGCCGCGACCAGGTACGAGAACACGGACTCGAGGGACTCGTCGGACGGCGAGACCGTGAGCAGCCGGATGCCGTGGTCCCTGGCGACCTTCGGCAGCAGGGCGGTGAAGCGGCCGAAGTCGACGGCCTGGACGCGCAGCGCGCCCTCGGCCGTGTCGACCTCGATGCCGGCCGTCGACGGGTCGGCGATCAGCGCGGCCGCTAGGGCGCGGTCGTCGCTGGAGCGCACCAGGTAGCGGTGCGGGCGGTCGGTCATCAGGCGGCGGATCCGGCGGAAGTCGCCGCTGGCCGCGTGCCGTCCGGCGACGACCACCTCGATGTGCCGGGCGAGTTGCTCGACCTCCTCCAGGATGTGCGAGGAGAACAGCACCGTGCGGCCCTCGTCGCCCATCTTCCGCAGCAGGTCCATCAGTTGCATCCGCTGGCGCGGGTCCATGCCGTTGAACGGCTCGTCCAGCAGGAGCAGCGAGGGGTCGTGGACCAGCGCGGAAGCCATCTTCACGCGCTGGCGCATGCCCTTGGAGTACGTCGAGATCTTCCGGTCCTGCGCGTACTCCATCTCGACGGTGGCGAGGGCCCGCCCGGCGGCCTTGGCGCCGAGTCCGTGCAGTTCGGCGTTGGCGACGACGAACTCCCGTCCGGTGAGGAAGTCGTACATCGCCTCCCGCTCGGGGACGATGCCGATGTGCCGGTAGACGGACTCGTTGCGCCACACCGGCTTCCCGTCCAGGGTCACCGAGCCGGTGGAGGGGGCGAGGAAGCCGCCCATCATGTTGATCAGGGTGGACTTGCCGGCGCCGTTCGGGCCGAGCAGGCCGGTGACGCCGGGGCCGATGGTCATGGTGACGTCGTTGACGGCCACCACGTTGCCGAACCAGCGGGACACGTGGTCGATGGTGAGAGTGGTCATGGGCGCAGCCCGTTCCTCGGGAGGTTGGTGGCGGGCGACGGGACGGGCGTGGTCACAGTCCCACCTTCTTGTAGCGGCGCAGCAGGAGGCCGTAGCTCGCGGCGATCAGACCGAGGACGACCAGGGCGTACGCCACGCCCTCGCCGCCGGACGGGCCGGTGCCGCCGGGGAAGCCGGAGCTGCCGCCGAGGAAGGTGGACTGCACGCCGTCGATCAGCGTGACCGGCGAGAACAGGCCGAGCCAGGGGACGGCACCGCTGCTGCCCTGGACGTCGGCGATGGCCTGGAGGGTGGAGACCGCGCCGTAGGAGATGGTCATCACGGCGATCACGGCGGCGATGCCGAAGCCGCGGCGCGGGGTGACGGCGGCGATGACCAGGCCGATGCCGGCGAAGAGCAGCGAGAGCAGGGCCACGGAGACCAACCCCTGGGCGAATTCCCCGGACTGGTGGGCGAAGCCCATCTTGGCGAGCAGCGAGCCCACGTACAGCACCAGCAGCGGGGCACCGGTGAGGACGAACAGCGCCGAGGCCAGCGCCGCGAACTTCGCCACGACGTAGTCCGCGGTCTCGATGGGCCGGGAGAAGTACAGCGGGACGGTCTTGAAGCGCAGGTCGCGCGAGACCGACTGGGGGGCCTGCGCGGCGACGTACAGGCTGATCACCGCCTGCATGACGAGCGCGTAGCGGGTGTAGGCGTGGGCCAGCGGCAGTTCGTGCGCCTTGGTGGCCACCGCCACGGCCACCATGATGGCCGCGGGCACGCACATCACCGCGAACAGCAGCATCGGCAGCACCTTGGACTTGGCCGAGCGGCCGAGGCCGTAGGCACCGCGCAGGGACTGCGAGTACAGGGACCGGCGGGCGTAGGAGCGGCCGAGGCGCGGGCCGTCGTAGCCGCGGTAGCCGATGTCGTGGATACGGGTCTGGTCGCCGGAAGGCGTCGCCAGGGGATGCTCAACCGCCATGGCCGACGGCCTCCTTCCGCTGCTCGTCACTGCTGAACACCTCGGAGATGTGGTGCCGGCGCTGCTCCATGCGCACCAGGCCGAGGCCGAGGTCGGCCACCACGTCCCGGACGAGGTCGTACGTCGCGTCGCCCTCGGCGGTCAGCAGCAGGATGTGCCCGGCCCCGGGCAGTCCGCCCGCCTCGGCGTGCGTGTCGACCCCGCGCGCGTGGAGCTCGTCGCGGACCGCGCGGGTGCCGTCGGGGTGACAGTCGCTGTCGGTGACCTCGATCGCGAGGGTGGTCGTGGTCTGGGTGAAGTCGGTGGTGGAGCTGGAGCGCAGCAGCTTGCCGCCGTCGATGACGACGACGTGGTCGCAGGTGCGTTCCAGCTCGCCGAGCAGGTGGGAGGTGACCAGGACCGAGATGCCGAAGTCGGTGTGGACGCGCCGGATCAGGCCCAGCATCTCGTCGCGGCCGACGGGGTCGAGGCCGTTGGTCGGCTCGTCCAGGAAGACCAGCTGCGGGTCGTGCACGAGCGCCTGGGCCAGCTTCACCCGCTGCTTCATGCCGGTCGAGTAGCCGCCGATGGGGCGGTAGCGCTCCTCGTACAGGCCGACGTGGCGCAGGGTGTCCGCGGTGCGCTCGCGCGCGGCGGTGGGCGGCAGACCGGACATGCGGGCCATGTGGACGACGAACTCGGTGGCCGAGACGTCGGGCGGCAGGCAGTCGTGCTCCGGCATGTAGCCGACGCGCTCCCGGATGGCGGCGCCCTCGGTGGCGACGTCGAGGCCGAGCACCTCGGCGCGGCCCTCCGTGGCGGGGGACAGACCCAGCAGGATCTTGATCAGGGTGGACTTGCCGGCGCCGTTGGCCCCGACGAGTCCGGTCACACCGGCTCCGATGTCCATGGACAGCCGGTCGAGCGCGGTCACCCGGGGGAACCGCTTGCTCAGGCTTTCGGTCGCGATCACAGTCACCCCTCGAAGGTAGTGACCCCGACCACCGCGGTCGTCAGACCTCAGAGCCGTCTCGGCGTCAGACCCAGGTATTACGGGGCCCTAGGGGTCCCCCCGGGGGAGGGCTCGGCCTTTGACCGCCCCCGCGGCCGTCCACAGCCGCACCCCGCCTATTGACGCCGACTCTAACAACTGTCACATTCACCAGTGTCAAGTTACGGACGCGTACCGCAGTCGACGGGACGGGGCGGCATGACGACGGCAGTGAGCAGCGGACTCTCCGCGGAGTTGCGGGGGTTCAGACGGGTGCAGCGCCTCGCCTACGAGTGCGCGGAGGCGGTCGCGGCGCGGCTGGAGCCGGGCGTGACCGAGCGCGAGGCGGCGCGGATGCAGCGTGCCTGGCTGCGCGAGCGGGGGGTGCGGGACTGGTTCCACCTCCCGTTCGCCTGGTTCGGCGATCGCACGGCCTTCGCGAACTTCCGCATCCCGCTGCAGTTCTTCCCGACCGACCGCGCGCTGGAGCCCGGGATGCCGTTCATCCTGGACATGGCCCCGGTGTACGAGGGATACACGGCGGACATCGGCTACTCGGGCTCGCTCGGGGTGAACCCGGTGCAGGACCGGCTGATGGCCGACCTGGAGGCGCACCGCGAGCTGATCCTGCGCGAGGTGCGCGAGAAGCGCCCGCTGCGGGAGATCTACGAGGACGTGGACCGGCTCATGGTGCGCCAGGGTTACACCAACCGGCACCGGGCCTACCCGTTCGGGGTGATCGCCCACAAGGTGGACCGGGTGGCGCAGCGCCGCTGGTCGCCCCACCTCTTCGGGTTCGGCACGCAGTCCCTGAAGGGCCTCGTCGCGGACGCGCTGCACGGCCACCGCGAGGGCTGGTCGCCGCTGTGGTCGCCGTACCGCTTCTCCGACCACCCGCCGCGGCCGGGCCTGTGGGCGGTCGAACCGCACCTCGGTTTCCGGGGTACCGGCGCGAAGTTCGAGGAGATCCTGGTGGTGACGGATTCCCGGGACCCGGAGGACAGCGCGTTCTGGCTGGACGACGATCTGCCGCACGTGCGGCGCTGGGCGGAGGAGAAGTGACGCTGACAGGTGCGCGGGAGCGCTGGGTGCGGACCGGCGGGGTCGAGCTGTGCGTCGCCGAGCTGGGCGACCCGCAGCAGCCGACCGTGGTGCTGGTGCACGGCTATCCGGACAGCAAGGAGGTGTGGTCGGAGGTCGCCGCCCGGCTGGCGGACCGCTTCCACGTGGTCCTCTACGACGTCCGGGGCCACGGCCGCTCCACGGCGCCGAAACCCCTGCGCGGCGGCTACACCCTCGCCAAGCTCACGGACGACTTCCTGGCGGTCGTGGACGAGGTCAGTCCGGACCGGCCGGTGCACCTGGTCGGGCACGACTGGGGTTCGGTGCAGGCGTGGGAGTTCGTCACGGTGGGCCGCACGGAGGGCCGCATCGCGTCCTTCACCTCGATGTCCGGGCCGTCCCTGGACCATTTCGGTCACTGGATCAACGCGCGCGTGAAGCGGCCGACGCCCCGCCGGGTGGGACAGCTCCTCGGCCAGGGCGCCAAGTCCTGGTACGTGTACCTGCTGCACACCCCCGTCCTGCCGGAGCTGGCCTGGCGCGGCCCGCTCGGCAGACGCTGGCCGAAGATCCTGGAGCGCGTCGAGCGGGTCCCCGGTGGGGACTACCCGACCGCGTCCCTGCCGTCCGACGCGGCGCACGGCGCCTGGCTCTACCGGGACAACGTCCGCGCCCGGCTGCGCAGGCCGCGTCCCGACGCGTACGCGCACGCGCCCGTGCAGCTCATCACCCCCCAGGGGGACGCGTTCCTCTCGGAGCGGCTGTACGACGACCTGGAGCAGTGGGCGCCCGGGCTGACCCGGCGCACTCTGCCGGCCAAGCACTGGATCCCCCGCACGCGTCCCGACCAGGTGACCGCGTGGATCGCGGAGTTCGTCACCTCCGTGGAGGGCGGCCGTCCCGAGCCGAGGACCGCCGGGCGCCACGCCCAGCGCTTCGGCGGGCAGCTGGTCCTGGTCACCGGCGCGGGCAGCGGCATCGGCCGGGCGACGGCGTTCGCGTTCGCGGAGGCCGGCGCACGCGTGGTGGCCGTCGACCGTGACACGGAGTCCGCGGCCCGCACGGCCGAGCTGTCCCGGCTGGTCGGCGCGCCCGAGGCCTGGGCCGAGACGGCCGACGTCTCCGACGAGCAGGCCATGGAGAAGCTCGCGGAGAAGGTGCACCGGGAGTACGGCGTGCTGGACGTGCTGGTCAACAACGCCGGCATCGGGCTGTCGGGGTCCTTCTTCGCCACGACGACGGAGGACTGGCGCAAGGTCCTGGACGTCAATCTCTGGGGCGTGATCCACGGCTGCCGGCTCTTCGGGGCGCGCATGGCCGGGCGCGGTCAGGGCGGGCACATCGTCAACGTCGCGTCCGCGGCGGCGTTCCAGCCCTCACGCGCCCTGCCCGCCTACAGCACCTCGAAGGCGGCCGTGCTGATGCTCTCCGAGTGCCTGCGCGCCGAACTCGCGGGCCAGGACATCGGGGTGAGCGCGATATGCCCGGGCATCGTCAACACCAACATCACCTCCACGGCCCGCTTCGCCGGTGTCGACGAGGCGGAGGAGCGGCGCCGCCAGAAGAACTCGGCCCGGCTGTACGGGCTGCGCAACTACCCGCCGGAGAAGGTCGCCGAGGCGATCCTGGACGCGGTGGCGGGCAACAGGGCGGTGGTCCCGGTCACCCCTGAGGCCCGCGGCGCCCATCTCATGTCCCGTTTCCTGCCGGGGGTGTTGCGGCGGATCGCCCGGGTGGAACCCAAGCTGTGAGCCGGCGGCGGGCGGTCCGGTTCCGGCCGGCCGCCGCGCACGGCACCGGTCGAGGAGGCGGAACATGACCGGAGTCCCGTCCCACCACACCTACCGCATCGAGGACTTGGCCCACCGGACCGGCACCAGCGTGCGGACCATCCGCGCCTACCAGGACCGCGGCCTCCTTCCCCGCGCGGAGCGCCATGGCCGGGCCAACCTCTACTCCGAGGCCCACGTCACCCGGCTCCACCAGATCGCCCACCTCCTGGACCGCGGCTACACCCTCGCCTCGATCAGGGAACTCCTGGAGGCCTGGGACACCGGACGCGGCCTGGGCGGTGTCCTCGGCCTGGTCGCGGAGGTCGAGGGCCCCTGGACGGACGAGCGGCCCGACCGGATCACCCGCACCGAACTGGACGCCCGCTTCGGGGGGCCCGACGACGCCGCCGTGGCCGAGGCGGTCGAGCTCGGCGTGCTGGAGCGGATCGACGGCGACGCGGACACGTTTCTCGTTCCGAGCCCCCAAGAACTGTCCGTGGCGGCCGAGTTGCACGCTGCGGGGGTGCCACTGTCAGCGATCTCGCGTCATCTGCGGGAGTTGAGGGGCCAGGTGGAGCATATCGCCGCCCGTTTCCTGGAGTTCACCACCGAGTACGTCTTCGCGCGCTACCTGGACGATCCGGGTCACCGCACGGACGCGCACGCGGCGGAAGCGGCCTCGCTCATCCGCCGGCTGCGCCCCCTGGCGCAGCAGACCGTGGACGCCGAACTCGCGCGCGCCATGCGGGTCTTCGCCACCCGGCACCTTCGCTCGCACCTCGGTTCCGGCGCCCCCTCGGAACCCCGGTCGGACACGCGTACGGTCGCGCTTCCCACCGGGACGATCGAGGACGTAGAAGCGCTGGTTGGCACCGAGCGCGTCGCTGCCTTCATCGCCCTGGCCGCCGAACGGGAAGTGCACGCACGAGCATTGGATGAACTTGCTACAACCACTGTAAAAGCTAAGAAGGTTGGCGAACCTCCTTAAAACCAGCACCAGTTGTCCACAGTTTCGTCAATTCACCTGTGGATAACCCGACTTGGTTGTGGACCAAACCTACGGGCGAAAAACCGACTGCGTGATCCGCGTCTCTGGCGCACGCTGGAGCCATGGACGAAAGACGCACCGTCAAGGTGTCGAAGTACCTCTCCAAGCACCTGCGCCATCAGCCCGAGCGCATCGGACTCGCACTGGACCCGGGCGGCTGGGTGGGGATCGACACGCTGATCACCGCGGCCGCCGCCCACGGGTTCCGGTTCACCCGTGAGGAACTGGACCACGTGGTGGCCACCAACGACAAGCGGCGCTTCGTGATCGAGGGCGGCAGGATCCGGGCCAGCCAGGGCCACAGCGTGGAGGTCGACCTCGGCCTGCCCCCGGCGACCCCGCCGCCGTACCTCTACCACGGCACCGTCGCCCGCAACCTGGACGCCATCCGGGCCGAGGGCCTGCGGCCGATGAACCGGCACGACGCGCACCTCTCCGCCGACCGTGAGACCGCCACCCGCGTGGGCGCCCGCCGAGGCCGCCCGGTGGTGCTCACCGTGGACGCCGGCGCCATGCACCGCGACGGCCATGTGTTCCACGTCAGCGCCAACGGCGTCTGGCTGACGAAGGCCGTCCCACCGGGCTACCTGCGGCTGCCCGGCCGCCGCTGACGCCCCGCACCGTGACCGGTGACAGGGAATCGGCGGTATGGACCACTCGCCGGAACACCTGCCCACCACCCAGGCCGCCGTCACCGCCCTGCGCGCCCTCGCGGCCCACCACGGACGCGAGATCGAGGTGACCCACGTCATCGGCGCGGACATGACCTCGCGCCGTAGCGCCGCGGGCGTCGGTGTCACCACGGACCCGGACGGCTCCCTGCCGCACGAGGCCCACGTCGCGTTCGGCGGTCTGCCGCGGGTGGACGTGCACCTCTGCTCGGAGGACGACGCGCTGATCACCGTCGAAGGCGTCGAGTGCCACGACATCGCGCGCGACGACGTGCCGCCTTCCTCCGCTCCGTCTTCGGCGGCCTCGCCCACGTCCGGACCCGCCGCTTCCCGCCCGGCCACCGCCTGGTGGTCCCGCTGCCCGGCGACCGCGCCCACAGGAGCACGTACCGGCGTTCCTGCTCGGTCCGTGGCTGCGCCGGCGCATACGGTGACCGTTTCCGGGGTTACCCGTGAGGCCGCTTACCCTCGGATCCATGAGTCTGCGTCTGAGCACCGTGATCCTGCCCTACCGCCGCTGGAGCGAAGGCGGTCGTTCGGCCTGGACACGGGCCGAGCAACTCGGTTTCCACACGGCGTACACCTACGACCATCTGTCCTGGCGCAACTTCCGGGACGGCCCCTGGTTCGGCGCGATCCCGACCCTGACCGCCGCCGCGGCCGCCACCGAGCGGCTGCGCCTGGGCACGCTGGTCACCTCTCCGAACTTCCGGCACCCGGTGACGCTCGCCAAGGAACTGATCTCCCTCGACGACATCTCCGGCGGCCGGATCACCCTGGGCATCGGCGCCGGCGGCACCGGCTTCGACGCCACCGCCCTCGGTCAGGAGCCCTGGAGCCCGCGCGAGCGCGCCGACCGGCTCGCCGAGTTCGTGCCGCTGCTCGACCGGCTGCTCACCGAGGACTCCGTGTCGCACGAGGGCCGTTTCTACTCGGCCCACGAGGCGCGGAACATCCCCGGCTGTGTGCAGCGGCCGCGGCTGCCGTTCGCGGTCGCGGCCACCGGCCCGCGCGGGCT
The DNA here is from genome assembly GCF_900105245.1 of Streptomyces sp. 1222.5. NCBI lineage: Bacteria > Bacillati > Actinomycetota > Actinomycetes > Kitasatosporales > Streptomycetaceae > Streptomyces > Streptomyces sp. 1222.5. The sequence continues at coordinate 4,537,188 of NZ_FNSZ01000001.1, read as the reverse complement.
CAAGCTCGCCGCGCGCCACGGCCAGGCGTGGGTGACCACCGGCGACCCGAAGCTGTACGAGACCGGTACGCCAGAGCAGTCCGTGGAGGCGCTGCGCGGCCAGATCGCCAAGCTGACCGAGGCCTGCGACGCCACCGGACGGGACGTGGCGGACCTCGACAAGATCCTGCTGACCGGCTTCACCCCGGACCGCGGCCGGCCCCTCGAGTCGCTGGACGCCTTCGTGGACTTCGCCGGCCGGCACCAGGAGCTGGGCTTCACCGAGATCGCGATCCACTGGCCGATCCCGGACTCCGACTTCGCCGCGGAGCAGAAGGTCTTCGAGCGGATCGCGATGGAAGCCCTCGCCCAGCTGCGCTGACGCCCGCGGAATCCCCGCCCTCCACGCCCGTGCGGAGCCCCGCACGGGCGTGCGGACATATGCGCGAGAATGAGCCGGTGACCTCAGCGACCAGACAGCACGGGACCCCTGCCGCCGCCGTACCCCCGCGGCTGATCGCCACCGACCTCGACGGCACCCTGCTGCGCGACGACAAGTCGGTCTCCCCCCGCACGGTCGCCGCGCTGGCCGCAGCCGAGGAGGCCGGCATCGAGGTCTTCTTCGTGACCGGCCGCCCGGCCCGCTGGATGGACGTCGTCAGCGATCACGTCCACGGCCACGGCCTGGCCATCTGCGGAAACGGCGCCGCCGTCGTCGACCTGCACGGCGGCCCCGGCGCCCACCGCTTCGTGAAGGTGCGCGAGCTGGCCCGGGAGAACGCCCTGAACTCCGCCCTGCTGCTGCGCGAGGCGGCACCCGGCACGGTGTTCGCGATCGAACAGACCTACGGCTTCCACCAGGAGCCGGACTATCCCAAGCTGCACATGGAGATACCGGACAACCTCCTGCCGGCCGAGGAACTGCTCGCTCCGGACGGCCCCGACGCCGACCAGCCCGTACTGAAGATCCTCGCCTACCACGCCTCCCTCGACCCCGACGCCTTCCTCACCCTCGCCCGCCTGGCCGTCGGCGACCAGGCCAACGTCACCCGCTCCAGCCCCAGTGCCCTGCTGGAGCTCAGCGGACCAGGCGTCTCCAAGGCCAGCACCCTCGCCCTGTGCTGCGCCGAGCGAGGCATCTCGCACGAGGAGGTCGTCGCCTTCGGGGACATGCCCAACGACGTGGAGATGCTGACCTGGGCCGGCCGGTCGTACGCGATGGGCAACGCCCACCCGGACGTCATCGCCGCCGCGTCGGGCCGTACGGTCGCCAACAACGACGACGGCGTGGCGGTCGTGATCGAGCAACTCCTCGCGGGCCGCGCGGCCTCCTGATCCACGGTTCGTCCGCGGCACCGGCAGGCCGTCGCCTTCCGGTGCCGCGCACCGCCTCACCGCGCGTCCGCGAGCACCTCCGCCGCCGCCTCCCGCCGCGCCATCGCGCGCAACGGACCGTCCGCCCCGGCCAGCTCCGCGTACGCGCCCCGCTGCACCACCCGGCCGCCGTCGAGCACGATGACCTCGTCGACCGCCTCCAGGCCCGCCAGCCGGTGCGTGATGAGCAGCGTCGTACGGCCCTCCGTGGCGGCCAGCAGATCGGCCGTCAGCGCATCGGCCGTCGCCAGGTCCAGATGCTCGGCGGGCTCGTCGAGGACCAGGACGGGGAAGTCGGCCAGCAGTGCGCGAGCCAGCGCCAGCCGCTGGCGCTGACCGCCGGACAACAGGGCGCCGTGCTCACCGACGAAGGTGTCCAGACCGTCGGGCAGCCCGTCCACCCAGTCCAGCAGCCGGGCCCGGGCGAGCGCCCCGCGCAGCTCGGCGTCCGTGGCGTCCTTCCGGGCCAGCAGCAGGTTCTCGCGCACCGAGCTGTCGAAGAGGTGTGCGTCCTGCGCGCACAGCCCGACGAGCCGCCGTACGTCGTCACCGGTCAGTGCGGTCGCGTCCACACCGGCGAGCGTGTACGAGCCCGCCCGCGGGTCGAGGAAGCGAAGCAGCACCTGGGCGAGGGTCGTCTTGCCGGCGCCGGACGCCCCGACCACGGCGATCCGCCACCCCTGCTCCAGCCGGAGGCCGAGGCCGGCCAGCGCGTCCCCGCGCTGCCCCGGATGCCCTGCCGCCAGGTCCTTGATCACCAGCGGGAACGGCGAGGCGGGTGCCTGCCGGGGCCGCTCGGGCTCACGCACGGGCTCCGGCGCGTCCAGGACCTCGTGGACCCGCTCCGCGCTCCGCCGCACCCGCTGCCGGTACCGCACGGCGAGCGGCAGTCCGAGGACGGCCTCGAAGGCGGCCAGCGGGGTGAGGACGACGACCGCCATCGTCACGCCGTCGAGCCGGCCGTCCGCCACCGCCCGGGCGCCGAGCAGCGCGGTGGCCGTGACCGTCAGGCCGGAGACCAGCGCGGTGAGTCCGTCGCCGAGCCCGGTGACGGCGGCGGCGCGCGAGGCGATCCGGGTGAGGACGCCGTCGGCCCCGCGAGCGGCGGCCACCCGGGCGGGCAGCGCGCCGGCGACGGTCAGCTCCGCGGTACCGGTGAGGAGATCGGTCACCCGGGTCGCGAGCACGCCCCGGGCTGGTGCCAGACGCCGCTCCGTCCGCCGAGCCGCCTTGGCGGTCACCAGCGGGACACCGGCGCCGGCCGCCAGCAGCCCCACCGCGAGGGCGGCCCCGGCCTCGGGCAGCAGCCACGCCGTGAAGCCGATGGAGACCGCGGAGACGGCCACGGCCACACCGGCGGGCAGCAGCCAGCGCAGCCAGTAGTCCTGCAGCGCGTCCACATCCGTGACGAGCCGAGTGAGCAGATCGCCGCGGCGGGCGGTCCGCAGTCCGGCGGGGGCGAGGCGTTCCAGGCGGCGGTAGACCGCGACCCGGGTATCGGCCAGCATGCGCAGTACGGCGTCGTGCGACACCAGCCGCTCGGCGTACCGGAACACGGCCCGCCCGATCCCGAAGGCTCGCGTCGCGGTGACGGCCACCATCAGATAGAGCACCGGCGGTTGCTGCGAGGCCCTCGAGATGAGCCAGCCGGAGGTCGCCATCAGACCCACGGCACTGCCGAACGCGAGGCTGCCGAGCAGAAGGGCGAGCGCCAGCCGGCCACGCCGTGCCCCGGCAAGCCCCCGAACCCTGGCGAGCACCCCCGTGCGGGGCCCGCCCGCGATCGGACCGGGCTGTTCCCCCGGCGCCTGGGCCTCCAGCACGCCGAGCCGATCGGCGAGCGGACGGGACACAGGGTCCGGGGAGCGGGGCCCTTCGGCAGGCCCGGCCTCCCCACGGCACTCCGGCGCCTCCCGCAGCCGCACCACCCTGTCGGCCACCTCCAGCAGCGCGGGCCGATGCACGACGAGCAGCACGGTACGGCCCACCGCGAGCCTCCGTACCGCCGCTACGACCTCCGCCTCCGTCGCTCCGTCCAGGGCGGCCGTCGGCTCGTCCAGCAGCAGCACGGGCCGGTCGGCAAGGAAGGCCCGGGCGAGGGCGAGTCGCTGCCGCTGCCCCGCCGACAGGCCGGCCCCGTCCTCCCCGAGCACCGTGCCGGCACCCTCGGGCAGCGCGTCCACGAACTCCAGCGCGCCCGCGTCCCGCAGGGCCTGCCGTACGGCCGTGTCGTCCGCGTCCGGCCGGGCCAGCCGCACGTTCTCCGCGATCGTCCCCGCGTACAGATGCGGGCGCTGCGGTACCCAGGCGACCCGCGACCGCCACTGCTCCAGGTCGAGGGCGCCGAGTTCGGCTCCCCCGATCCGCACCCGGCCGTCGGTGGGCCGTACGAACCCGAGCAGTACGTCCAGCAGCGTCGACTTGCCCACGCCGCTCGGCCCGACCAGTGCGACGGTCTCGCCGGGCGCGACACCGAAGGACACTCCGTTCACCGCGTCACTCGACCGGCCGGGGTAGCGCACGGTGACCCCTTCGAACGCCACCGCACCCGCCGGCGGCACCGCGCCGGAGCCGGACACCGGAAGCGGGTTCTCCAGCACGGCGAAGATCTCCTCCGCGGCGGCGAGACCCTCGGCCGCCGCGTGGTACTGGGCGCCCACCTGCCGCAGCGGCAGATAGGCCTCGGGCGCCAGCACCAGGATGACCAGGCCGATATAGAGGTCCATGTCGCCGTGGACGAGCCGCATACCGATCGTCACGGCGACCAGGGCGACGGACAGCGTGGCGAGCAGTTCCAGCGCGAAGGAGGACAGGAAGGCGATCCGCAGGGTGCGCAGGGTGGCCTGGCGGTACTCGCCGGTGATCCGGCGGATGGACTCGGCCTGTGCCTTGGCCCGGCCGAACACCTTCAACGTGGGCAGGCCGGCGACGACGTCCAGGAAGTGCCCGGACAGCCGTGACAGCAGCCGCCACTGACGGTCCATCCGGGACTGGGTCGCCCAGCCGATCAGCATCATGAAGAGCGGGATCAACGGCAGCGTGCCGACGATGATCGCCGCCGACACGCAGTCCTCGGTGACGATCCGCGCCAGCACCGCCACCGGCACGACCACCGCGAGCCCCAGCTGCGGGAGATAGCGCGAGAAGTAGTCGTCCAGGGCGTCCACGCCACGTGTGACGAGGGTGACCAGAGAACCGGTCCGCTGTCCGCTCAGCCAGCCGGGGCCCAGCACGGCCGCACGGTCGAGAAGGCGGCCGCGCAGCTCCGACTTCACCGCTGCGGCGGCCCGGTGGGCCGCGAGTTCGGTGAGCCATGCGACGACCGATCGCCCCACGGCGACGGCGGCCAACAGCAGCAGGGGAGTGCGCAGTTCGGCGACGGACTGCGTGTGCTGGAACGCCCCGACGACGATGTCGGCGATGAGCATCGCCTGCGCGATGACCAGTCCGGCGCCGACGGCACCCAGACCGACGACCGCCGCGAGGAAGAGGCGGGTGGCACGCGCATAGCGCAGAAGGCGTGGATCGATGGGTTTCACGTGAAACATGCCCCTTCGGCCCAGAGGGTGTGTTTCACGTGAAACACACCCTCGGCGGACTCAGTGTGCGGGTTCGGCGAGGTGCTGCGTACCGATCCGCTTGCGGAACACCCAGTAGGTCCAGCCCTGGTAGAGCAGGACGATCGGCGTGGCGATCACCGCCAGCCACGTCATGATCTTCAAGGTGTACGGGCTCGACGAGGCGTTGGTGACCGTCAGGCTCCACTCACCGTTGAGCGTGGATGGCATGACGTTCGGGAAGAGCGAGAGGAAGAGCATCGCCACGGACGCCACGATGGTGACGCCCGACAGGGCGAACGCCCATCCCTCGCGCCCGAGTTGATTGGCCACGAGCGCGGCCGTCAGAGCGGCGACCGCGACGACCAGCGCCACCAGGCTCTTGGCGTCACCGCTGTGGGCCTGCGTCCACAGCAGGAAGGCGAGCGCCACGACGGCCGCGACGAGGCCGGTCCACAGCGCCAGCTTCCGTGCCCGCACCCGGATGTCCCCGACGGTCTTGAGGGCGGTGAACACCGCTCCGTGGAAGGTGAACAGGGTGAGCGTCACCAGACCGCCGAGCAGAGCGTAGGGATTGAGCAGGTCCCCGACGCCGCCGACGTACTCGAAGTGCCGGTCGATCTTCACGCCCCGCACGATGTTCGCGAACGCCACACCCCACAGGAACGCCGGGAGCAGCGAGGTCCAGAAAATCGCCGTCTCCCAGTTCCGCTGCCAGTTCTCCTCGGGCCGCTTCGCCCGGTACTCGAAGGCGACACCGCGGACGATAAGGCAGACCAGGATGAGGAGCAGCGGGAGGTAGAAGCCCGAGAAGAGCGTGGCGTACCACTCCGGGAAGGCGGCGAAGGTCGCGCCGCCCGCCGTGAGCAGCCACACCTCGTTGCCGTCCCAGACGGGTCCGATGGTGTTGATCAGCACCCGGCGCTCGGGCCGGTCGCGCGCCAGCAGCTTGGTGAGGATGCCGACCCCGAAGTCGAAGCCCTCCAGGAAGAAGTAGCCGGTCCACAGGACGGCGATGAGGACGAACCAGACGTCGTGAAGTTCCATGACTGTTCCCTCGGCCTAGTACGAGAAGGCCATCGGCTTGTCGGCGTCACGGGTGTCGCCGCCGATCTTCGTGGGCGGGTTGAGGTCGGCCTCGGTCAGCTCGGGCGGGCCGGCCTTGACGTACTTGGCGAGCAGCTTGACCTCGACGACGGCGAGGATCGCGTAGAGCGCGGTGAAGACGAGCATCGAGGTGAGGACCTCGCCCTGGGAGACGCCGGGGGAGACCGCGTCCCGGGTCTGCAGGACGCCGTAGACGACCCACGGCTGGCGGCCCATCTCGGTGAAGATCCAGCCCCAGGAGTTGGCGATCAGCGGGAAGGCCATGGTCCAGGTCGCGATACGCCAGAACCAGGGGCTGAGCTTCGGGCTGAGCGCCTTGTTCCTGAACAGCACCAGGTGCGGCACCTCGTCGTCGCCGACCCTGAGGGCCTGCGGCAGCATGAACTTCTTGCGGGTCAGCCAGAGGCCGGCCAGGCCGATGGCGAAGGAGGCCATGCCGAAGCCGATCATCCAGCGGAAGCCCCAGAAGGCGACCGGGATGTTGGGCCGGTAGTCGCCCGGACCGAACTTCTGCTGCTCGGCCTTGTTGACGTCGTTGATGCCGGGGACGTAGGAGGTGAAGTTGTCGTCGGCGAGGAAGGACAGCAGACCGGGGATCTCGACGGCCACGGTGTTGTGGCCCTTCTCGACATCGCCGTAGGCGAAGATCGAGAACGGTGCCGGCTTCTGCCCGTCCCACAGCGCCTCGGCGGCGGCCATCTTCATCGGCTGCTGCTTGAACATGACCTTGCCGAGGGTGTCGCCGCTGACCGCGGTGAGCAGACCGGCGATGACCACCGTGATCAGTCCGAGCCGCAGCGAGGTCTTCATCTCGCGGACGTGCTTCTTGCGGGCCAGGTGGTAGGCGGCGATGCCCACCATGAAGGCGCCGCCGGTGAGGAAGGCCGCGGACAGGGTGTGGAAGGCCTGGCTGAGGGCGGTGTTCTGGGTCAGCACGGCCCAGAAGTCGGTCAGTTCGGCACGCCCCTTCGCCTTGTTGATCCGGTAGCCGACGGGGTGCTGCATCCAGGAGTTCGCCGCGAGGATGAAGTACGCGGAGAGGATCGTGCCGATCGAGACCATCCAGATGCAGGCCAGATGGATCTTCTTGGGCAGCTTGTCCCAGCCGAAGATCCACAGACCGATGAAGGTGGACTCGAAGAAGAACGCGATCAGGGCCTCGAAGGCGAGCGGGGCACCGAAGATGTCCCCGACGAAGCGCGAGTAGTCGGACCAGTTCATGCCGAACTGGAACTCCTGCACGATGCCGGTGACGACGCCCATCGCGATGTTGATCAGGAAGAGCTTGCCCCAGAACTTGGTCGCCCTGAGGTACTTCTCCTTCTCCGTGCGCACCCAGGCCGTCTGCAGCCCGGCCGTGAGGGCGGCCAGGGAGATGGTCAGCGGGACGAACAGGAAGTGGTAGACGGTGGTGATGCCGAACTGCCAGCGCGCCAGTGTCTCCGGCGCCAGAGCCAGGTCCACGTCGTCACTCTCCTTACTACGCCGTGGTACAGCGGCGGTTTGCCCCTTTTGCTGCACGCATACGGAGCAAACGGGACGCGCTTGTGAACGCGTTCACATTCACAAGCTATTATGACGCACTGATTTTCGGCAATCGAAGGGGGGTCCCTCCTTCGCCTTCGCGTCAGGGCCTTGGCAGGGACTTCAACATCTTGTTGAATTGCGCGCCATGCAGATACGGATCTCCTGGCCCGCGGGGAACCTCACCGCGACCCTCGAAGAAGACAGCCCGACCACTCAGGCCCTCACCAAGGCGCTGCCGCTCACCTCGACCGCGCACACATGGGGCAAGGAGGTGTATTTCGACACAGGAGTCTCCGTTTCACGTGAAACGGACGCCCGAGAGGTCGTGGAACCGGGCACGGTGGCCTTCTGGACGGACGGCGACGCGCTCGCCCTCCCCTACGGGCCCACACCGATCTCGCGAGGGGCCGAGTGCCGCCTCGCGAGCCCGTGCAATGTGCTGGGAAGCGTGGACGGGGACGCCGGCGTCCTGGCTACCGTGCGCGACGGCGACCCCATCCGGGTGGAACTGATCGACGAGTAGAGCAGGCGCCGCCTACAGCTCCTTGCGGAACGCCTCCGCCGCCTTCATGAAGATGTCGTTCGCCTCGGCTTCCCCGATCGTCACCCGCACACCCTCACCCGGGAACGGCCGGACCACCACACCGTGCTTCTCGCAGGCCTGAGCGAACGGGACCGTGCGCTCCCCCAGCCGCAGCCACACGAAGTTGGCATGCGTCTCCGGCACCGTCCAGCCTTGAGCGCCAAGCGCGTCGACCACGCGCGTGCGCTCGCACACCAGTGAGCCGACCCGGCCCAGCAGCTCGTCCTCGGCCCGCAGCGAGGCGATGGCGGCCTCCTGTGCGAGCTGGCTCACACCGAACGGCACCGCCGTCTTGCGCAGCGCCGCCGCCACCGGTTCGTGGGCGATCGCGAAACCGACGCGCAGTCCCGCCAGCCCGTACGCCTTGGAGAACGTCCGCAGGACGCAGACGTTGGGCCGCGTCCGGTACAGCTCGACACCGTCGGGCACCTCGGGGTCACGGATGAACTCCCGGTAGGCCTCGTCCAGCACCACCAGCACATCAGAGGGCACCCGGTCGAGGAACCGCTCCAGCTCGGCCCGCCGCACCACCGTGCCGGTCGGGTTGTTGGGGTTGCAGACGAAGATCAGACGCGTCCGGTCGGTGATCGCGTCCGCCATCGCGTCCAGGTCGTGCACATCGCCCGGCGTGAGCGGGACCTGCACCGACCGGGCGCCGCTGATCTGCGTGATGATCGGGTAGGCCTCGAAGGACCGCCAGGCGTAGATGACCTCGTCGCCGGGTCCGCTGGTGGCCTGGATCAGCTGCTGGGCGACACCCACCGAGCCGGTACCGGTGGCCAGGTGGGAGAGCGGGACTCCGAAGCGCTCCGACAACTCGTTCATCAGCCCGGTGCACGCCATGTCGGGGTACCGGTTGAAGTCGCACGCGGCCGTGGTGACGCTCTCCAGCACACCGGGCAGCGGCGGATACGGGTTCTCGTTGGAGGACAGCTTGTAGGCGACCGGCCCTCCGGCCGCCGCGGGCTTGCCCGGCTTGTAGGTGGGGACACCCTCCAGCTCGGCGCGCAGCTTGGGGCTCATCTCGCTCACCGCAGTCCTCCTCGCGACCACCGGCGGCCTGTCGACACCGCCGGCTTCCAATACTCCTCACCTTATGAGGATTCGGCGCCGCTGCGAACAGGTGCGGGACGGCAATGCGTACGGCTACGGGAAGGCGATGCGCACGAGTGCGGGACCGCGCGGGGTGAAGCTCGTCCGTCCCACCGGCATCAGGGGCATCACCGTACGAAGGCGCACGTTTCGGGGGCGCGCCATACATATATCTATGCGCCGGTGGCTTGCGCCGTGGCGCGCATCACCCGTGAAGGTGAGTTGAGACCTCTTCGAGACATCGGGCACTTGGCAGGCTCATGCGCGTCGACAAGTCACGTCTTAGCATGGGAGCGCGTAACTTCCTTGTTTTCCATGGCAGTTGATACAGGATGACCATGCAGAAACGTGCCTGTCAACGCGTGCATATGCGTCCGCACTACCCCACTGCATGAGCCCTACTATCGGCTCGCCATGACAGCAGCAGGGAAGCACCAGGTGAGCCGCGCGGAAACCTCACGTCGAGGCAGTCGGCCCGGCCGGGCCGGCATCAGAGACGTGGCCGCCGCCGCGGGGGTCTCCATCACGACCGTCTCCGACGCCCTCAACGGCAAGGGCCGGCTCCCGGATGCCACCCGGCGCCATGTACGCGAGGTCGCCGACCGGCTGGGGTACCGACCCTCGGCCGCCGCCCGCACCCTCCGTACCGGCAAGTCGGGGCTGATCGGCCTGACCGTGACCACGTACGGGGATGAACCTTTCACCTTCACGGAGTTCGCGTACTTCGCCGAGATGGCACGCGCCGCCACCTCGGCCGCGCTGGCCCGCGGCTACGCGCTGGTCATCCTGCCCGCGACCTCCCGCCACGACGTGTGGTCCAACGTCGCCCTGGACGGCACGGTCGTCATCGACCCCTCCGACCAGGACCCGGTCGTCAGCGAGCTCGTCCGCCAGGGACTGCCGGTCGTCTCGGACGGCCGTCCGGCCGGCTCGCTCCCGGTCACCGCCTGGGTGGACAACGACCACGAGGCCGCCGTCCTCGGCATCCTCGACCATCTCGCCGCCGCCGGCGCCCGCCGCATCGGCCTGCTCACGGGCACGTCGACGGACACGTACACCCATCTGTCGACCACCGCCTACCTGCACTGGTGCGAGCGGGTCGGCCAGGACCCGGTCTACGAGGCCTACCCCGCCCACGACCCGTGCGCCGGCGCGGTCGCCGCCGACCGGCTGCTCGCCCGCCCCGACCGGCCGGACGCCGTCTACGGGCTGTTCGACCCCAACGGCACGGACCTGCTCGCCGCCGCCCGCCGCTACGGGCTCCGCGTCCCCGACGACCTGCTGCTCGTGTGCTGCAGCGAGTCCACGGTGTACGCCAGCACCGAGCCGCCGATCACCACCCTGTCCCTGAAGCCACGCCGCATCGGCACCGCCGTCGTCCAGCTGCTCATCGACGCCATCGAGGGCGTGGAGTCGAACCAGCCGGTCGAGCAGGTGATACCGACCGAGCTGATCGTGCGCACCTCCTCCCAGCGGCGTCCCCCGCGCACGACGGTCAGCCCGCCCCGCACGCCGGACGACAAGTAGGCCGGGCGGGCCCAGCGCGGGAAGGGTCCGCGGCCGGGGGCGTGTCGTGGTGCACGGTCGGGGCGCGCGGCCGTCGGTGTGCTCCCGTCCCGTGCGCCCGCGGGCGCACGGGATCGTCGGCAGACGGCCGGTGACCGTCCGAACATCTGCCCAAACGGGGCGAATGCCGCAGCGAACCGGAGTCTTGTTCCGATTCACCACCCCTGGGTCATCACACGTCGCGCCGCGCATTCCTATGATGGGCGCACGACACCGTGGACCGCTGCGACCAGGCAGTCCGAAGCGGTGCAGATGCGGCGCGATGGTGGAGGGGTCTGATGACTCAGGGGGCCGGTCAGGGACCCGAGGTGGAGCGGACGGCGACGCTGCGCGACTTCCGGGTACCGGCGTACGTCCATGAGACCGGTCCGTTCGTCCACGACGTCCACGACGTCCACCCGGGCGACACCGCCCCGCCCCTCGACGAGGCGTACCCCGAGGGCTACACGCCCACCCAGCGCGACCTGCCGGTCATCAACCGCGGCGACACCGTCCAGGTGGCCGTCGAACCGGCTCCCGCCGCGGCACCGCAGCCGACGACCGGGCCCGGACCGCTGTTCGTCGTCGGTGACGTCCACGGATACCTCGACGAACTGATGGCCGCCCTGCGGGAGCAGGGGCTGGTCGACGCCGCGGGCCAGTGGTGCGCCGGCACCGCCCGGCTGTGGTTCCTCGGTGACTTCACCGACCGCGGCCCGGACGGCATCGGCGTCATCGACCTCGTGATGCGGCTGTCCGCCGAGGCCGCGGCCGCCGGCGGCTACTGCAAGGCCCTCATGGGCAATCACGAGCTCCTGCTGCTCGGCGCCAAGCGGTTCGGCGACACCCCCGTCAACTCGGGCGCCGGCACGGCCACTTTCCAGGCGGCCTGGCTGCTCAACGGCGGCCAGAAGACCGACATGGACCGACTCCAGGACCACCACCTGCAGTGGATGGCCCGCCTCGACGCCGTCGAGGAGGTGGACGGCTATCTGCTCGTCCACTCCGACACCACCGCCTACCTCGACTACGGCGACTCGATCGAGGCGGTCAACGACACCGTCCGCGAGGCCCTGACCCGCAACGACGCCGACGAGGTCTGGGACCTGTTCCGCAAGTTCACCAAACGCTTCTCCTTCCGCGACGAGGGCGGCGCCGACGCCGTTCGCTCACTTCTCGATACGTACGGTGGCACCCGGGTCGTTCACGGCCACAGCCCCATCCCGTACCTCCTCGGCGAGGTCGGCTCCGAGGAGGACGGCGAGGAGAGCTCCGACCCCGTCGTCGAGGGACCGCACATCTACGCCGACGGGCTCGCCATCGCCATGGACGGCGGCGTCACCATGGCCGGGAAGCTGCTGGTCCGGCAACTGCCCCTGGACGCCTGACCGTTCCCCGCGCGGGCGGATCCCGGCGAGGTCCGCGCGGAGCAGGTGACCGAATTTCCGTCAACCCCCTGTCACCGTGTACCGCCACGGCTCTACCATCGGCTTATCCGTAGCAGGCTCCCCTCCGTTTCTGCCCGACGGCTCGCCGGCGTGCGAGCCCCAAGCCCTACGGAGCATCGGGGGATGCACATGAACAGCGTTCCGCAGCACCTGCAGAGCGAGGACCGCCAGGAATTCGAGCGGCTCCTCGACGAGGCGCTGCGCTCCGCACCGTCCCGACCGGAACTGGCCGCTGTCGGTCAGCGGCTCAACCCCGAACAACTGCGCACCATGGCGCTCAACGCCACCGCCCTGATCACCGAGGCCGCGGCGGCCGAGTACCAGCACTACCTGAAGATCCGCGACGAACTGCGCCACCCGGCGCTGTCCGCCCCCGCCTCCGGCGGCGACTCCACCACCACGGACCCCGCACCGGACACGGCGAGCCTCGCCGCGGCCCTCGGGGAGACGGCCGAGACCACCGGCGCGGGCGCCGTCGCGGTCGTCGCCGTACTGGCTCCGGTCCTGTCCGGGACCGCCGCGGTGATCTTCCTGCTCGTCGGCTACATCCTGAAGATGCTGGACCCCCGGCAGTCCTTCGCCCGGACCATGCTCACCGCGGGCTGGGTTTTCGGCGCCGTCACCGCGGCCGCGATCCTCGTCGCCGCCGTCGGCCTGCTGCTCACCGCCCTGCGCAACGGCACCTCCGCGGAGGCCGAGGCACGGGACGCCGCGCACACGGAACTGGCCAGGGCCAGAGAGGCCTGGCGGGACGCCCTGCTGGAGCGGGGCATCCTGCCGTTCCTGCGCGAGGCGCTCGCCGAGCCCGGCCCGGCGGCGCTGCACCGCACGACCCCGCCCACCCCGACCGGACGCATGCCGCGCCTGGGCTACGACCGTCCCGGCTTCACCAGCCCCGACGACGGCACCGCCTCCGGCCGCCCGAGCTTCACCAGCCCCGACTACACGAGCCCGGACTTCGGCGGCCCCGAGCACCAGCCGGAGTGACGACGCCCGCGCCGGCCGGGAGCCCACCGGGACCCGGCCGTGCCGTGCGCGGCCGAGCCCGCTCCGGACTCCGGCGGCCCCAGCCGGCTCGGCAGCACCGGCTCAGAGGATGCCGGCCTGACGGGCGGCGGTGATCCAGGAGGGGAACTCGGACAGCAGCCGGTCGTACAGTTCCGGGTCGGGGACCTTCTCGATGTCGTCCACGGCGAAGAACCCGACGTTGTCGACCCGGCGGCCCGGCATGGTGTCGAAGCGCTCCAGCACGCCGTAGTTGGACCGCCCCAGGCCCACGAACTGCCAGAAGACCGGTTCCTCCACCGCTTCCCGCAGCTCCCGCTCGATCTCGGCGTTGCGGTAGACGCCTCCGTCGGAGAAGAACAGCACGAGGGTGGGGGCGGCGGCCGGGCTCTCCCGGACGTACTGCCGAACCTGGGCGATCACCTTCTGTTCCTCGTTCTGGATACCGACCGCCCGCATGTCCACCTGCCCCGGCTCCAGCCCCTTCCTGGGCTTCTTGTTCCGGCGGAAGACGCTCAGCTCACCGACGCGGACATGGAGCCGCAGCCAGTCGGGAAGCTCACCGATGTGCAGATCGGGCAGCCGGGCCGGATGCGAGGCGAACGTCCAGGCCTGCATCTCCCCGTCGTCGTCGAGCTGGGCGGCGACCGCGGCCATGCGCTCCACCACGTCGGCCACCACACCCTTCGCGTACAGGGGGGACATGGAGCCGGAGGCGTCGAGCACCAGAACGACCCGTGCGGTGACACCGGCGGCACCGTGCTTGGTCAGGCTGACCGCCACCTGTTCCTTGCGCAACGAGAGCCGCTTGCGCATGTCCACGGGCAGCCGGTCCTCCGGTTTGCCGAGGGCCGGGCCCCCCGCCGGTACGGACGGGGCGGGCGGTGTCACCGGCGGCGCGGCGGGGACGGTCGCGGTCGTCGGGGCCGTCGGGGCGTCGTCCACGGTGATGCCGAAGTCGGTCGCCAGACCGGCGAGCCCGGAGTCGTATCCCTGACCGACCGCACGGAACTTCCACCGCCCCTCGCGCAGATACAGCTCGCCACCGATGAACGCCGTCTCCGTCGTGGCCTCCATGTCGAAACGGGCCAGCTCTTCCCCCGTCCCCGAGTCGAGAACTCTCAGGGTCAGTTGGCGCATCTGGCCGAACGTCCCCCCGTCCGCCGACGCGCACAGCACCACGCGTTCGACGGCCGGCTCCAGCGCCCGCAGATCCACCTCGACCGTGTCCGTCGTGACGCCCCGCCCCGGCCCTCCTGGCTGCTTTCCGAGGTGTCTGACGGCGCCGGACCCGTGCCGCGGCTGGTTGTAGAAGACGAAATCACCGTCGTCGCGAACGCGCCCCGCCCCTGTGAGCAACAGCGCCGAGGCATCGGCGTCGGGCACGCCCGGCCCTTCGGACCAGGCGAACTCGGCGCGCACCGCCGCGGAGCCGACGGGAAGGTTCGCGCCCTTGCTCATTGATCTCGCTGTCATGCCGCCAGTCTGCGGTGCGCGCAGGCCCAGGGGTACCTCCCCGACACCGCGGGGAGCGACAGCCCGGCCACACCCGGGCCGCCGCTCCCCGCACCGCTCAGTCGGCGATCGGCAGGTACACCCGGTTGCCCGCTGCCGCGAACTCCTTCGACTTCTGCGCCATGCCCTCCTCGATCTCGGCCTTGCTGCCGCCGTGTTCGCGGCGGATGTCCTGCGAGATCTTCATGCTGCAGAACTTGGGGCCGCACATGGAGCAGAAGTGGGCCGTCTTGGCGGGCTCCGCCGGGAGGGTCTCGTCGTGGAACTCCCGTGCCGTATCGGGGTCCAGGGCGAGGTTGAACTGGTCCTCCCACCGGAACTCGAAGCGTGCGTCGGACAGCGCGTCGTCCCACTCCTGCGCGCCCGGGTGGCCCTTCGCGAGATCGGCCGCGTGGGCGGCGATCTTGTAGGTGATGACACCGGTCTTGACGTCGTCCCGGTTGGGCAGGCCCAGGTGCTCCTTGGGCGTGACGTAGCAGAGCATCGCCGTGCCCCACCAGGCGATCATCGCGGCACCGATGCCGGAGGTGATGTGGTCGTACGCCGGCGCGACGTCCGTCGTCAGCGGGCCGAGCGTATAGAACGGAGCTTCATCGCAGATCTCCTGCTGAAGGTCGATGTTCTCCTTGATCTTGTGCATCGGGACGTGCCCCGGGCCCTCGATCATCGTCTGTACGTCGAAACGCCTGGCGATGCGGTTGAGTTCCCCGAGCGTGCGCAGCTCCGCGAACTGTGCCTCGTCGTTGGCGTCCGCGATGGAGCCGGGCCGCAGGCCGTCGCCCAACGAGTACGTGACGTCGTAGGCGGCGAGGATCTCGCACAGTTCCTCGAAGTTCTCGTACAGGAACGACTCCTTGTGGTGCGCCAGGCACCACGCGGCCATGATCGAACCGCCGCGGGAGACGATGCCGGTCTTGCGGTTGGCCGTCAGCGGTACATGCGCGAGCCGCACCCCGGCGTGGACGGTCATGTAGTCCACACCCTGTTCGGCCTGCTCGATGACGGTGTCCTTGTAGATCTCCCAGGTCAGTTCCTCGGCCCTGCCGTCGACCTTCTCCAGGGCCTGGTACAGCGGCACGGTGCCGATGGGCACGGGGGAGTTGCGCAGCACCCACTCGCGGGTGGTGTGGATGTTGCGCCCGGTGGAGAGGTCCATGACCGTGTCGGCGCCCCAGCGGGTCGCCCAGGTCATCTTCTCGACCTCCTCCTCGATGGAGGACGTCACGGCCGAGTTGCCGATGTTGGCGTTCACCTTCACCAGGAAGCGCTTACCGATGATCATCGGCTCGATCTCCGGGTGGTTGACGTTGGCCGGCAGCACGGCGCGGCCGGCTGCGATCTCCTCGCGGACGACCTCCGGAGACACGTTCTCCCGGATGGCCACGTACTCCATTTCCGGCGTGGTCTCCCCGCGGCGCGCGTACGCGAGCTGGGTCACCGCCTCACCGCGACGACCGCGGCGCGGCTGACGCGGACGCCCGGGGAAGACCGCGTCCAGGTTCCGCAACCCGCCGCGCGGCGAGGTGTGCTTGATGCCGTCGTCCTCGGGACGGACGGGACGGCCCGCGTACTCCTCGGTGTCGCCGCGGCCGACGATCCAGTTCTCCCGCAGCGGCGCCAAGCCCCTGCGGACGTCGGTTTCGACGAGCGGATCCGTGTACGGGCCGGATGTGTCGTACAGCGTGACCGACTGCCCGTTGGTGAGGTGCACCTGACGGACCGGCACCCGCATGTCGGGGCGCGAACCCTCGACGTACGCCTTGTGCCAGCCGATGGACTTCCCGGCCTCCTGGGTCTTCTCACCCTGAACGGAGGCAGGCGTGCGTGCGTCCTTGTTGGTCATGAGACCTACTCCCTACGCCGGCATTACCCGGTAACAGGTTCGGCGGTCGACGCAGCGGCTTCCGTCGGCCGATGCTTCCCGTGAGACGTCGTTCCACGTGAAACATCGCGAATACGGAGGTCAGCGCCCTCTCAGCCCGGTGCTCCGAGCTCCCGCGTGTGCAAAGGTGCCTCCACGCTAGCGTCATATGTGGCGCGGTGAACAGTGGGCCCCTGCCGTTCTTGCGATGATCTGGTGGTGACCAGGATGGAGCAGTACCCGTACCAGCCGCCCGAGCCGCGCCGCCCGGACAGCCCGGCAGCGGGCAGCCGACGAGGGGACGAGCGCGCCCACGGGCAGGAAGCGGGTGACGGGCACGGCCACCCTCACCACGGCCACGACGAGGCGCACACCCGCCCTCAGACGCTCGGTCACAGCCACAGCCATGGGCCCGCCGCGCCCGTCTCCCGGCATCTGCGCAAGGTCATCGCGGCGATCCTGGTGCCGTTCACCGCGGCGGTCCTCGTCGGCCTGGTGGTGCTGTGGCCCGGGGGAGCGCCGTCGCACAAGCGCACCGGCGTCGGCTTCGACCGGCAGACCCAGCAGGCCACGGTGACCCGGGTCGTCGAGGTGAGTTGCAAGTCGGTGAACGCCTCCGGTGGCACCCCGGCCGGCGACACCTCGACCGCCGAGGGCGGCGCCGGGGCACAGGAGACGGGCGGCACCTGCAAGAAGGCGACCATCCGTGTCGACACCGGGAAGGACGAGGGCCGTACGTTCACCGAGATCGTGCAGCCCGACCAGTCACGGCAGTTGCACCAGGGTGAGAAGGTCGTGGTCGCCTACGAGCCCGCGGCACCCAAGAACCTGCAGTACTCCGTGGCGGACGTGAACCGGAAGTTCCCGATGGCGCTGCTCGCCGGGATCTTCGCGATCGCGGTCGTCGTGGTGGGCCGGCTGCGCGGGGTCATGGCGCTGGTCGCGCTGGCCGTGAGTTTCATGGTGCTCACCTTCTTCATCCTGCCCGCGATCCTTCAGGGCTCGAATCCCCTGCTGGTGGCCGTCGTCGGGGCGAGCGCGATCATGCTCATCGCGCTCTACATGTGCCACGGGCTGTCGGCCCGGACGTCGGTCGCGGTGCTCGGCACCCTGGTCTCCCTCCTGCTGATCGGCGTCCTCGGCTCGGAGTTCATCGACTGGGCCGCCCTGACCGGCAACACGGACGACAACACCGGTCTGATCCATGGGCTCTACCCGTCGATCGACATGAGCGGCCTGCTGCTGGCCGGCGTCATCATCGGCTCGCTCGGCGTGCTGGACGACGTCACCGTGACGCAGACGTCGGCGGTCTGGGAACTGCACGAGGCCAATCCGGCGATGGGCTGGCGCGGGTTGTACCGGGCCGGCATCCGCATCGGCCGCGACCACATCGCATCCGTCGTCAACACCCTGGTCCTCGCCTACGCCGGTGCCGCGCTGCCGCTGCTGCTGCTGTTCTCCATCGCGCAGAGCAGCGTCGGGGCCGTGGCCAACAGCGAGCTGGTGGCCGAGGAGATCGTGCGCACCCTGGTGGGGTCGATCGGCCTGGTCGCCTCGGTGCCCGTCACGACCGCGCTCGCCGCGCTGGTGGTGTCGGCCGACCGCTCCGGCCCGCATGCTCCGGCCGGCACGGCCCAGCCCGACCCGGCCCGCACGGGGCGGGGGCGCCGCCGGAAGCGGTAGCCGATCGGCCCGGTGAGACCCCCCGCCCTGTGCAGAAGCGTTCCTGCACAGTTCCGCGAAGGAGAGCGGGGCGTCCGGTGCCGTGGCCGCTACGCCTCAGCCGGCGCTCTGTTCCTCGGCGAGGATGCGGTCCAGCGCTTCGTCGAGATGAGCGTCGAAGTCGGCCAGCGCGCCCTCCTGTCCCAGCGGCACGAGCTTGTCGGTCCGATCGAGGAAGGCCACGAGCGGCGGGGCCGACGACCGGAACAGAGCCTGGTCGCAACCGACCTGAAGACGGATCAGCACCTCCCCCAGCACCTCGGCGTCCGCCGGGGCGATGTGCACGTCCCCCTCCCCGCACGGCCGACCCACCCCGTCGATCAACAGCTCGCGACCGAAGGCCCAGGTCACCGGCGCGTCACCCGGCAGATGAAAGGTGAGGCGCACCGCATAGGGATCACCGGTCTCGTAGCGCAACTCCACCGGAATGCGGAAGGAGAGCTCCTCCGACACGAGAAAGCTCATCATGACCTCTGCCTGTACGGACTCGCGCATCGCCTATCCCGTCATATGACATCGACTGGCCGGGATTGATCCCTCTGACCGTGGTCAAATCTTGCTGAAAGTACACAGCAGATCACAAGGAGTAAGTTTTCAGATACTGATAGAGAGTGTGAGAGAGCCCAGATGCCGCCCGATCTCCGCCTGCAGACGCTCGGCCGCGGGCAGCAGCCGGTCGGCATGGCGGGCGGGCAGGGAGATGGCCATGGTGGCCGCGGTGGTGCCCACCGTGATCGGGACCGCCGCGCAGACGGTGCCGAGCGCGTACTCCTGCCGTTCCACCACGGCCTCCATGCGCCGCGTCCGGCCGAGCCGTCGGAGCAGGGCATCGTTGTCC
The DNA here is from genome assembly GCF_900105245.1 of Streptomyces sp. 1222.5. Taxonomy (NCBI): domain Bacteria; kingdom Bacillati; phylum Actinomycetota; class Actinomycetes; order Kitasatosporales; family Streptomycetaceae; genus Streptomyces; species Streptomyces sp. 1222.5. The sequence continues at coordinate 4,518,035 of NZ_FNSZ01000001.1, read as the reverse complement.
CGCACGGTGTACGGCGTGAGGGCCTGCGTGGGGTAGCGGGCGAGATGGTCGCGCCGGGCGTCCTCGTCGAGCTGGGAGAGCAGGCACTGGCCGATGGCGTGCGCGTGGCCGGTCTCGCGGAAGTCGGCCCACTCCTCGACCGCGGGCGCCTCGGGGGAGTCGGAGACGCACATGACGTCGATCTCGCCGTTGCGGTACATGGCGTAGTACACCGGGACACCGATGGAATCGCGCCAGTGCGCCAGCGTGTCCGCCACTGTGCTGCGACGTTTCTGCTGCGCCCCGCTGCTGCTGAGCCGTTCCGCCGCGTCACCGAGGAAGAACAGCCCCTTCTCCCGGTGCAGATAGCCCTCGTGCACCAGCGTGCGCAGCAGGTGGTACGTGGTGGGCAGGGCGAGACCGGTCTCGCGGGCGAGTTGCTTGGCGGGGGCGCCGTAGCCATGGGTGGCGACGGCCTCCAGCAGGCGCATGGCGCGCTGGACGGAGCCGATGAGGGTGACGGCGCCCTGGGGCTCCGTGACACCCGCGGAGACCCGCCGGCCGGCCGGCCCCGTCGCCGGGAGTTGCTCCGGGTGGTCCGTGGCGTGCGGCTGCCCCGGGACGGTCACCGCGGGCGGGCGGTGGACGGGGGGTGGGCACGAACGTGGTGGAGCAGGGGGTGCGCAGGAGCGCGGTGGAGTGGGGGGAGCGTGGGCTTCCGCCGGTGCGGTGTCAACCGTGGCCAAGGGTCTCTCCCGAAGCGCGAGGGGGGTCAGCCCGTGCGCAGGAGGTGCACGGGTGGGGGCTGCGCCGCCCACGGGGCCGGACCCCGCGAGGAGTTTTGGACTCTAACGGCCCGCCACCGCGCGCAGTCGGCCTCATCGGGAAACTTCCCCCGCCCGAGGGAACCGGTTCCCGTCATGGGTCCCCGGTCCCCGGGTGCCTCACCAGTCGCTGCGCGAGGAGGAGTTCGACATGAACTTGCGCACGATGTAGATCAGTCCGCCGACCAGGGCGACGAAGACCAGCGCCTTGAAGAGCAGGCCGATCACGAAACCGACGACGGTCGCTATCAGGCCGCCGAACACGACCAGGGCGATGACCGGCACCGCGACCCACTTCACCCACCACGGCAGTCCCGCGAAGATCTCTCGCATCGCCTCGTCCTTTGCGTCTCGTGCGTTGTCGATGTTCCGCTCTCGATGCTAGGGCCGGGCAGGGGTCCGATGGGGCAACCGCATCCCTTGTCGTCCCCTGACCCGTCCCCTAGGGAACCCCGAGGTCCGGCCTCACGCCTCGGGCGGAGAGAAGACGACCAGAACCCTCAGGTCCTCGCTGATGTGGTGGAACTTGTGGGCGACACCGGCGGGCACGTACACGACGCTGCCCCGGGCCACCTCGGTCGTCTCCAGACCGACCGTGATCGACGCGCGACCGCTGACGACGAAGTACACCTCGTCCTGGTTGTGCGGATTCTGCGGGTCGTGTTCGCCCGCGTTGAGGGCGTAGAGGCCGACCGACATGTTCCGCTCGCGCAGGAATTGCAGGTAGGCACCCTCGTTGGCGGCGCGTTCCGCCTCCAGTTCGTCCAGCCGGAATGCCTTCATCGCCGCTGCCGCCCTCGTCTCACTGCCCACTCCCGATCAGGTCTGCCACGATCAGACACATGAAGAATTTCGTAGTCAAGACGATCGCCAACGCGGGCGCCCTGGCGGTCGCTGTGTGGCTGCTCGACAAGATCACCCTGACCGGTGACAACACGGCCAAGAAGGCCGGCACGCTGATCGTCGTGGCGCTGATCTTCGGCTTGGTGAACTGGCTGGTCAAGCCGATAGTCAAGGTGCTCACGTTCCCCCTGTTCATCCTGACCCTGGGACTGATCACCGTGGTCGTCAACGCGCTGATGCTGCTGTTGACGTCCTGGGTGTGCGGCAAGCTCGACCTGAGCTTCCACGTCGAGGGCTTCTGGGCGGCCGTGCTCGGCGGCCTGATCATCTCCATCGTCTCCTGGGCCCTGCACGTCGTCCTGCCCGACGAGGACTGAGCGCGCCATGACCTACCGCGTCTGCTTCGTGTGCACCGGGAACATCTGCCGTTCCCCGATGGCCGAGTCCGTGTTCCGCGCGCGCCTGGCGGAGGCCGGCCTCGGGGACCGGGTGGAGGCCGACAGCGCGGGCACCGGCGGCTGGCACGAGGGCGAGGCCGCCGACCCGCGCACCGTCCGGATCCTGGAGGAGCACGGGTACGACGCCGGGCACGTCGCCCGCCGGTTCCAGCCGTCGTGGTTCGCCCGGCTGGACCTGGTGATCGCCCTCGACCTCAGCCACCTCACGGCCCTGCGCCGGCTCGCGCCCACCGAGGAGGACGCCCGCAAGGTCCGTCTGCTGCGCTCGTACGACCCCTCCGCCGCCGCCGACCTCGACGTGCCCGACCCGTACTACGGGGGGCCGGACGGCTTCGAGGAGTGTCTTGAGATGGTTGAAGCTGCGAGCACCGGCCTGCTCGCCGATGTACGGGAACGACTGGAAGGACGGGCCGCATGAGCGACGCGACCAGCAACGAGCGGCACACCGGCGACGGCACGCGCGCGGTACGGGCGGGGCTGCCCGAGCCGGTCAAGCACGAGCCGACCCTGCCGGGCCCGGTGTTCGCGGCCCACTTCCACCTGCCCGGCGAGGTGACGGGACCGTACTCGTACGGCCGTGACGACAACCCGACCTGGACCCTGCTGGAGCGCGCCATCGGTGAGCTGGAGGCGCCCGGCCGGGAGGACGTCGAGACGCTGGTGTTCGCCTCCGGCATGGCGGCGATCTCCGCGGCGCTCTTCTCCCAGCTCCGTGCCGGGGACGCCGTCGTGCTGCCCTCCGACGGCTATCAGGTGCTGCCGATGGTCCGCGCCCAGCTGGAGGCGTACGGCGTGGAGGTGCGCACCGCGCCCACCGGCGGCGACGCCCAGCTGGAGGTCCTCGACGGCGCCAAGCTGCTCTGGATCGAGACCCCCTCGAACCCCGGGCTCGACGTCTGCGACATCCGGCGGCTCGTGGAGGCGGCACACGCGCGCGGCGCCCTGGTGGCCGTCGACAACACGCTCGCCACGCCGCTCGGACAGCGCCCGCTGGAGCTGGGCGCCGACTTCTCCGTGGCCAGCGGTACCAAGCAGCTGACCGGGCACGGAGACGTCCTGCTGGGCTACGTGGCCGGCCGCGACGCCGAGGCGATGGCCGCCGTACGGCGCTGGCGAAAGATCGTCGGCGCGATCTCCGGTCCCATGGAAGCCTGGCTCGCGCACCGCTCCATCGCCACCCTGCAGCTGCGTGTGGACCGGCAGAACGCGACGGCCCTCACCGTCGCCGAGGCGCTGCGGCAGCGGCCCGAGGTGGCCGATCTGCGCTATCCCGGACTGCCCGACGACCCCTCGCACAAGATCGCCTCGCAGCAGATGCGACGCTACGGCTGCGTCGTCTCGTTCACGCTGCCCACGCGCGCGCGTGCGGAGCGTTTCCTGGAGGCCTTGCGGCTGGTGGAGGACGCGACGAGCTTCGGCGGGGTGCGCTCGACGGCCGAGCGCCGGCGCCGCTGGGGCGGGGACGCGGTCCCGGAGGGCTTCATCCGTCTGTCCGTCGGCGCCGAGGACCCCGAGGACCTGGTGGCCGACCTGCTCCGTGCTCTGGACGCGTCCGCCGAATGACCGGGAACGGGTCTGTCTGCTGATGTCTGCGGACGGTCCGAACCTCCCCCCTCGTGGCTCGGACCGTCCCGGTTCCGCGCGCGAAGAACCGTTCGCACAAGGCTAGTTGACCCTGTGTCAGTGTCCAATCACGCTAGAGACAGAGACCTATCGACATATTTATAGTTGGTGTCTGCCCGGGGGCCGGAGGACGGCAGGGACAAGGGAGGGCACGCCATGGATCTGGCCTTGCTGCGGACCTTCGTCACCGTGCACCGGGCCGGTTCCTTCACCCGCGCCGCAGCCCTGCTCGGGCTCTCCCAGCCGGCGGTCACCTCACAGATCCGCACGCTGGAACGGCAGCTGGGCAGGCCCCTCTTTCTCCGCCGGGCCAGGGGTGTGACCCCGACGACCACCGGCGACGAGCTGGCCCACAAGGCCGCACCGCACCTCGACGCCCTGGTGGAGATAGCGGAGAGCGGTCTGGACGACGACTCGTCACTGCGGACGCTGCACCTCGCCGGTCCGCCGGAGTTCACCGCCGAACGCGCTCTGCCCGCCCTCACGGAGCTGACCGGTGACGACGGCCAGGCCTTCATGCTGCGCGCCTCCTTCGGCACCGCCGAGGAGGCGCTGGACGGGCTGGCGGCCGGGCACCATGATCTGGCCATCAGCACGGCCCGGCCGCGCGGGGCCCTGCTCACCGCGACTCCGCTCTGCGACGAGGAGCATGTGCTGGTCGCCGCGCCGCGCTGGGCGGAACGGATCGGTCCGGAAACGCTGCGCCTGAGGGGTGCGCCCGCTCTGGAGAACCTGCCCGTCGTCGAGGTGCACGAGTCGCTGCCGCTCGTCGCGCGCTACTGGGCCTCCGTCTTCGACTCCCGGCCCGCCGCTTCGGGCGCGGTCGTCGTCCCCGACCTACGGGCCGTGCTCTCCTGTGCGATCGCGGGCGCGGGGCTGGCGGTGCTGCCCCGCTACCTGTGCGCGCCCGCCCTCGATCATGGCGCGATCGTGCCCCTGCACGAGCCGGCCGTGCCGCCGCTGCGCACCTACTTCCTGGCTGTGCGCAGCGGCACCCTGGCCATGCCGCATATCGCCCGGGCCCACGAGTGGCTGCGGCGGGCAGCCATGGCCTGGTTCTGAGGGCCCCGACAGGGGAGTGCACGCGCTGCGGTCGTCCGCGGACGCTCCGCGATGTTTCACGTGGAACCAGCCGGGCCACATTTCTCCCATGACCGTCCGACCCGTGGTCAAGCGCACCGCCCGTGCCGTTCTGCTGGACGGTGGCGACCTGATCCTGATCAAGCGCACCAAGCCTGGTGTCGATCCGTACTGGGTGACCCCCGGTGGCGGGGTCGAGCCCGGCGACTCGACCGTCGTGGACGCCCTGCACCGAGAGGTGTACGAAGAACTCGGCGCCAAGATCACCGATGTGGTGCCCTGTTTCGTGGACACCGTCGAGCACATCGGCGAGGACGGCGGCGCCACCGGCGTGAAGGTGCAGCACTTCTTCGTCTGCCGGCTCGAGTCCATGGACCCGTCCCTGCGTCATGGCCCCGAAGTGGACGAGCCGGCCGGGGAGTACGAGATCGTCCGGATCCCGTTCACCCGTGTCGGCATCGCTTCCGTACATCTCGTCCCGCTGTCTCTGCGCCACTATCTGGACGGCAACATCGAAGGGGTGCGTGCCATGCACGCTCCCGACCTCGGTTAGCGCGGTCAGTCCCCCGCGAGGAGAAGCTCCTCCACCGAGTCGTGCCGTATGCGGCCCGGCGGGATGCCGATGTCCCGGAGCGCGTGGACACCGCTGCGGATCATCCCGGGCGGGCCCGACAGATAGGCGTCGAACTCCTTCCAGGGACCGTAGACACGTATGGCGTCGGGAAGCCGCACGCGGGCCTGCTGATCGGTCACGGCCCGGACCGAGAGCCAGGGATTGCCCTGCTGAAGCCTGAGCAGGGTGTCGATGTCGTAGAGGTCGTGGTCGGTGCGTGCGCCGTAGAAGACCTCGACCTGCCGACGGGCACCGCGTTCGGCGACGTCCTCGACGAGTGCCTTGATGGGCGCTATACCGGTGCCGCCGCCGAGGCAGAGCAGCCCGCTGTCGGTGGTGTGGTCGACGGTCATCGACCCGGTCGGCGGGCCGAGGCGTATGACGTCGCCGGGGCGGGCGCGGTGCACCAGCGCACGCGAGACCCAGCCGGCCGGCACGGCCTTCACATGGAAGGTCAGCAGGCCGTCCGAGCGGGGCGCGGAGGCGAAGGAGTAGTGCCGCCACACCCGCGGCCACCAGGGCGTCTCGATACTCGCGTACTGACCGGCGAGGAACGGATAGGGCTGGTCCGGACGGACGGTGACGACCGCGACATCGGGAGTCCTGAGGTCGTGGGAGACGACCTCGGCCTGCCACGAGGCAGGCGCCCGCAGTTCGTCGGCCGCCGCCGCGTCGATCATGACCTGGGAGATCGTCGTGTACGCCCGGACCCAGGCGGCCTCGGTCTCCCGGTTCCAGTCGGCGGCGTACTGGCTCAGCGCGCCGATCAGGCATTCGCCGACCGCCGGATAGTGCGCGGCGTGCGTCCCGTACTTGCGGTGTCCGCGACCCAGGTTCTTCAGGTAGTCGACGAGGACGGCGGTGTTGTCCAGATGCTCGGCCGCTATGAGGAGGGACTTCAGCAAGCGGTCCCGCTGGATGTCCATCGCGGCCGGGAACAGCGGCCGCAGTTCGGGATGACGGACGAAGAGCAGTGCGTAGAAGTAGGAGGTGACCTTGTCGGCGACGGGTCCGATCTCGGCCATCGTCCGGCGGATGCGCACCGCGTCCGGAGACGCCGTCCCCGCAGCCGGCATCGTCCGCTGCTCCGGCAGACGCTGCGGGGCTGGGGCGCCGGCATGCGTCTGCTGATCACCACCGCGCGGCGGAGGGGATGACGACGGGTGCGGCGCGAACCAGCCGCCTCCGTCCGACGTGTCGTACTCCCCCGACGTGGTGGTCGGAGCGTCCATGGTGCCCTCGCCTCGAACATCTCTCGGTCGGTCTGCGCACCTCCTCCTCGGAAGGTGCCTGCTTTCCCCCGGCGGGCGGCCGGCCCGTAGCACTCGCTCCGCAGCCTCCCACCCGGATCGGATGCCGCGGCTGGGTACGCGTAAACGCGGCCTTCGATCTCTCCGCCCCGTTACGCTGCTGCCCTGCTCTCGGCCCGCACGGGATGCGCACTCGATCCCGGACGTGAACCGGAGTCGACCCTACCGGCCATCGGCGCGCACACAAGTCCCCCGGTCCGCGCCGCCTGCCGACCGGGAGGAGTACTGGCTCGGCCTACCTCAACTAGCTGAGTCCGGCTACGAGTTCATAGGCATCCCACAGGTCGCGTCCGGTGTAGGAATGGGTCGCGAGACCGGCCAGGTGACCGTCCGCGTTGACCGCAACGGAAACCGGTACGACCGCAAACAGATCCTTGTCCGACGAGGAGTCGCCGTACGCCACGCAGTCCGCCCGCGCCACGCCGAACTCGGCGCAGAGCCGGTCCGCGATGGTCACCTTGGCTGCGGCACTGAGCGCCCCGGCGGGGTCGACGGGCTCGGTGAAGGGCACGGCCGGGAATCGGGAGCCGTGCGCCGCGTGGGCGCCCCACTCCAGCAGGCGCTCCACGAAGAAGGAAGGCGACAACGACACCACGGCGCAGTACTCGCCCGCGCTTCGGATCTCCGCCCACACCTCGCGGATCCGGGTAAGCCAGGGAGCCGCCTGAAAGGCGGCGGTCACATGCGCCTCGGTCAGGCCCGCCCAGAGGTCGTACACCTGAGCCGCGTACTCCGGCGGCCCGATCAACCCTGCCCCTATCGCGCGGTCCAGTGCGACCGTCTCCGCCTCCAGCCCCAGCTGGCGGGAGATCTCCACCGGGGCCGTGGTGCCGTGCAGCAGTGTGCCGTCGAGATCGAAGAGATGAAGTCTTGCCATGGCCCTGAAGGCTAACCGGGCTGCCGGTGTTTCACGTGAAACACCGGCAGCTGTCCGGGAGCTGAGCAGAGGGCTACGACATGGCCAAAAGCACGTGCGTCTCCGTCGAAACGGGTGGACGCCGGGGGTGCCGGTCGGACAGCCTGACCTGCGTGCCGACTCCTTCCCTCGCCTCTCTGCCCATCCGCCGTCTGACCCTCCGCGATATGACTTCGTGCGCGGACTTGTCCGAGGACCGGGGGTGGCCCCGTGAAGAACACAAGTGGGGCTTCCTTCTGACGGCCGGGAAGGGCTTCGGTATCGACGATCCTGAGGGCGGTCTCGTCGCCGCGTGCGTCGTCACCGAGTACGGACCCTGGGACCAGCCGGAACTGGGCGCCATCGGCATGGTCCTGGTGGCCGAACGTCATGCACGGAAGGGCATCGGGCGCCGCCTGATGCGGCACGTCGTGTCGGCCATGGGGACCACCCCGCTGACTCTTCACGCCACGCCCTATGGACGCCCCCTGTACGAGGAGCTGGGCTTCAAGTCGACGGGCCGGGCGGAGATGCTGAGGGGGCGCTTCATTCCCGGTGCCGCGGAGCCGGGGGTGTCGACACGGGCCGCCACCGCCGAAGACCTTCCCGCGATCCTGCGTCTCGACGAGGAGGTGTTCGGTGCCGATCGCACGCCCCTCATCGCCCGGCTGCCCGCCTTCGCCGACCAGCTGCGGGTGGCGGAGGAGAACGGCCGGGTCATCGGGTACGCGGGCGCTTGGCCCAACATGGACACCCATGTGGTCGGCCCGCTGATCGCCCGGGACACGGAGACCGCCAAGGCCCTCATCGCGTCCCTGGCCGCTCTTACGGACCGCCCGCTGCGCACCGACATCGATGTACGCCACGAGGAGCTGCTGGCGTGGGCGAAGGCCCGGGGGCTGGCCTCGGTGGCGTTCAACGCCGTGATGACCTACGGGATCACGGACCTCCCGGGAGACTGGACACGGCGGTTCGCCCCGCTGACGGTGGCCGCGGGCTGAGAGGCGTACGACGAACGCCGGCCTTCACCGCCCGGAGCGGTGGAGGGCCGGCGTTGTCCGTCCGGGCTCGGTGATCAGACGAGCGCCTGCACGGCCGCGGTGGCGAAGCCGTGGTCCTGGTCCGGCGCGCCGCCGCCGACGCCGATCGCGCCGATCAGCCGGCCGTCCCGGTGCACGGGCAGGCCGCCCGCGATGAAGAGCAGGGGGCGGTCGAGAGCCGTGGGCAGGGTGTGGAAGAGGCCGCCGGGCTGCACGGCGTCGACCAGGTCGGCGGTGGGAGCGTTCAGCTGCAGCGCCGTGTAGGCCTTGCGGGTGCTGGTCTCGCCGGAGATCAGCACTGCCCGATCGTCCCGGCGGAAGGCCAGCAGGTGGCCGCCGGCGTCCAGGACGGTGACGCTGACGGTGACTCCGGCGTCCTCTGCCGCGCGACGGGCCGTGGCGACGAGCAGCTCGGCGTCCTCGATGGTGAGCGGGGCGACGACGGTGGTGCTCATGGAGCTTTCTCCTTGGTGGTGCCGAGGGTGGTTGCCTGCCGAACCGGGACGCGCCCGGTACGGGCGTACGGGGGTGAGCCGAGGTGGCTCAGTGATGGACGGGCGTCCGCTGTTCGGCGTGATAGCCGGACACGGTCACGGTGCCGTGCCGTGCGTCCCTGCGCTCCAGGGCCGCCGAGAGGACGGCGAGGACCAGGGCGGCCGCGGCGAGGGCGGCGCCGACCCAGTTGGGCGCGGTGTATCCGAGGCCCGCCGCGATCACGATGCCGCCGAGCCAGGCGGAGAGGGCGTTGCCCAGGTTGAAGGCGCCGATGTTGACGGCCGAGGCGAGCGTCGGCGCGCCGTGCGCCTGGTCGAGGACGCGCTTCTGCAACGGCGGAACGGTCGCGAAGCCCAGGGCGCCGATCAGGGCGATGGTCACGGCGGCCGCGATCTTGTTGTGGGCGGTCAGCGTGAAGAGCGCCAGGACGACCGCGAGGGCGCCGAGGGAGACGTACAGCATGGGCATCAGGGCGCGGTCGGCGAACTTGCCGCCGACCAGGTTGCCGCCGACCATGCCGAGGCCGAAGAGGACCAGCAGCCAGGTGACCGAGCCGTCGGCGAAGCCGGCGATGTGGGTCATCATCGGCGCGATGTAGGTGATGGCCGCGAAGACGCCGCCGAAGCCGAGGACGGTCATCGCCATGGCGAGCAGGACCTGGGCGTTCTTGAAGGCGGCCAGTTCGTGCCGCAGATGCACGCCCTCCGGCCGCGGCATGTCGGGCACCAGCTTGGCGATGCCGACGAGGCCGAGGACCCCGAGGGCGGCGACGACGGCGAAGGTGACCCGCCAGCCGACGGTCTGCCCGACGAGGGTGCCCAGCGGGACGCCGACGACATTGGCGACGGTCAGGCCGGTGAACATCATGGCGATGGCGCCGGCCTTCTTGTCGGGTGCCACCAGTTCCGCCGCGACGACCGAGCCGATGCCGAAGAAGGCTCCGTGGGCGAGCGAGGCGACCACGCGTCCGATCAGCATGACGCCGAATGCGGGGGCCACCGCGGAGAGCAGGTTCCCGGCGATGAAGAGGCCCATCAGCAGCATCAGCATGCGCTTGCGCGGGACCTTGGTGCCGAGCACGGTCATCAGCGGGGCTCCGATGACCACGCCGAGGGCGTAGCCGGTCACGAGCAGGCCCGCCGTGGGGATGGAGACCCCGAAATCGCCCGCGACCTCGGGAAGCAAGCCCATGATCACGAACTCGGTCGTTCCGATTCCGAAGGCCCCGATCGCGAGGGCCAGAAGCGCGAGAGGCATGTGAGGGTACACCTTCCAGAAGATTGCAGGAGCGCGTTGCGTGCGTTCACAATAGTTGCAGACGCGGGTTATATGCAACCGCAGGATATTGCGGACTTGCTCTACCCTTGGAGCAGCCGCTCCGGGACGGAGGAGAACCCCATGACAGCGACGGACCCCGCGCTCACCGCTCTCGCACAGGGCTGGTGCGCCCTCTCTGCGCTGCACGGGAGGATCGAGGCGCACATCGAGCGGGCCCTGCAGGCGAAGCACGACCTGAGCGTGCGCGAGTACTCCCTGCTCGATGTACTCAGCCGGCAGCACGACGGCGACGGCGGACATCTGCAGATGAAACAGGTCGCCGACGCGGTCGTGCTCAGCCAGAGCGCCACCACGCGCCTGGTGACCCGGCTGGAGGACCGCGGCCTGCTGGAGCGCTACCTGTGCCCCACGGACCGGCGCGGCATCTACACCAACGTCACCGAGGCGGGGCTGCGACTGCTGGAGGAGGCACGGCCGACCAACGACGCCGCCCTGCGCGAGGCTCTGGACGACGCCTCCCGGAACCCCGAACTGGCGCCGCTGGTAAGGGCCGTGGAGTCCCTCAACGTGCCCGCATAGGGTGCGGGCATGGAAGATCTTGAAATACGGGATGCGACGCCCGGCGACCTGCCGGCGATCGTCGCCATGCTCGCCGACGACCCCCTCGGCGCCCAGCGTGAGTCACCTCACGACCTGAGTCCGTACCGGGCCGCGCTGGAGCGCCTGGACGCCGATCCGAACCAGCATCTCGTCGTCGCCGAGCGCGAGGGACAGGTGATCGGCACCCTTCAGCTCACGATCATTCCCGGGCTCTCCCACAAAGGGGCGACCCGCGCGCTCATCGAGGCCGTGCGGATCCACTCGGACGAGCGCGGCGGCGGACTGGGCAGCCGGCTCATCGAGTGGGCGGTGGACCGGTCCCGGCAGCTCGACTGCGTGATGGTGCAGCTGACCTCCGACAAGACGCGCAGCGACGCTCACCGCTTCTACGAGCGGCTGGGCTTCACGGCCTCGCACGAGGGTTTCAAGATGCGGCTCTGACCGACCGCAACAGATGGGCGTAGGGGGTGTTTCACGTGAAACACCCCCTACGCGTTGACGACTACCGAAGGCCCCGCCAGCCTTCGGGGTCCACACCGCCCGGTACCGGCGCCTGGGTGTCGTAGGGCTGCCGGGTGAAGACGAACGAACCGAGGTCGAGGTGACTCAGTGACCCGTCCGGCCTCCGCACGGGCCGCAGCAGCTCTCCGGCGTAATAGCCCTCCAAGCCCGTCCAGGTGCCGTCCCCGTTGGAACGGAAGCGGGCACGGCGGCCGCCACCGGTCAGCGGCCCCAGGGCGATCAGGCCGTCGGCGGTCACCCGCAGACCGAACGCGTGCGTCCCCCAGTACCACTGCCCCGCCAGCTCCAGGACCGTCGGCTCGATCTCCCGCAGCGGCCGCCACGGCTCGGGGATCCGGGGTTCCGCCTCGGCGACGATCCGCACCAGGTCGGCGCCCACCGCACCCAGCAGCGGCCCACTGGTGCAGTTGGCGAGCACCACCGCGGCGACGTCGTCCTCCACACCGATGGTGAGGTTCGCCAGGAAGCCCGGCAGCGAACCGGAGTGCCCGACGAGCAGCCTGCCGTCGCGGCGCTGGATCTGCATGCCCAGTCCGTAACTTGTCCCCTCCAGCACATCGGCGGCCTCGGCGGGCGCCGCCGGGGTCCGCAACTCCCGTACGGACTCCGCGCACAGCACCCGGTCGTCACCGCGGGCCAGGAAGGCGGCGAACCGCGCGAGGTCACCGGTGGTCGACCACAGCTGCCCGGCCGGGGCCATCCGGCCCAGGTCCTCCAGCGGCTCGGGCAGCAGGGCGTCGGCCCAGGGGTGCACGGCCCATCCTCCCGCGTTCGGCGGCTCGGGCTGTGCGCTCGTCCGCCGCAGACCGAGCGGCTCCAGGATCTCGGCGCGCAGCACCTCCTCCCAGGGGGCCCCGCGCAGTTCCTCCACCAGTGCACCCAGCACCGTGTAACCGGGGTTGGAGTAGTGGTGCCGCCGGCCGACGGGATGCAGCAGGGGCTCTTCGCCGAGCACGTCGCCGAGCTCGGGCCGCAGTGAGCCGGGGGTCCTCTCCCACCAGGGCGCGGGTGACTCGGCGGCCAGGCCGGCGGTGTGGGCGAGCAGTTGGGCGATCGTCGCCTCCCCCGCGCCGGTACCCGGCAGATGCTTCTCCAACGGATCCCCGAGGTCGAGGAGGCCTTCGTCCCGCAGCCGCATCACCAGCACGGCGGTGAAGGTCTTCGTGATGGACCCGATCCGGTACTGCACATTCTCGTCGGGCCCGTGCCCGTCCACCGAGGTCCGCGCCCCGTGCCACACCGCCTGTCCGCCCCGTACGACGGCGGCCACCAAGGACGGCGCCCGCCCTTCGGTCTGCGCGACGGCGATCCGGTGCAGCAGGGCACGCCGGGTCGCAGGCAGCAGTGCTTCGTGAGGTGTCGTCATGGGCCCAGTCCAGCGGGTGCCGCGCCGGACGTCGAATCCATTTCGCCGCTCTGCGGGCACACCGGCCGGAGACCCGGACGGGATCAGGTCTGGGCCATGTCCACGAAGCGGGAGTAGTGGCCCTGGAACGCGACCGTGATCGTCGCGGTCGGGCCGTTTCGATGCTTGGCCACGATCAGGTCCGCCTCACCCGCGCGCGGGGACTCCTTCTCGTACGCGTCCTCACGGTGCAGCAGGATGACCATGTCGGCGTCCTGCTCGATGGAGCCGGACTCACGCAGGTCCGAGACCATCGGCTTCTTGTCGGTGCGCTGTTCCGGACCACGGTTGAGCTGGGAGAGCGCGATGACCGGGACCTCCAGCTCCTTGGCGAGCAGCTTGAGGTTACGGGACATGTCCGAGACTTCCTGCTGCCGGCTCTCGGCGCGCTTGGAGCCGCCGGACTGCATCAGCTGGAGGTAGTCGATGACGACCAGTTTCAGGTCGTTGCGCTGCTTGAGCCGCCGGCACTTGGCGCGGATCTCCATCATCGACAGGTTCGGCGAGTCGTCGATGTAGAGCGGCGCGGCCGAGACGTCCGGCATGCGGCGGGCGAGTCGGGTCCAGTCCTCGTCGGTCATCGTGCCGGAGCGCATGTGGTGCAGGGCGACCCTGGCCTCGGCGGACAGCAGACGCATGGCGATCTCGTTGCGGCCCATCTCGAGCGAGAAGATCACACTCGGCAGATTGTTCTTGATCGAGGCGGCCCGCGCGAAGTCCAGCGCGAGGGTCGACTTACCCATGGCGGGACGAGCGGCGATGACGATCATCTGACCGGGGTGCAGACCGTTCGTCAGCGAGTCGAAGTCGGTGAAGCCGGTCGGCACACCCGTCATCTCACCGCTGCGCGAGCCGATCGCCTCGATCTCGTCGAGGGCGCCCTCCATGATGTCGCCCAGCGGCAGGTAGTCCTCGCTGGTGCGCTGCTCGGTGACGGCGTAGATCTCCGCCTGGGCGCTGTTGACGATCTCGTCCACGTCGCCGTCGGCCGCGTATCCCATCTGGGTGATGCGCGTTCCGGCTTCGACCAGACGGCGCAGCACGGCCCGCTCGTGGACGATCTCCGCGTAGTACTCGGCGTTGGCGGCCGTCGGCACCGTCTGGACGAGGGTGTGCAGATACGCGGCGCCGCCGACCTTGTTGATCTCGCCGCGCTTGGTGAGTTCGGCGGCGATGGTGATCGGGTCGGCCGGCTCGCCCTTGGCGTAGACGTCGAGGATCGCCTGGTAGATCGTCTCGTGCGCGGGCTTGTAGAAGTCGTGGCCCTTGAGGATCTCGACGACGTCGGCGATGGCGTCCTTGGACAGCAGCATGCCGCCCAGCACCGACTGCTCGGCATCCAGATCCTGCGGGGGCACCCGCTCGAAGGACGAACCTCCGCCGTCCCAGCCACCGCTCTCCCTGCCCCGGTCGTGCTGCTCGTCACGGCCCCGACCGCCGTCGCTCCGCCGGCGGGAGGCGGGCAGACGATCACTGGGTCCGGCGTCGGCCCACGGATCGTCCAAGGGCTCGGAAATGCTCACCGAGCCACCTCCTCCCGTCCGCGCGGCGGACCTCGCCGTGCCCTCTTTTGTACGGCACGACACTGACAACTGAGAGACCCAACTCCGGTTCTGGCGCGTCGGATTTATGACGGTTCCAGGGCCGCGAAGGACGCACCTCCCGGGCCGGGGGAAAGGAGCAGGCGCCGGACCACGGTAGGCCCGTCGGCACCGTCAGCCAATCTGGTTATCCACAGGCCATGTGGACGACCGCCCCGATGCTGTGGAGAACTCGGCGAAACCTGTGCACGACTCGGTGGACAGCCCTGTGAACAAGCCCTCGCTGCTTACTTGGTCACCCACGTGACCTGCACCTTTGCCGTCCACCGCCTGTGCAGAAGAAAAACTTTCCCAGTCGGACCAAGATCGCCTCGAACGGTGCCCGAAAGGATGTGACCCACCGAGCAAAGTAAGGGTCACAAGCCATTTGCATCTCTTACCTGTGGACGATTAGATTGGTGCTCATGACACAAGCTCCCGCGATACCCGAGGTCACCCGTTGGCGGCACGATCGAGAGATCGTCGCGCTGGCCGTCCCGGCCTTCGGCGCTCTCGTCGCGGAGCCCCTCTTCGTCATGGCGGACAGCGCGATCGTCGGCCATCTCGGGACCGCCCAACTCGCTGGTCTCGGGGTCGCCTCGGCGCTTCTGACCACCGCCGTGAGCGTCTTCGTCTTCCTCGCCTACGCCACTACGGCCGCCGTCGCCCGCCGCGTCGGCGCCGGAGACCTGCCGGCCGCCATCCGGCAGGGCATGGACGGCATCTGGCTGGCTCTGCTGCTGGGCAGTGCCGTCATCGCACTCGTGCTCCCGCTGGCTCCCGGCATCGTCGAGCTCTTCGGAGCCTCCTCGACAGCGGCCCCCCATGCCACGACGTATCTGCGCATCTCCGCACTCGGCATCCCGGCGATGCTCGTCGTCCTGGCAGCGACAGGAGTTCTGCGTGGACTGCAGAACACCCGGACCCCTCTCTACGTCGCCATCGCCGGCTTCATCGCCAACGGTGCGCTCAACGCGGTCCTCGTCTACGGCGCGGGACTCGGTATCGCCGGTTCGGCCTGGGGCACGGTCATCGCGCAGTGCGGCATGGCCGCCGTCTACCTTGCCGTCGTCGTGCGCGGAGCACGCCGACACGGAGCCTCCCTTCGCCCCGACGCGGCCGGTATCCGAGCCTCGGCGCAGGCAGGCGTCCCTCTTCTGGTCCGCACGCTGTCCCTGCGAGCGGTCCTGATGATCGCCACGGTGATCGCGGCCCACCTCGGTGACGCGGACATCGCCGCCCATCAAATCATCCTGTCCCTGTGGAGCCTGCTCGCCTTCGCTCTCGACGCGATCGCGATCGCGGGGCAGGCGATCATCGGCCGTTACCTCGGTGCGGCCGACGCCCAGGGAGCACGCGAGGCCTGCCGCCGGATGGTCCAGTGGGGCATCGCGACCGGCGTCGTACTCGGCCTGCTCGTGGGCGCCGCCCGGCCACTCTTCCTGCCGCTCTTCACCGATGACTCGGTGGTCAAGGACGCGGCACTGCCCGCACTTCTGATGGTGGCGCTCTCGCAGCCGATCTGCGGGATCGTCTTCGTCCTGGACGGCGTCCTGATGGGCGCGGGCGACGGCCCGTACCTGGCCTGGGCCATGGTCGTCACGCTGGCGGTGTTCGCTCCCGTGGCGCTGCTCGTCCCCACCGTCGGCGGCGGTCTCACCGCCCTCTGGGCCGCGATGACGCTGATGATGACGGTCCGCATGCTGACGCTGTGGCTCCGCATGCGTTCCGGCCGCTGGATCGTGACGGGCGCGACCCGCTGACCGTTCCACGTGGCACAGAGCGGCAGGGGTGTTTCACGTGAAACACCTCCGCTCCGCACGAAGCCGGCTCTGTATGGCGCCGGGTCTGACGCCGAGCCAGCGAAAAGGGCCGCACCCGCGAAGGGTGCGGCCCTCTTCAGGACTGCTCGAGAAAGCTCGCGGTCAGCCCGCGACGACCTCGATGTTGACCTTGGCGGCAACCTCGGGGTGCAGACGCACGGACGTCTCGTGGGCGCCCAGGGTCTTGATCGGAGCGGTCAGCTCGATGCGGCGCTTGTCCACCTCGGGGCCACCGGAAGCCTTGATCGCGGAAGCGACGTCGGCCGGGGTGACGGAACCGAAGAGACGGCCGGAGTCGCCGGAGCGGACGGCCAGGCGGACCTTGACGCCCTCGAGCTGGCCCTTGATCTGGTTGGCCTGCTCGATGGTCTGGATCTCGTGGATCTTGCGGGCGCGGCGGATCTGCTCGACGTCCTTCTCGCCACCCTTGGTCCAGCGGATAGCGAAATTCCGCGGGATCAGGTAGTTGCGAGCGTAACCGTCCTTGACGTCGACGACGTCGCCGGCGGCACCGAGGCCAGAGACCTCGTGGGTGAGGATGATCTTCATGTTTCGGTCACCCTTCCCTTATCGCGCGGTGGACGTGTAGGGCAGCAGCGCCATCTCACGGCTGTTCTTGACGGCCGTGGCGACGTCACGCTGGTGCTGCGTGCAGTTGCCGGTCACGCGGCGGGCACGGATCTTGCCGCGGTCGGAAATGAACTTCCGCAGCATGTTCGTGTCCTTGTAGTCCACGTACGTGACCTTGTCCTTGCAGAAAGCGCAGACCTTCTTCTTAGGCTTGCGCACAGGCGGCTTCGCCATGGTGTTTCTCCTGTGTGATCAAGAAGTTTGGGTACGACCCACCCTTCGGTCCGAAGACCTAGAAGGGGGGCTCGTCCGAGTAGCCGCCACCGCCGCCGGAGCCACCGCCCCAACCGCCGCCGCCCTGCTGGCCACCGGCGGGAGCGCCGGTCGCCCAGGGGTCGTCGGCCGGAGCACCGCCGCCGCCCTGCTGGCCGCCGCCGGAGCCACCGCCCCAGCTGCCGCCCTGCTGGCCGCCGCCGCCACCGCCGCCGTAACCACCCTGGCCACCGCGGCCACCGCCACCGGCGGTCTTGGTGACCTTGGCAGTGGCGTTGCGCAGGCTGGGGCCGACCTCGTCGACGTCCAGCTCGTAGACCGTGCGCTTGACGCCCTCGCGGTCCTCGTAGGACCGCTGCTTCAGCCGGCCCTGCACGATGACGCGCATGCCTCGCTGCAGCGACTCGGCGACGTTCTCCGCCGCCTGACGCCAGACCGAGCAGGTCAGGAACAGGCTCTCGCCGTCCTTCCACTCGTTCGTCTGGCGGTCGAAGGTGCGGGGAGTGGACGCGACGCGGAACTTCGCGACAGCCGCACCGGACGGGGTGAAGCGCAGCTCGGGGTCGTCGACAAGATTGCCGATGACC
This sequence comes from Streptomyces sp. 1222.5, assembly GCF_900105245.1. Classification (NCBI taxonomy): domain Bacteria; kingdom Bacillati; phylum Actinomycetota; class Actinomycetes; order Kitasatosporales; family Streptomycetaceae; genus Streptomyces; species Streptomyces sp. 1222.5. Next base: position 4,500,237 of record NZ_FNSZ01000001.1, on the reverse strand, counting down.
GTGATGACGGTCTCGCCTGCCATGGGGGAACCTCTCGGCGGGTTTGCTCTGGCTGCTTGGTTGCTACTCGAATCCCGGGATCAGCTGAGCTGGAGAGCTCAGTGGGTCTCGGGACGGAGGACCTTGGTCCGGAGGACCGACTCGTTCAGGTTCATCTGGCGGTCGAGCTCCTTGACGACCGCAGGCTCGGCCTGCAGGTCGATGACCGAGTAGATGCCCTCGGGCTTCTTCTTGATCTCGTAGGCGAGACGACGACGGCCCCAGGTGTCGACCTTCTCAACCTTGCCGCCGCCGTCACGGACGACAGACAGGAAGTTCTCGATCAGCGGGGAGACCGAACGCTCCTCGAGATCGGGGTCGAGGATGACCATCACCTCGTAGTGACGCATGTGGAACCCACCTCCTTTGGACTCAGCGGCCACGGTCGTTCCGTGGCAGGAGGGTCGTGATGCGTACGCAACGGTATCGGCCGCCACTGACAATGCGGGGTCCCGAAGGGGATCCCGCAACGTGGCCCCAGTGTGACCTGGCCAGCTCTGGGCAGACACCGGTGCAGACGGTACAGACTACCCGCACACCTGCTTCCGGTTGAAATCAGGCGGCGGGGGCCGTCAGTCTGTACACATCGGGTGTGTATGGCGCTACAGTGCGCCGCGATCCGCAGGAGGTGCCACATGGCACAGCAGGCATTGCGACCCAACACCGCCGGATCTCTCTTCGCCACCGACGGCAAGCCCCATCCGCTCCAGGACACCCTGATGGCCGTGACACTGGTCCTGGGCGTGCTGGCGTTCATCACGGGCTTCTTCGCCGGCCTCCACCTGCTCGCCTCCTGGGCCGGCCTGGTGGGTCTCGTCGTCGGGGCGTACGGGCAGTGGATCTCGGTGACCACCCGTGAACGCTTCGGCCTGATCCTGGGCCTCGGCGCCTCCGGCGTCGGTTTCATGCTCGGCATGGCGAACGGCGGACTGTTCGGCGGCCTCATCGGCTGAATCGGGCCGACCGCTCGCGGGGCACCTCCGCAGCCCTGTGGAGGTGCCCCGCCGAGCCGTGTCCGCGGACCGGAAGCCCGTACACCCCAGTCGGGGTGCTCGAAAGGCGCAGTAGGCTTCGGCGCGAGAGCCGGAGCCCCTGACCCCATGGGGACACCCCAGCCCGAGGAGCGCCCCGAATGAGCCTGACCCTGAGGACCATCAGTCGCGAGCAGCATCTGGCCTACATCCAGAGCCTGCCGGCGGCAAGCCACATGCAGGTCCCGGCATGGGCCGATGTGAAGGCTGAGTGGCGCTCGGAGAGCCTCGGCTGGTTCGACGACCGCACCGGCGAGATGGTCGGTGCGGGCATGGTCCTCTACCGTCAGCTGCCCAAGATCAAGCGCTACCTCGCCTACCTCCCCGAGGGCCCGGTCATCAACTGGTACGCGCCGAACCTGGACGACTGGATCCAGCCGATGCTGGCGCACCTGAAGCAGCAGGGCGCCTTCTCCGTCAAGATGGGCCCCCCGGTGATCATCCGGCGCTGGAACGCCGAGACCATCAAGAAGGGCATCCAGGACCCGGACGTCAAGCGCCTGCGTGACCTGGAGGCCGACTTCATCGAGCCGCGCGCCTTCGAAGTGGCCGACAAGCTGCGGCGCATGGGCTGGCAGCAGGGTGAGGACGGCGGCGCCGGCTTCGGTGACGTGCAGCCCCGCTATGTCTTCCAGGTGCCGCTGGCCAACCGCTCGCTGGAAGAGGTCCACAAGAACTTCAATCAGCTGTGGCGCCGCAACATCAAGAAGGCGGAGAAGGCCGGCGTCGAGGTCGTCCAGGGCGGCTACCAGGACCTCGCCGAGTGGCAGCGGCTGTACGAGATCACGGCCGTGCGCGACCACTTCCGGCCGCGTCCGCTGTCGTACTTCCAGCGCATGTGGACGGCCCTCAACTCCGAGGACCCCAACCGCATGCGGCTGTACTTCGCCCGCCACAACGGGGTGAACCTCTCCGCGGCGACGATGCTGATCGTCGGCGGGCACGTCTGGTACTCCTACGGCGCCTCCGACAACATCGGCCGCGAGGTCCGACCCTCGAACGCGATGCAGTGGCGGATGCTGCGCGACGCCTACGCGCTCGGCGGCACCGTCTACGACCTGCGCGGTATCTCCGACTCACTGGACGAGACGGACCACCTGTTCGGCCTGATCCAGTTCAAGGTCGGCACGGGCGGACAGGCCGCCGAATACCTCGGCGAGTGGGACTTCCCGCTGAACAAGCTGCTCCACAAGGCGCTCGACATCTACATGTCGCGCCGCTGAGCCGCGGTCGTTTGGTTCCATAGGCATCACAGCTTCCACACCTCTGACACACCGCAGCCACTAGAAAGGTTCCGGGTCCGGCCATGGCGCTCACGCTCTACGTCGACACCGCGCGCTGGCGGGCGCACCACAAGCACGTGCAGGAGCAGTTCCCGGGGCTCGTCCCGGTCTGCAAGGGCAACGGCTACGGCTTCGGACACGAGCGCCTGGCGGAGGAGGCCACGCGACTCGGCGCGGACCTGCTCGCCGTCGGCACGACGTACGAGGCCGCACGCATCAAGGACTTCTTCGGCGGGGACCTGCTGGTGCTGACGCCGTACCGACGCGGCGAGGAGCCCGTACCGCTGCCCGACCGGGTGGTGCGCTCGGTGTCGTCGATCGACGGCGTGTACGGCCTCGTGGGCGCGCGTGTCGTCATCGAGGTGATGTCCTCGATGAAGCGCCACGGCATCAGCGAGCAGGACCTGCCACAGCTGCACCAGGCCATAGAGAACGTCCGGCTGGAGGGCTTCGCCATCCACCTGCCGCTGGACCGCACCGACGGCTCGGACGCCGTCGAGGAGGTCATCGGCTGGATGGACCGGCTGCGCGCGGCCCGGCTGCCGCTGCACACGATGTTCGTCAGCCACCTCAAGGCCGACGAACTCGCCCGGCTCCAGCAGCAGTTCCCGCAGACGCGGTTCCGCGCCCGCATCGGCACCCGCCTGTGGCTGGGGGACCACGAGGCCACCGAGTACCACGGTGCCGTCCTGGACGTCACGCGGGTGGCCAAGGGTGACCGCTTCGGCTACCGGCAGCAGAAGGCGGCCTCGGACGGCTTCCTGGTGGTCGTGGCGGGCGGTACGTCTCACGGGGTGGGCCTGGAGGCCCCGAAGGCTCTGCACGGCGTCATGCCGCGCGCCAAGGGCGTCGCCCGGGCCGGCCTCGCCACGGTCAACCGGAACCTTTCTCCGTTCGTCTGGGGCGGCAAGCAGCGCTGGTTCGCCGAGCCGCCGCACATGCAGGTCTCCATCCTGTTCGTCCCGTCGGACGCCCCGGAGCCGAAGGTCGGCGACGAACTCGTGGCCCATCTGCGGCACACCACCACGCAGTTCGACCGGATCGTGGATCGCTAGACCCGGTCCGATCGGGGCGAAGACCTCCTCCGGAACAGCAGGAAGGCCGTACACGCCTCGCGTGTACGGCCTTCTTCATGAACCCTGCCATGGGAGTTCGCTCACAGCGAACGCTCCTCGTGGGGCACGTGCTCGGGCCGCCCCCAGTCCACCGGGGGACCGTCGGAGTGCGCCGCGTGACGAGGCGGGTGGGCCGCCGCACCGAGCACGAAGACATCCTCCGCGCCGTCGAGCACCCCGCCCGAGGGGTCGTCGTCGCCCGACCTGCGGACCACATCCCGCTCCGGCATGAGGATGTCCCGTACGACGACGGCGCACAGGTAGAGCGTGCCCAGCAGGTGCAGCACGATCGTCCAGTGGTAGCCGTGCGTCGGCAGGCCCTTGTGGGCGTCTCCGCTGGTCGTGTACGCGAGGTAGAGCCAGATGCCCAGGAAGTAGGCCACCTCGCACGCCTGCCAGATCAGGAAGTCCCGCCACTTCGGCCGGGCGAGGACTGCCAGCGGCACCAGCCACAGCACGTACTGCGGTGAGTAGACCTTGTTGGTGAGCACGAAGGCCGCGATCATCAGGAAGGCCAGTTGGGCGAAGCGCGGCCGCCGCGGGGCGGTGAACGTCAACGCGCCGATCCCGAGGAAACAGAGCACCACCAGCACCGAGGCCACGGTGTTCACGAAGTCGGTGGTGGGCGGGTGGCTGGAGTTCTGCGCCCAGATCAGCCAGAAGGAACCGAAGTCGACGCCTCGGTCGTGACTGAACCGGTAGAACTTCGACCAGCCGTCGAACGCGAACAGCATCACCGGCAGGTTCACCACGAGCCAGGCGACCAGCGCGCCGCCCACGGCCTGGAAGAACTCCCGCCACTTGCCCGCCCGCCAGCACAGCACCAGCAGCGGGGCGAGCAGGAACAGGGGGTACAGCTTGGCGGCCGTGGCGAGCCCCAGGAGGACGCCGAAGGCGGCGGGCCGGCTCCGGGACCACATGAGCATCGCCGCGGCCGTCAGCGCCACGGCCAGCAGGTCCCAGTTGATGGTCGCGGTGAGAGCGAAGGCGGGTGCCAGAGCCACCAGCAGGCCGTCCCAGGGGCGGCGACGCTGGGTCCGCGCCACGCACACCGCGATGACGGCCGCACACACCATGAGCAGGCCGGCGTTGACGAACCAGTACCACTGCTCCTGGTGCTGGATGCTGCCGCTGTGCGGGGTCAGCCAGGAGGCCACCTCCATGAACACTCCGGTCAGTACCGGGTATTCGAGGTAGTCCATGTCCCCCGAGAGCCTGTCGAAGTACGGCACGAGGTGGTCGGCGAACCCGCGGCCCTGGTAGAGGTGCGGGATGTCCGAGTAACAGGCATGGGTGTACTGGCTGCTCGCGCCGAAGAACCAGGCCCCGTCGTAGCAGGGCGCCTTCTGGACCAGGCCGAGGGCGAACATGCCGATCGCCACGAGCGCGACGACCCGTACCGGGGTCCACCAAGAGGTCCCGAGCAGGGCACGCCGCCCGAGGGGACCGCCGATCAGCTCACTGCCGGCCGCGGCGACCTCGTCCTCCCTGGTCGGCTGCACCGGTTCTGCCGTGGTGCGCCGCACGGGCTCGGGCTCGTGCGTGCTCGCGGGCGTCATCTCTGCACTGGGCATGGGGCACATCCTGCCGTACCTGTCCATGAAAACGCCGTGGGCCGCCGCACCTCGTCGGTGCGGCGGCCCATGTTTCACGTGAAACACCCAGGACGGACGGTATGGCCGCCAACCGGGCAGAAAGCGGCGCTAACCGTCCTGGCCTCCGAAGAAGCCACCGTTGCCATTGCCCCGGGTGCCGCCGCTACCGGTGGTCTCCGTGATCGTCGGTGTCGGTGTCGTGCCCCCGTCGGTGCCACCGTCCGTACCACCGTTGCCGTTGCCACCGTTGCCGTTGCCACCGTTGTTGTTGCAGCCGAAGAAGCCGCAGGTGTCGCTGGCCGAGGGCGTCGGCGAGGGCGAGCTCTGGGTCGGCGTCGGAGTCGGTGTCGGACTCGTCTCCTCGGTCTGGGTGACCGACGGAGTGGGGGTGGGGCTCGGCTCGGCGTTGATCACCTTGCCGATGGGCACGGGCGTCGGGAACGGCTTCACCGGCTCGTTCTTCAGCGCCTGCGCCATGTAGTCGTGCCAGATCTCGGCCGGGAACGAGGCGCCGTGGATCTTCTCCTGGCCACCGGTTCCGTACATCTCCAGGAACGTGCGCTTCTTGTTGTTCGCGTTGTCGTCCAGGCGGAACATGCTGATCGCGGTGGACAACTGCGGGGTGTACCCCACGAACCAGGCGGACTTGTTGCCGTCCGTGGTACCGGTCTTGCCGGCCACCGGGCGGCCCGGGAGCCTGGCGCTGGTACCGGTGCCCTTGTCGACCACCGTCTTCAGGACGTCGGTGACGTTGTCCGCCACCGCCGAGGTGAAGGCCTCCTTGGTCTCCGCCCGGTGCTTGTAGACCTGCCCGTCCTTGTCCTCGACCTTGGAGACCGAGTACGGGGAGTTCTGCTCGCCGCTCGCGGCGAACGTGGCATAGGCGCCCGCCATGCGGATCGCGCTGGGGTCGGACGTACCGATCGAGAACGACGGATAGTTCGCGCTGGCGAGACTGCCCTCCAGAACGCCTGCGTCCAGTGCCGTCTCCTTGACCTTGTCCAGGCCGACGTCCATGCCGAGCTGGACATAGGCGGAGTTCACCGAGAGCCGCATCGCCTCACGAAGGTCGATCTTGTACGTCGGCGGGTTGACGGACTCGTTGCCGTCGTTGGTCTGGAGCCACTCCTTGCCGTCCTTGTCCGTCCAGACCGACCCGTCGTAGTTCTTGATCTTCAGCTTGTTCTTGCCGCTGTACAGGCTCTTGGGGGAGGCCTGCGTACGCTCGTCCTGCGCCTGGTCCGCACCGAGGTCCGGGTTCCGGACGCCCCACTTCATCGCCGCCGCCAGCACGAACGGCTTGAACGTCGAGCCGACCTGGGCGCCGGTGGAGTCGGCGTTGTTGGTGAAGTGCTTGGTCGCGTCCTCACCGCCGTAGATGGCCTTGATGGCACCCGACGCCGGGTCCACCGAGGCTCCGCCGAACTGGACGTGGGTGTCGGTCTCCGGACGCTGCTTCGGCTTGATGTTGTTCTTCTGGACCTTCTTGACCGCGGACTCCAGCTCCTTGACCTTCGTCTTGTCGAAGGTCGTGTAGATCCGGTAGCCGCCCTTCTGCAGCTTTTCCTCGGTGACCTTGGTCTTCTCGCTGTTGTTGATCAGATAGGACTTGGCGAGGTCGACCAGATAGCCGATCTGACCGCCGAGCCGGCTGTTCGACCGCGGGTTCTGCCACTTCGGGAGAGTCCGGTACTTGGCCCGTTCGGTGGCGCTCAGGTGGCCGTACTCGACCATCTTGTCGAGGGTGTCCTGCATCTGCGACAGGGCACGCTTCTTGTTCGCCTCGGGGGTGGCGCCGGTCGGGTCCAGCGAGGTGGCGCCTGCCGGGTCGTAATAGGTGGCGCCCTTGAGCATCGCCGCCAGGAAGGCGCACTCGCCCGGGTTCAGTTCGTCGGCGTCCTTGTTGAAGTAGGCACGGGAGGCCGCCTCGAGGCCATAGGCGCCACGGCCGAAGTAGGCCGAGTTCAGGTAGCCGGCCATGATCTGCGGCTTCGGGACCTCGGCGCCCACCTTGATCGAGACGAAGATCTCCTTGAACTTGCGGGAGAGCGTCTGCGACTGGTCGTCCAGCATGGCGTTCTTCACGTACTGCTGGGTGATCGTCGAGCCACCCTGTGTCTGACCGCCCTTGGCCATGTTGAAGACCGCGCGCGCGATGCCCTTGGGGTCGATACCGCTGTCGGTCTCGAAGGTCTTGTTCTCCTGCGAGATGACGGCGTAGCGCATCTCCTTGGGGATGTCCGCGTAGTTGATGATCTGGCGGTTGATCTCACCGCCGGTGGCGACCATCACCGAACCGTCGGACCAGTAGTAGACGTTGTTCTGCGCCTTGGCGGTCTTCGCCACGATGGGGATGTCCACCATCGCGTACCCGATGCCCGCCACCGCCACCAGGCTTCCCATGAAGCCGATGAACAGGCCGGTCACGAGCTTCCAGGACGGCATCCAGCGCTGCCAGCCGAACTTGTCGGACCTGGGGTAGTCGATGAAGCGCTTCTTACCGGGAGGCGGGGTCGCGCGGCCTCTGCCGCGCCCGGGTCCGGTCGGACCTCCCGGACCGCCACGGCGGCCGCCCGGGCCCGTGTTCTCGGGCGCTCGGCGGCGGCTGCCCTTCTGCGCCGCTCGGCGGGCCTCTGCACGTCCGCCGTAGGAGCGCTCCTCACCTCCCGAACCATAGGAGTCGGCAGGAGACCCGGTGGCGCCTCGCGGTGCCGCACGGCGGCCGGAGGACGCATCGGGCTGGCCGCGTCGGGCCGCGGCACGTCCGCCTCCCTGCGGCTGCGGCGGTTTGCGACGGTGCTCGCTCATCGAACGATTACTCCTCGGGCAGGCGCACCCCTGCGCGCCTGGAACGGCGGCTGTTTTCCGGTCCCCCCGAAATACGGATGTGGTCGGTTCTGCATTCACCCGTACTGCACCGGGGACAAGGACGCTCCCCAAACGTCACTTGGTTCCCGGCGGTATGCATGCCGCACAGACTACGCACCGCCAAAACCTGCCGAGTCTGGAAGTTCACCCCAAATCAGGCAACTCACCTCCTACGAATCGGTGATGTGATCCCGTTCACCACCCTCCCTCTTGTCGCACGGGCAAGGCCGTTCTATCGTCGGGATGTATCGAGTCGATACATCAGCGCGAGATAAAGACGCTGAGAGGCACTGCGAGACCTGCGGGACCACCTGCGGGACGAGAGGAGGCGACGATGAGCCGGCGCTCCGGCATCCTCGAGTTCGCCGTGCTCGGCCTGCTCCGCGAGTCCCCCATGCACGGCTACGAGCTGCGCAAGCGACTCAATACTTCACTGGGTGTGTTCCGTGCGTTCAGCTACGGAACCCTGTACCCCTGCCTCAAGACACTGGTCACCAACGGCTGGTTGATCGAGGAACCCGGCAGCACCCACGAGGACGCCCTCACCGCCCCCCTCACCGGACGACGCGCCAAGATCGTCTACCGGTTGACGGCCGAGGGCAAGGAGCACTTCGAGGAACTGCTCTCGCAGACCGGCCCCGACGCCTACGAGGACGAACACTTCGCGGCACGGTTCGCCTTCTTCGGGCAGACCTCGCGCGATGTGCGCATGCGCGTGCTGGAAGGCCGGCGCAGCCGCCTGGAGGAGCGCCTGGAGAAGATGCGCACCTCCCTCGCGCGCACGCGGGAGCGCCTCGACGACTACACACTCGAGCTCCAGCGCCACGGAATGGAGTCCGTGGAGCGCGAAGTGCGCTGGCTGAACGAGCTCATCGAGAGCGAGCGGGCCGGACGGGACCTGAAGGGTTCCGCGTCCGGGGGGCCCGCTCAGCAGGACACCACCACTGGATCGACGGGCGGCCTGCCCCGCGCCGGGGAAACCCCCCGGACGGATACGCCCGACGACGACACCGCCACGTGAGACCCACTCAGGGCCTCACTCGTACACACAGGGAGCAACCGGAATGGGTTCGGTTCGCGTAGCCATCGTCGGCGTGGGCAACTGCGCCGCGTCGCTGGTGCAGGGCGTCGAGTACTACAAGGACGCCGACCCGGCGTCGAAGGTCCCCGGCCTGATGCACGTGCAGTTCGGCGACTACCACGTGCGCGACGTCGAGTTCGTCGCCGCCTTCGACGTCGACGCCAAGAAGGTCGGCCTCGACCTCGCGGACGCGATCGGTGCCTCGGAGAACAACACCATCAAGATCTGCGACGTGCCCAACAGCGGTGTCACGGTCCAGCGCGGTCACACCTTCGACGGTCTCGGCAAGTACTACCGGGCCACCATCGAGGAGTCCGACGCCGAGCCGGTCGACGTCGTCCAGATCCTGAAGGACAAGCAGGTCGACGTCCTGGTCTGCTACCTCCCCGTCGGTTCCGAGGACGCGGCGAAGTTCTACGCCCAGTGCGCCATCGACGCCAAGGTCGCCTTCGTCAACGCCCTCCCGGTCTTCATCGCCGGCACCAAGGAGTGGGCGGACAAGTTCACCGAGGCCGGTGTCCCGATCGTCGGTGACGACATCAAGTCGCAGGTCGGCGCCACCATCACGCACCGCGTCATGGCGAAGCTGTTCGAGGACCGCGGTGTCATCCTCGACCGCACGATGCAGCTGAACGTCGGCGGCAACATGGACTTCAAGAACATGCTCGAGCGCGAGCGTCTGGAGTCCAAGAAGATCTCCAAGACGCAGGCCGTGACCTCGCAGATCCCCGACCGGGATCTCGGCGAGAAGAACGTGCACATCGGCCCGTCCGACTACGTGGCCTGGCTGGACGACCGCAAGTGGGCCTACGTCCGCCTCGAGGGCCGCGCCTTCGGTGACGTCCCGCTGAACCTCGAGTACAAGCTCGAGGTCTGGGACTCCCCGAACTCCGCGGGTGTCATCATCGACGCGCTGCGTGCCGCGAAGATCGCCAAGGACCGCGGCATCGGCGGCCCGATCCTCTCCGCGTCCTCGTACTTCATGAAGTCCCCGCCGGTCCAGTACTTCGACGACGAGGCCCGCACCAACGTCGAGAAGTTCATCAGCGGCGAGGTCGAGCGCTAAGACAGCCGCTCGCACGAGAACGCTCCTGCCAGGGCTGCGGAGGGTCCCCGGGTTGTCGACCCGGGGACCCTCCGCATGTGTGAGGGTGTGATCCATGCCCGTCGTCCGTGACCTGCGCGTCCTGTTGCGTCTGCGGAACTTCCGGCGCCTGCTGTATGTCCGCCTGCTGTCCCAGGGCGCCGACGGGGTCTACCAGGTCGCGCTCGCCGCCTACGTCGTCTTCTCCCCGGAGAAGCAGACCTCGGCCACCGCAATCGCCTCGGCGATGGCGGTCCTGCTGCTCCCCTATTCACTGGTCGGCCCGTTCGCGGGAGTCCTGCTGGACCGCTGGCGCCGCCGGCAGGTCTTCCTGTACGGCAATGTGCTGCGCGCACTGCTGGCCGGCGTGACCGCCGTCCTGATGATCAGTGACGTTCCGGACTGGCTCTTCTACGTGTCCGCGCTCTGCGTGACGGCCGTCAACCGCTTCGTCCTCGCCGGGCTGTCCGCCGCGCTGCCCCGCGTGGCCGACACCGAGCGTCTGGTGCTGGCCAACTCCCTGTCCCCGACAGCCGGGACCCTCGCGGCGACCGCCGGCGGCGGTCTCGCCTTCGCCGTGCGACTGGGGGCATCGGGCTCCGACGCCGCGGTGGTGCTGCTCGGCGCCTTCCTCTACCTCTGCGCGGGCCTCGCGTCCCTGAGCATGGCCCCCACCCTCCTCGGCCCGGACCGGCGGCCGGCACGGTCACGTCTGGGCACCGCGCTCGCCGACGACGCACGCGATCTGATGGCGGCCGTGCGACACCTGGGCGAGCCCCGGCGCAGGGAGGCGGCCTGGTCTCTGGCCGCGATGACATCGATGCGCTTCTGCTACGGCGCGCTCCTGGTCCTGCTCCTCATGCTGTGCCGCTATTCCCTCTCCACCAGCACGGACGACGGCCTCCGTCTGCTGGGACTGATGCTGGCCCTGTCCGGCGCCGGCTTCTTCGCCGCGGCCGCGGTGACTCCGTGGACGGCGGGACGTCTCGGCCCCGGCCGGTGGATCGTGGTGTGCTCCGGTACGGCTGCGGTGCTGGTACCGGCCCTGGGCCTCTCGTTCACCACCGGGCCGCTGCTGGTCGCGGCCTTCCTGCTGGGCCTGACCACCCAGGGCGCCAAGATCGCCACCGACACGATCGTCCAGGCGTCCGTCGACGACGGCTTCCGCGGCCGGGTCTTCTCCGTGTACGACGTCCTGTTCAATGTGGCGTTCGTCGGTGCGGCGGGCGTGGCGGCTCTGATGCTGCCGCCGAGCGGCCGCTCGGCCGTCCTGGTAGTGCTCGTCGCCCTGATCTACGGGGCGGTCGCCCTGGCGTTGGGCCGCTTCGAGCGATGGTGGGACCGAGAGTGAGAAGGAAAACAGGGGCGACGTTTCACGTGAAACATCGCCCCCTCGCTTCGCCGGGCCGGTGAATGTTTCACGTGAAACACTGCCCGGCCTCCGGCTCAGCTCTGCGCGGCCCACCACTCCTTGAGAGCGGCCACCGCGGCATCGTGCTCCATGGGTCCGTTCTCCAGGCGCAGCTCCAGCATGTGCTTGTACGCCTTGCCAATAACCGGTCCGGGACCCACGCCCAAGATCTCCATGATCTGGTTGCCGTCGAGGTCCGGACGGATCGAGTCCAGCTCCTCCCGCTCCTGAAGCTGGGCGATCCGCTCCTCCAGGCCGTCATAGGCCCGGGACAGCGTGGCGGCCTTCCGCTTGTTGCGGGTGGTGCAGTCGGATCGGGTCAGCTTGTGCAGGCGGTCCAGCAGCGGGCCCCCGTCGCGGACGTATCGACGGACCGCCGAGTCCGTCCACTCACCGGTGCCGTAGCCGTGGAAGCGCAGATGCAGTTCGACCAGCCGTGAGACGTCCTTCACCAGCTCGTTGGAGTATTTCAGGGCGGTCATGCGCTTCTTGGTCATCTTGGCGCCGACCACCTCGTGGTGGTGGAACGAGACCCGGCCGTCCTTCTCGAAGCGGCGCGTACGCGGCTTACCGATGTCGTGCAGCAGGGCGGCCAGCCGGAGCGTGAGGTCGGGGCCGTCGGTCTCCAGCGCCATCGCCTGCTCCAGGACGATGAGCGTGTGGTCGTAGACGTCCTTGTGCCGGTGGTGCTCGTCACTCTCCAGGCGCAGTGCCGGAAGCTCGGGCAGCACATGGTCGGCGAGCCCGGTGTCGACGAGCAGGGACAGGCCCTTGCGCGGGTTGTCGGAGAGGATCAGCTTGTTGAGTTCGTCCCGGACCCGCTCCGCCGAGACGATCTCGATCCGTCCGGACATCTCCGTCATGGCGGTGACGACCTCGGGGGCCACCTCGAAGTCCAGCTGGGCGGCGAAGCGGGCCGCCCGCATCATCCGCAGGGGATCGTCCGAGAACGACGCCTCGGGTGTGCCCGGCGTGCGCAGCACCCGTGCCGCCAGGTCCTCCAGGCCGCCGTGGGGATCGACGAACTCCTTCTCGGGCAGCGCCACGGCCATCGCGTTGACCGTGAAGTCACGCCGGACCAGGTCCTCCCCGATGGAGTCGCCGTACGACACCTCCGGCTTGCGGGAGGTGCGGTCGTAGGCCTCCGAGCGGTAGGTGGTGATCTCGATCTGGTAGCCGCCCTTGTGTGCGCCGACGGTGCCGAAAGCGATTCCCACGTCCCAGACGGCGTCGGCCCAGGGCCGGACGATCTTCAGTACGTCCTCGGGGCGGGCGTCGGTGGTGAAGTCCAGGTCGTTCCCCAGCCGGCCCAGCAATGCGTCGCGTACCGATCCGCCCACCAGGGCGAGGGAGAACCCGGCCTCGTGGAATCGGCGGGCGAGATCATCAGCGACAGGGGCCACCCGCAGCAGCTCGGCGACCGCGCGCTGCTGCGCCTGGCTCAGGGCGGAGGGAGTGTCTTCGTTGGCGTTCGGCACAACAGAAGAGGGTACGTGCCTCGCGCCTCCGGAGGCTCCCGCATTAGGCGGCCGTAGCAGCTCCTGCCATACCCCCGCAATCGGAGCTCTTACCGCGTATGGATGTGGTCCCCTCGATACTGGATATAGAGGACGGGGTGCCCTCTGCCATGCGATCTTGTCTGGCAGACCGCGGCACTTCCCCTCAGCGCGCCTCGTTACCATGCGTGGACGCACATTCCGACGACCACTGACGACGACGAGGGACGGACGAGCGCGTGGCCGAGGCGGCTCACTTCCAGGGGACCAGTGCCTCACCTGCCCGCCGGTGGCTGAGGCGCACCGGCGCGCTGCTCGCGGGTGCGCCATTGCTCGCCGGTCTGCTCCAGCTGCCCGCCGCGGCGCCCGCCCAGGCCGCCGCCTCGGACACGGTCGCCGTCGCCCTGGATTCACTCAGCCCCAATGCCCCCGGTGACGGGGACACGCTGACCGTCTCCGGCACGGTGACCAACAAGAGCAAGCAGACCGTCACCGGCGCCCACGTGGGTCTGCGGGTGGGCCCGATACTCAACACTCGCTCGGCCGTCGACGGGGTCGCCCGGCACGCCGACGATCTGCAGGGCGGTACCGGCACCGAGGTCGACGGCAAGTACGAGGAGAAGTTCGCCAAGCTGGCCCCGGGCGTCGCCGAGCACTTCAGCATCTCCGTGCCCGTCGACAAGCTGGACCTCGGCCAGGACGGCGTCTACGAGTTCGGTGTCGCCCTGTCCGGCCAGACCTCCGCCCAGCCCTGGGACCAGATTCTCGGCATCCAGCGGACGTTCCTGCCGTGGCAGCCCTCCGAGGCCGACACCAAGACGAAGACCACCTTCCTGTGGCCACTGCTGTCCACCGTCCACATGACGGCCAAGACGGGCGCGGGCGAGCAGCAGACGCCGGTGTTCCGTGACAACGACCTGGCCGAGGAACTCGCGCCGGGCGGTCGGCTGGCGCAGATGGTGGAGCTGGGCAAGGACCTGGACGTCACCTGGGTGATCGACCCGGACCTGCTGGCCTCCGTGGACGCGATGGCGCTGGGCAACTACCGGATCCAGGGTGACGGTGACAGCACCACGCCCGGTTCCCGCGAGCATCAGGCGCTCGCCAAGCAGTGGCTGGCGAACCTGCAGAAGGCGGTGGCGGGCAATGAGGTCGTCGCGCTCCCCTTCGGCGACCCCGACCTGGCGTCCCTCGCGCACAACGGCACCAGCGTCACCGGCTCCCTCAGCTACCTCAAGGGCGCCACCGACGTCGCCGCCACCACGGTCAAGACCGTGCTTCACGTCACACCGAGCACCGACTTCGCCTGGCCCGTGAACGGGGCCGTGGACCCGTCGATCATGAAGGTCGCCACGTCCGCCGGAGCCGACCGGGTGATCGCCCGCAGCGACAGCCTCCAGGAGACGGCCGGGTTGCCGTACACCCCCTCCGCCGCCCGCCCGGTCGGCGGAGGCACCACGGCGGTGGTGGCCGACGGCCGACTGTCCACCGCCTTCGAGCGCGATCTGACGGACGCCGGCTCGTCCACGCTCGCCGTGCAGCGGTTCCTCGCCCAGACCCTCGAGCTGAACGCCCAGACCGGCGAGCAGCGCAGCATCGTCGTCGCACCGCAGCGCACACCCACCGCGAGCCAGGCTCAGGCGATGGCGACCGCCCTGAAGGCTCTCCAGGACAGCACCTGGTCCGAGTCCCAGGACCTCACGGCGGCCGCCAAGGACAAGCCCGACGCCGAAGCCACCACGCGCATCCCGTCGACGTCCGCCTACCCGTCCTCGCTGCGCCGGCAGGAGCTGCCGCGGACGGCCTTCCAGCAGATCGCCCTGACCCAGGACAAGCTCGACAACTTCCAGGTGATCCTCGCCGACCGGTCCCGTGTGGTCACCCCGTTCGGGCGGGCCATAAACCGTGAGATGTCGACGTCGTGGCGCGGCCGCGGCGAGGAGGCTGACAGCTACCGGGGCGGCGTGGAGGCATGGCTCGACGAGCTCGCCGACCAGGTGAAGCTGATCGACAAGTCGGAGACCAAGCTCTCCGGCCGCAGCGCCACCATCCCGGTCACCGTCCAGAACAACCTGGTCCAGCCCGTCGGACATCTGGTCCTGCGCCTGACCTCAACCATGCCGACCCGTCTGAAGATCCACGGCAAGGCCTACTACGAGCAGCCTGTGGAGGTCTCCGGCGGGCACAGCCAGTCCGTGAAGTTCGCCACGGCGGCAGGCGCCAACGGCCGCGTCACGGTGATCGCCCAGCTGTACACGGAGGACGGCCAGGAGTACGGCGACGCGGTCAGCTTCGACGTGAAGGTAACCGAGGTCACCCCCACGGTGATGTTGGTCATCGGCGGCGGCGTGCTGCTGCTCGTCCTCGCCGGTTTCCGGATGTACACCCAGCGCAAGCGCGCGGCCGCCCGCCAGGCCGAGGAGGACGGCCCCGACGGGACGGCCGAGGCCACCGACGAGCCCGGGAACCCCGGAGCACCCGGCGACCGTCTCCCCGAGGAGTCCGACTCCGCCACCGGGGCAGGCGACCCGGAGCAGCCGAGTGACCCTGCGCCGGACACCGCACCGGAAAGCACCGACCCGTCCGGGACGGGTGAGAGAGTGGACCGTTGAGCGATGTCGTGGCCGGTGGGCCCGGGACGATGAGGTGGGGTAAGCATGAACGCGCCGTACGACGGTGAACGCGGCCAGGGCGCGGCCGGCTCGGGCTACCCCGAGACGCCGCCAGAGCCCGGCCAGGTACCGCCGCAGCACGCGGGGGACATGTACCTCCAGGACGCCTACGACCAGGACCCCTACCGGGCGCACGACCTGACCGCGCAGGACCCGGTCGCCGAGGCGCTCTACGACCGCGCCGCGCACCCGCCGCCGCCCCCGGGCAGCTACGAGCAGCAGCAGCCGCTCTACGCCCCGCCCGCCCAGACGCCGTACGCCCCCGACCCCCGTGTGTGGGCTCAGACGCCGGCGCCCGAGCCGGAGGGCGCGAACACCATGCCCTTCGGCGACGACCCGCGCACGACGCAGTTCGTGGGCGTGGACGACCTGGTGTCGCACTCCGGCGAGGAGTACCACGAGCCGGACGCCTTCGCGCATCTCTTCAAGGACCAGCAGCAGGGCGGCGGACACCCGCCCATGGACCAGCCCGGCGTCCCGGGGCCTGCCCCGGCGCCTGGCTACGGCCAGGGGGGAGCGGGTCCGTACCCCTCGCCGTACGGGCAGGGCCAGCAGCCGGGCGGTCCGTACGCCGGGGCCGCGTACCCCGCGGCTCCGTTCGCCGGGAATCCGCCGCAGACGCCGGTTCCCGCGCCGACCACGGCCCCGGATCCGGCCCGCGCGGTCATGGCCGAGGCGCCGGCGGCTCCCGCGGCCCCGGCCGCTCCCGCCAAGAAGGGCGGCAAGGCCGCCGGGCTGCTGAAGTCCAGTGCCGTGATGGCGGCGGGCACGATGGTCTCCCGCCTCACCGGCTTCATCCGCTCCGCACTCATCGCCGCGGCCCTGGGCCTCGGCTTTCTCGCCGACTCTTTCCAGGTGGCCTACCAGCTGCCGACGATGATCTACATCCTCACCGTGGGCGGCGGTCTGAACTCCGTCTTCGTGCCGCAGCTCGTGCGGTCCATGAAGGAGGACGAGGACGGCGGCGAGGCATTCGCCAACCGTCTGCTGACCCTCGTCATGGTGGCACTGGCCGCGCTCACCGGCCTCGCGATGTTCGCCGCGCCGCTCCTCGTGCGGGCGCTGTCGCAACCCATCGCCGACAACCCGGCCGCCAACGACGTGGCGGTCACCTTCACCCGCTACTTCCTGCCCTCGATCTTCTTCATGGGCATCCATGTGGTGATGGGTCAGATCCTCAACGCGCGCGGGAAGTTCGGCGCGATGATGTGGACGCCGGTCCTCAACAACATCGTCATCATCATCTCGCTGGGCGCGTTCATCTGGGTCTACGGCAGCGCCGCCAACTCCCACATGGACGTCACCAGCATCCCGCCGGAGGGGCAGCGCCTGCTCGGTGTCGGCGTGCTGCTCGGTCTGGTCGTGCAGGCGCTGGCGATGATCCCCTACCTGCGCGAGACCGGCTTCCGGATCCGGCTGCGGTTCGACTGGAAGGGCCACGGCCTGGGCAAGGCCGCCATGCTCGCCAAGTGGACGATCCTGTTCGTTCTCGCCAACCAGGCGGGCGCCATGGTCGTCACCCAGCTGTCCACGGCCGCCGGCAAGGACTCGGGCGTCAAGGGCACCGGTTTCGCCGCCTACGCCAACGCCCAGCTGATCTGGGGGCTGCCGCAGGCCATCATCACGGTGTCCCTGATGGCCGCCCTGCTGCCGCGCATCTCCCGCTCGGCGGCCGAGGACGACGCCGGTGCGGTTCGCGACGACATCTCCCAGGGCCTGCGCACCACCGCGGTCGCCATCGTGCCCATCGCCTTCGGCTTCCTCGCGCTCGGCATCCCTATGTGCACGCTGATCTTCGGCTCGGCGGGGACGAGCTCGGCCGTCAACATGGGGTACATGCTGATGGCCTTCGCCCTCGGCCTGATCCCCTATTCGGTCCAGTACGTCGTCCTGCGCGCCTTCTACGCCTACGAAGACACCCGCACGCCCTTCTACAACACCGTGATCGTGGCGGCGGTCAACGCGAGCGCCTCCGCGCTCTGCTACTTCCTGCTGCCGGCCCGATGGGCGGTTGCCGGAATGGCCGCCGCGTACGGCCTGGCTTACGCGATCGGTGTGGGCATCGCCTGGCGGCGGCTGCGCAAGCGGCTCGGCGGCGACCTGGACGGGGCCCGGGTGCTGCGCACGTACGCGCGGCTGGCCATCGCCTCGGTGCCCGCGGCCCTGCTCAGCGGCGCGGCCTGCTACGGCATCGGGAACACTCTGGGTCACGGCGTGGTGGGTTCCTTCGCCGCCCTGATCGTGGGCGGCGCCGTGCTGCTCGGCGTCTTCTTCGTCGCCGCCCGGCGTATGCGCATCGAGGAGCTCAACTCGCTCGTGGGTATGGTTCGCGGGCGTCTGGGGCGCTGAGGCGGGGGTAGGCGCACAACCATCGTCCGCCGCTGTGTGTCGTGCATAGCGGCGGACTGTGGGCACAATTGGTTTCGGCGTCGGACAGCGTGCAACGGATGGGGAGGCAGGGACGACGGTGGCGGAACGGAGCACGGCTGCCGTCGACGTGGCAGACAACAGCGGTGAGCAACCGCTGACCGCCAAGGCGGAGCAGTCCACGGCCGACGGGGTGGCCAAGAACCCGGAGCGGGACAAGGACAGCGACGAGGCGCAGGGGAGCGGCGGAATCGAGGGTCCCGGGCAGAAGACGTCCCCGCCCGAACTGCACAGCGGTCACAAGCTCGCCAGACGGTACCGGCTGGAGGAGTGCGTCACCCGACTGGACGGATTCAGCAGTTGGCGCGCGGTCGACGAGAAACTCCGTCGTGCCGTCGGCGTCCACATCCTTCCCGCGGATCATGTGCGGGCCCGTTCGGTCCTCGCCGCGGCCCGCTCCTCGGCGCTGCTGGGTGATCCCCGCTTCGTCCAGGTCCTCGACGCGGTCGAGGAGAACGACCTCGTCTATGTCGTGCACGAGTGGCTGCCCGACGCCACCGAGCTGACCCCGCTCCTGGCGGCCGGCCCGCTGGAGGCGCACGACGCCTACCAGATGGTCAGTCAGATCGCCTCGGCGATGGCTGCCGCCCACCGTGAGGGCCTGGCCCATCTGCGGCTCAACCCGAACGCTGTCCTGCGTACGTCCAGCGGCCAGTGGCGCATCCGCGGCCTCGCGGTGAACGCCGCGCTGCGCGGCATCAGCACCGATACCCCGCAGCGGGCCGACACCGAGGCGATCGGCGCTCTGCTGTACGCGGCGCTGACCCAGCGCTGGCCGTACGAGAACGACGCCTACGGCATGTCCGGTCTCCCCAAGGACATCGGGCTCATCGCACCCGACCAGGTGCGCGCCGGCGTCCACCGCGGCCTGTCCGAGCTGGCCATGCGTGCTCTGGTGAACGACGGTGCCACCGCCTCGCGTCACGAGGCCGCGTGCGCCACGCCTGAAGAGCTGGTCAAGGCGATCGGCGAGATGCCCCGCATCCGCCCGCCGGAGCCGGCGTTCACAGCACCGCCGGAGTACCAGCGCACGACCTACCAGCAGGGCACCTACGGCCGCCCGGCGCCGCGCCCCGGGGCCACCCAGCCCCTCACGACCCCGCCGCCTCCCCTGCAGAGCCGCACCGGCAAGGCGCTGAAGTGGGCGGTCTCCGCCCTCCTCATCGCCGCCCTCGGCCTGGGAAGCTGGCAGTTGGCGGACGCCCTGATGGACCACAGCGACAAGCCGACCGACACGAACAACACCCAGACCGAGGACGGCGGCGACAAGGGCGCGAAGAAGCCGACGTCCGGCAAACCGATCGCCATCGAGAGCGCTCGTGACTTCGACCCGTTCGGCAAGGACCAGTCCGAGAAGCCGGGTGACATAGGAAAGGTCTACGACGACAGCACGGCCACCTACTGGCAGACGGACTTCTACCTGAGCCCGGCGTTCGGCAATCTGAAGTCGGGCGTGGGCGTCATCCTCGACCTCGGCAAGGTCCAGCAGGTCGGAAAGGTGACCGTCAGTCTCGTGGGCGACACCTCGGTCGAACTTCGCAGCGCGAGTGCGGACGCCGGCTCCGAGCCGACCTCGTTCAACGACTACTCCAAGGTCGCCGAAGGTTCGGGATCGACCGTGCAACTCAAGCCCGGCAAGTCTCTCAAGTCCCGGTACCTGCTCGTGTGGCTGACCAAGCTGCCCATGCAGGCTGACGACGGCAAATGGCGCGGCAGAGTGGCCGATATCAAGGTCACCAGCTAGGTTCCCCCCAGGGAGGGGCCCATGGCTGAAGGTGCCGGGTACGGCGGCGTGCGGGACGAGGAGTTGCTCGCTCGTCATGTCGAGGGCGATCACGATGCCTTCGGGGAGATTGTGCGGCGGCATCGGGATCGACTCTGGGCCGTTGCCCTGAGGACGCTGGGGGACCGCGAGGAGGCCGCTGACGCGGTCCAGGACGCCCTCGTGTCCGCCTACCGGGCCGCTCACACCTTCCGGGGCCAGTCGGCCGTCACGACGTGGCTGCACCGGATCACGGTCAATGCCTGCCTGGATCGGGCCCGTAAGGCCGCCACCCGGAAGACCGCTCCCGTCGACGACACCGAGCGGCTGGAGCAGCTGCTGGAGCCGCACGAGTCGGCCTCGGCGCCAGCGGAGCGGAACGACGTACAGCGTCAGCTGGTGGAGGCGCTCGGCACCCTCCCCTATGAGCAGCGGGCCGCCCTGGTGCTCGTGGACATGCAGGGCTACCCCGTGGCGGAGGCCGCCCGGATCCTTGATGTGCCGACGGGCACCGTGAAGAGCCGCTGCGCCCGGGGCAGAGCCAAGCTGCTCCCCCTGCTCACCCATCTACGGCCCGAGGGCGCCGGGGGCGGAAAAGAATCCGGCCCGGGGCGGAACCGGGCGACGGGGACATCCGTCCCACCGGCAGCGGGGGATCCGAACGGAAGCCCCGGGGATACGGGAACGAGCGATTCAGCCGCAGTGAAGGGCGGAGGTGGGCGAGCGTGAATTCCTCGACAGACACGGCCGGGCACCCGGACGTCGCGGAGATCTCCGACCTCACCGAAGGTCTTCTTCCACCGGACCGTAGCTCGGACATACGCCGGCACCTGGACTCGTGCGAGCTGTGTGCGGACGTCCACACCTCGCTGGAGGGGATCAGGGGACTGCTGGGCTCCACGGCCGGGACGGAGCGTATGCCGGACGATGTCGCCGGGCGCATCGATGCCGCCCTCGCTGCCGAGGCACTGCTCAGCGCTACCACTCCGGACACGGTCGACGCCCACCTCTTGGGAGCCACCCAGGCTGGTCACACGGAGAACCAGGGGCATGTTTCACGTGAAACAACGGCCACGTCTGGTCGCCCGGCAGGGCACCCCCAAGCGGCGACCGGTCCGGGCCGCAAGGGCCGTGAGCGAGGCCGACGGCGCAGGCGCGTAGTCCTGGGTGCCGTCCTCACCGCGGCAGTGCTGGGGGCCGGCTCACTGGTCCTCCAGTCCTTCCAGGGCCACCCCTCCGACACCACAGCCCACGGGCACCCGACCGCTTCCGCCGGGCCGTTCTCCGGCAACAGCGTCCAGAGCCAGGTCGCCGATCTGCTCGCCGGGAAGAAGACGCGGCAAGGGACCGGCAGCCAGAGCCCCGACGGCGGCATCGGGACCAAGCAGAACACCCCGGGGTCGACCGAGAGCGCCAACACCCTGATCCAGACCGACGCCGCCGTCCCTGACTGTGTCCGGCAGGCGCTCCCTCGGAGCGGCGCCGTTCTGGGCGCCAAAACGGGAACGTACGACGGGAAGGCCGCCTACCTGGTCGTCGCCCGCGGCGCCGAGGACAGCGCGCGTGTCATGGCCTATGTCGTCGACGCGGCCTGCGCCGGTCAACAGCCCGTCTCCGTCGGCAAGGTTCTCCTCAAGCAGTCCTTCCCCCGGTCCTGAACTGGCGGAGCGTTTCGTCAGTCTCTGGGTGCGTGCGTGTGCCCGGACACACCGGGAATGCGGGCCCCGTAGGATCCGTTGGGTGGTGTGAGAGTCCCGAAAGGGGCTCCCGCCGGTCGACTGACGCAGACCAGAGACGAGGAATCAAGCCGTGAGCGACGTCCGAAACGTGATCATCATCGGCTCCGGGCCCGCCGGCTACACGGCGGCGCTCTACACCGCGCGCGCGTCGCTGAAGCCCCTGGTGTTCGAGGGTGCCGTCACCGCCGGTGGTGCGCTGATGAACACCACCGAGGTCGAGAACTTCCCGGGCTTCCGCGAGGGCATCATGGGCCCCGACCTCATGGACAACATGCGCGCCCAAGCCGAGCGGTTCGGCGCCGAGCTGATTCCGGACGACATCGTCTCCGTCGACCTGACGGGCGAGATCAAGACTGTCACCGACACCGCTGGGACGGTCCACCGGGCGAAGGCCGTCATCGTCACCACCGGCTCGCAGCACCGCAAGCTCGGCCTGCCCAACGAGGACGCCCTCTCCGGTCGCGGTGTCTCCTGGTGTGCCACGTGCGACGGCTTCTTCTTCAAGGACCAGGACATCGCCGTGATCGGCGGTGGCGACACCGCGATGGAGGAGGCCACCTTCCTCTCGCGGTTCGCCAAGTCCGTGACGATCGTCCACCGCCGGGACACGCTGCGCGCCTCCAAGGCGATGCAGGAGCGCGCCTTCGCCGACCCGAAGATCAAGTTCGTGTGGGACAGCGAGATCGCCGAGGTCCAGGGCGACCAGAAGCTCTCCGGCCTGAAGCTGCGCAACGTCAAGACCGGCGAGCTGTCCCACCTGCCGGTGACCGGCCTGTTCATCGCGATCGGCCACGACCCGCGCACGGAGCTCTTCAAGGGGCAGCTGGACCTGGACGAGGAGGGCTACCTGAAGGTCGCCTCCCCCTCCACCCGCACCAACCTGACCGGCGTCTTCGGCGCCGGTGACGTGGTCGACCACACGTATCGCCAGGCGATCACCGCAGCCGGCACCGGCTGCTCCGCCGCTCTGGACGCCGAGCGCTTCCTCGCCGCCCTCGCGGACGAGGACAAGGCGGAGCCCGAGAAGACCGCCGCAGTCTGACTTTCCCCTTCCCCCGCCCCACCGCACGAACAAGCTAAGGAGCCCGCCGTGGCCGGCACCCTGAAGAACGTGACCGACGATTCCTTCGAGCAGGACGTCCTCAAGAACGAGAAGCCCGTCCTGGTGGACTTCTGGGCCGCCTGGTGCGGTCCGTGCCGCCAGATCGCCCCGTCCCTCGAGGCGATCGCGGCCGAGTACGGCGACAAGATCGAGATCGTCAAGCTCAACATCGATGAGAACCCGGGTACGGCCGCCAAGTACGGCGTCATGTCCATCCCGACCCTGAACGTCTACCAGGGTGGCGAGGTCGCCAAGACCATCGTCGGCGCCAAGCCCAAGGCCGCGATCGTCCGCGACCTGGAAGAGTTCATCACCAAGTAGGGCGATGATCGGAGCGCTGCCGTCTCCGGCCGGTGGCAGATGTTTCACGTGAAACACGAATGGGCCAACCCCTGAGGGGTCGGCCCATTCGCATGTAAGCCCTGCGCAGCCGCCATCCGCTCCAGTCGCCCGGCTACAGCGGCCTCAGCGCCGGCTCCTTCTGAACCGCGCCCAGGAGCCGGTCGAGGGCCATCTCCACGTCTTCCTTCCAGGAGAGGGTCGACCGCAGCTCCAGCCTCAACCGAGGATGCGTCGGATGCTGGCGGACGGTCTTGAAGCCCACGGCCAGAAGATGATCGGCCGGCAGCATGCAGGCCGGCTCCTTCCAGCGCGAGTCCCCGAAAGCCTCGATGGCCTTGAAGCCCCGGCGCAGAAGATCTTTGGCGACCGTCTGCACGAGCACACGGCCGAGCCCCTGGCCCTGATAGCCGGGCATGATGAAGGCCGTCATCAGCTGGACGGCGTCCGGCGAGACCGGGCTCGTGGGGAAGGCCGAGGAGCGCGGGACATAGGCCGGCGGAGCGTAGAACACAAAACCCACCGGCACGTCATCGACATAGGCCACGCGGCCGCATGATCCCCACTCCAGCAGCACCGCGGAGATCCAGGCCTCCTTCTCCGATGCGGAAGTGCCCGCCTTCAGCGCCGCCTCGCCGCTGACAGGGTCCAGCTCCCAGAAGACGCACGAGCGACAGCGCTGGGGAAGGTCCTGAAGGTTGTCCAGCGTGAGCGGCACGAGCCGACGCCCCATGAAGGCTGTTCCTCACTTTCCTCGCCCGCCGCATCGAGAGCGGCTGTCAGAGCGCTCCGTTCCCTGAGCAGGCTGCCGACGAACCCGCCGACCGCTCCCAGGCTCAGACCCGCGCTCACCAGTCCGGTGCGGTTCATCGATCGCATGGCCCCCGACTCCCCACTCAGAGGTGCAGTTGCTGTCCGGTGGATGCGCCATACCCGTTCGCATCGTATCCACGATGCGATTCGCTCGATACCGCCTCAAAGCAAAGAGCGGGCCGTGTTCCGGTACACACCGGACACGACCCGCTCCCTTGCTCTGCCAGGCGGCATCGCCTGAGGAATCAGTCCTCTGTCTCCTCGGGCGCGTCCTCCCGGAGGCTCTTCTGGAGGGCCAGCCTCTCGCCGGGGGCGAGCGTGCTGAGGATCCGCTCAAGGTCGTCCGGG
This sequence comes from Streptomyces sp. 1222.5, assembly GCF_900105245.1. Classification (NCBI taxonomy): domain Bacteria; kingdom Bacillati; phylum Actinomycetota; class Actinomycetes; order Kitasatosporales; family Streptomycetaceae; genus Streptomyces; species Streptomyces sp. 1222.5. The sequence goes on along the minus strand of NZ_FNSZ01000001.1, from coordinate 4,476,032 downwards.
GAGGCGAACTCCACGGTGATCTTGCCCTTCTTCTGGCCCAGCTCCACCTTCACCCGCGTCTCGAACCGGTCGGAGAGCCGGGTGGCCAGCTCGTTCAGTGCCGGAGAAGGGACGGAGCCGGCCCGCGGGCCCTTGGCACGCGTGGCTCGCTGGGGCCGCGAGCCCATCAGCGTCACGATCTCTTCCACGGACCGCACCGACAGACCCTCGGCCACGATGCGGTTCGCCAGCCGGTCCTGCTCCTCCGAGTCCTCGACCGACAGCAGTGCCCGGGCGTGGCCGGCCGAGAGCACGCCGGCGGCCACCCGTCGCTGGACGGTCGGCGAGAGCTTGAGCAGACGCAGGGTGTTGGAGACCTGAGGACGGGACCGTCCGATCCGGTCGGCCAGCTGGTCGTGTGTGCAGTTGAAGTCCTTCAGCAGCTGATCGTACGCAGCGGCCTCTTCGATCGGGTTCAGCTGCGCGCGGTGCAGGTTCTCCAGCAGCGCGTCCAGGAGGAGCTTCTCGTCGTCCGTGGCCCGGACGATGGCCGGGATGGCCTCCAGGCCGGCCTCACGGCAGGCCCTCCAGCGCCGCTCGCCCATGATCAGCTCATAGCGGGCGGGGCCGAGCTGCCGTACGACGACAGGCTGAAGGAGACCGACCTCCTGGATGGAGGTCACCAGTTCCTGCAGAGCGTCCTCGTCGAAGACCTCACGCGGCTGCCGCGGGTTCGGCGTGATGGCGTCGAGCGGGATCTCGGCGAAGTGGGCACCCACCGGAGGCTCGGGTGTCTCCGCCAGCGGGCTCGCCGGGAACTCCTCGGCCTCCTGGACGACAGGCGGCAGCGTGGCCACCTTCGCCGCGGCCACACCGCGGTCGGTCGTCAGTACCGGCACGGCTGCGGGAGAAGAGGACGCTCCGCCTCCCATGGCGGCTGGGGGCGGCGTCTTCTCGGTCGGGGCAGCGGGGATCAGTGCGCCGAGTCCACGGCCCAGCCCCCTCCGTCGATCGCTCACTGGATCCCCTCCACCATGCTCGGGTCGTTCTGGGCGCCGATGTGGGCCTGGCTGGCGTCGTAGCTGACGCCCACGCCCTTCAGCGCAATTTCTCGGGCCGCCTCAAGGTAGGACAGCGCACCACTCGATCCAGGATCGTAGGTCAGCACCGTCTGCCCGTAGCTCGGCGCCTCGGAGATCCGGACCGAGCGGGGAATGCTCGTCCGCAACACCTCGTCACCGAAGTGGGTACGCACCTCGTCCGCGACCTGCGAGGCGAGTCGCGTCCGGCCGTCGTACATGGTGAGCAGGATGGTCGACACGTGCAAGGTGGGGTTGAGGTGCCCTCGCACCAGGTCGACATTGCGCAGCAGCTGGCCGAGGCCCTCCAGCGCGTAGTACTCGCATTGGATCGGGATGAGGACTTCCTGCCCCGCGACCAACGCGTTGACCGTCAGCAGCCCCAGTGAGGGCGGGCAGTCGATCAGGATGTAGTCCAACGGCTGCTCGTACGCCTGGATCGCGCGCTCCAGCCGGCTTTCCCGGGCCACCAGCGACACCAACTCGATCTCCGCACCGGCGAGATCGATGGTGGCGGGGGCGCAGAAGAGGCCTTCCACATCCGGGACCGGCTGGACGACCTCGGCGAGCGGCCTGCTGTCCACCAAGACGTCGTAGATCGAGGGAACTTCGGCGTGATGATCGATCCCGAGGGCCGTGGACGCGTTGCCCTGCGGATCGAGGTCGATCACCAGGACACGGCCGCCATGCAGAGCCAGCGAAGCAGCAAGATTGACGGTCGTCGTCGTCTTGCCCACGCCGCCCTTCTGGTTGGCGACCACGATGACTCGGGTCTGCTCCGGTCGCGGCAGGCCTTCGCCTGCGCGGCCAAGAGCCTCTACCGCCAGTTGGGCAGCACGACCGATGGGAGTGTCGTCCATCGGGGGCGGTGTTTCACGTGAAACATCCGCTCCCATCGACTCGGTACGGGGACCGGGGACCGGATCGGTCATCGGTCCCGCGATGTTGGCGTCGGACCGCAAGGATTCACTCTCCTCGACTTCAGGCTCGCAATGAACAGAGCCTCCCATGTCTTCGGGGTCATGAACCAGTGAGGCCTGGTCTTCTGTGGAGAAATCCACCTCTGTGGACAGCTCCGACCCCCGTGCGGGGGAGGGAGCGCCCGCAGCGGGGGTGTCATCTCCTAGAGAACCGAGAGGCTTGCGGTCACGCGGTTCGGCCGCAGCCCGACCGCGGCTGATGATGCCGTGCAACAGTGAGCGACGTTTCACGTGAAACACGATGCACAGCGGCCGCGACCGGACCCTCGCGACACTCCGACCTGCGTAGGTTCGGCAGCTTGTGTGGAGTACGTCTCGTTCCCGGGACGCATCAACACGGCTCATTAGTACGCCCGGTACGTGATGGTCGACACGTCCGAGGCACAACGGCCGTACTCAGCGGCGCCTGCGCGCCCGGCCCGCCCTGGCCGCCTTCGCCCGCTTCGCCGCGAACCGCACACCGCCGGGGCTCTCCCCGACCTCGACGCGCACGACGGTGGACAGCGGATCCACCACTCCCTCGCCCACGTGCAGGATGGAGGTCTCCACCGCGCCGAGCTTGCTGAGTGCCGTGGCCGCGGCCTTCAGCTCCTCCTCGGCGGTGTCGCCCTTCAGCGCGAGCATCTCGCCGTACGGGCGCAGCAGCGGGATGCCCCAAGCGGCCAGGCGATCCAGCGGGGCGACGGCCCGGGCGGTCACCACGTGGACCGGTGGCAGCTTGCCGAGGACCTCCTCGGCGCGGCCGCGGACCACGGTGACATGGTCCAGGCCCAGCAGCTCGACGACCTCGGTGAGGAAGTTGGTGCGCCGCAGCAGGGGCTCCAGCAGGGTGATGTTCAGGTCGTCCCGGACCAGGGCCAGCGGGATGCCCGGCAGCCCGGCGCCGGATCCGACGTCGCAGACCGTCACTCCCTCGGGAACCGCCTCGGAGAGCACCGCGCAGTTGAGCAGGTGCCGCTCCCAGAGGCGGGGCACCTCCCGCGGGCCGATCAGGCCGCGCTGCACGCCCGCCTCGGCGAGCAGTTCCGCGTAGCGGACCGCGTCGGCGAAGCGCTCACCAAACACTTCCCGCGCCTCTTCGGGCACGGGGGGAAGCTCCGCTGCCTCCGTCACGGGGACCGTCCTTCCGTACAGCGCCGGCGCTTCACACACCGGCCACCAGAACTACCAGGCTGACAAAGTTCGGCCCCGTCTGCTCAACAGACGGGGCCGGTGGAACGTGGCGTACCGATCAGGCGGGAAGCACGACGACGAAGCGCTGCGGCTCCTCGCCCTCCGACTCGCTGCGCAGCCCCGCGGCCTTGACCGCGTCGTGCACGACCTTGCGCTCGAACGGGGTCATCGGCTGGAGCTTCATCGGCTCGCCGGTGTTCTTCACATCGGCGGCGGCCTTGGCGCCGAGCTCGGACAGCTCGGTGCGCTTCTTGGCCCGGTAGCCCGCGACGTCCAGCATGAGCCGGCTGCGGTCGCCGGTCTCCCGGTGCACGGCCAGGCGCGTCAGCTCCTGCAGGGCCTCCAGCACCTCACCGTCCCGTCCGACCAGCTTCTGCAGGTCGCGGCTGCCGCTGTCGCTGATGATCGACACGGCGGCGCGATCGGCCTCGACGTCCATGTCGATGTCGCCGTCGAGGTCGGCGATGTCCAGCAGACCCTCCAGGTAGTCCGCCGCGATCTCACCCTCCTGCTCCAGGCGGGTGAGGGTGTCTGCTCCCTCGGCAGCGGCGGAGGTGGTGCCTTCCGTCACGGGATGGGCTCCTTCTTACTTCTTGGACGGGGACTTGGGCCGCTGCGGGCCACCCTTGCGCTGGCCGGACTGGGCCTTGCTGCGGGTGCCGGAGCCGGACTTCTGCGGCTGCTGGGCAGCGGCGGGCTTGGCGTCCTGAGGCGTGTCGGACTTCTCCAGCGAGAGGGGGTCGTCGGCCTGCTTGGGCGTACCGGACTGGCGCTGGGACTTTGACTGGCGCTTGGGCTGCTGGCGCCGCCCGGCGGTGGCCGTCGTGGTGGCCGTGCCGTCCTCGGTCTCCATCGCGGCCTGGGCCGAGCTCTTCTCCACGCTGCCGTCGGACTGGGCGGCGAGGCCGGCCTTGGTCAGCGAGTTGATGAACTTGCGCTCGGCCTCGTTGCGGTCGCGGCCCTTGGCGACGATCGCCTTGACGATGGTCTTCTCGCTGCGGCGGCTGACCTTGCCGTGGTGCGTGACGTGCTTGGTCAGACGCTCCAGGTAGGCGGCCTGAGCCTTGGAACCCGGGGTCGGGTTGTTGTGGATGACGTACATCTGCTGGCCCATGGTCCACACGTTGGTGGTCAGCCAGTAGACGAGGACACCGACCGGGAAGTTGATACCGAAGACGGCGAACATGATGGGGAAGACGTACATCAGCATCTTCTGCTGCTGCATGAACGGCGTCTTCACCGTCGTGTCGACGTTCTTCGTCATCAGCTGGCGCTGCGTGTAGAACTGCGACGCCGACATCAGGACGATCATGATCACGGTCACGACGCGCACGTCGGTGACCGAGGCGCCGAGGGCGTGGATCGTCTCGGCGCTGTCCTTGAATTTCGCCGCGAGCGGGGCGCCGAAGATGTGCGCCTTACGGGCACTCTCCAGCAGCGACTCGTTGATGACGCCGATGGTCTGGCCCGACGCGATGCCGTTGAGCACGTGGTACAGGGCGAAGAAGAACGGCGACTGCGCCAGGATGGGAAGGCACGAGGAGAGCGGGTTGGTACCCGACTCCTTGTACAGCTTCATCATCTCTTCGGACTGACGCTGCTTGTCGTTCTTGTAGCGCTCCTGGATCTTCTTCATCTCGGGCTGGAGCGTCTGCATCGCCCGGGTCGCCTTGATCTGCTTCACGAAGAGCGGGATCAGGCAGATGCGGATCAGGATCACCAGGGACACGATCGACAGGCCCCAGGCCCACCCGGTGTCGGGGCCGAAGATGGCGCCGTACACCGTGTGGAACTGGACGATGACCCATGAGACAGGTGTCGTGATGAAGCTGAACAGGCTGGCAATCGTGTCCACTAATCATGCTCCTTGGGCATGGGACGAGGTCTCTGCGGCCGGGCCCGGAGAAAGCTCGGGGGAGAGCTTCTCTTCGGTGGCCGGTTCGGCGGCGGAGGGCCCGCCCGTGCGTGCGCGCCAAGCGTTGCGCAGCATTTCGTGCCACCGGGGACGCTTGCGCGGGGGGACATGGTCCACACCGCCGAGCGACCACGGATTGCACCGGAGGATGCGCCAGGCGGTGAGTGCCGTTCCCTTGATCGCACCGTGCCGGTCGATGGCCGTATAGCCGTAGTGGGAGCACGACGGGTAGTACTTGCACACCGGCCCGAGCAGTGGACTGATCGTCCACTGGTACAGCTTGATCAGAGCCAGTAGTGGGTACTTCATCGCGCGCCCCCTCCCAGTAGCCGCTCGACGGCGGCGTCCAGGTCTCGGGCCAGCTGTGCGTGGTCTGCGTCACCCGCTCCGGGCAGCGCTCGTACGACTACCAGGCTACCGGGGGCAAACAGGGCGACTCGGTCACGCATCAGATGGCGCAGTCTGCGCTTCACTTTGTTGCGCACGACCGCTCCACCCACGGCCTTGCTCACGACGAAACCCGCACGCGTCGGGGGAGCGCTCTCCCCAGGCGCGTGCGGGTCCGTGGCACCGCTTCGAAGGTGGACGACGAGGGTCGGGCGACCAGCCCGGCGACCTCGTCGTACCGCGGTCGCGAAATCCTCGCGCCGCCTCAGCCGGTTCTCGGTGGGCAGCACGACGTCATGACCTGATCGGAATCAGGCGGACAGGCGGGCGCGACCCTTGCTACGGCGGGACGCGAGAATCGCGCGGCCGGCACGGGTACGCATACGCAGCCGGAAGCCGTGGGTCTTCGCGCGACGACGGTTGTTCGGCTGGAAGGTGCGCTTGCTCACTCGGGGGCTCCAGAGAAAATCGGTAGTGGCGGGGTGCCGTCCTGGCTGTCACCGTGCGCCCACGAGTAGCTCGCGTCACGCCCGAGTGCACCGCTTCCCGATCACCTTGTAGTGATCTGTGCCCATCGGAGGCAGGCGGCAGCAGCCATCGACAACTCGACCTGGTTACGGTACGCGCGGCTACGCCATCCGGTCAAACCAGGGGTCACCGGGAGACACTGTCCACAGGCTGGGGACAACAACTTGAACCCTACCCGCCGCGCTGACTACCGTGGCTGAACTCCGATTCGTTCCCTTATCCCCGCCCGAGCGGTATTGCCCCCGCCCGTCCACCCGGATTCCATCCCGACCCGTCCGCGAACCACACGTTCGTGGGACCTGTGAGAGAGCGTGCCCTGTGGCTGACGTACCTGCCGATCTTGCCGCAGTGTGGCCACGAGTACTCGAGCAGCTCCTGGGCGAGGGCCGGGGCCAGGGTGTCGAGGTGAAGGACGAGCACTGGATCCGCCGCTGCCAGCCGCTGGCGCTGGTCGCGGACACCGCTCTGCTCGCCGTACCGAACGAATTCGCGAAGAACGTACTGGAGGGCCGTCTCGCGCCGATCGTCAGCGAGACCCTGAGCCGTGAGTGCGGGCGTCCCATCCGTATCGCGATCACCGTGGACGACTCCGCGGGCGAGCCGCCGCCTCCCGCGGCGCCCCCCGTGCAGCAGGCGCCGAAGCCGCGCTACGAGGAGCCGGAGCTGCCGTCCGGACCGTACGAGGGCTACGGCCGCCACCGCGCCGGCGACAAGATGCCGGGCGGCGAGCCGCCGTCCCGCGGCGACCGCGACCAGCTTCCGACGGCCCGGCCCGCCTACCCTTCCGAGTACCAGCGCCCCGAACCCGGCGCCTGGCCGCGTCCCGGGCAGGACGAGTACGGCTGGCAGCAGCCGCGGCTCGGTTTCCCCGAGCGCGACCCGTACGCCTCGCCGTCCTCCCAGGACTCCTACGGCTCCGGCCGCGACTCCTACGGCTCCAGGCCCGACTCCTACGGCTCGCCGTCCCAGGACTACCGCCCGAAGGGCACGGACCGCCCGTCGTACGAGCAGCCGCAGTCGCGCGGCGACTACGACAAGCCCCGTGGTGAGTACGACAGTCCTCGCGGCGACTACGACAACCCGCGCGCGGAGTACGAGCCTTCACGTCCGGACTACGACTCGGGGCGCCCCGAGTACGAGCCGCCCCGGGCCGAGTACGACCAGCGCGACCCCGTCCGCCGGGAGCTGCCCGACCAGCAGTCGGGCGTCGGCCCCGCGCACCGCGGGGGGCACGGCCGGACGGACGGGCCCGCGACCGGTGCTCCCGGTCCGCTGGCGGCGCAGCCCGCGCCGGCGAGCGGCCCGGGTGAGCCGACCGCGCGGCTGAACCCGAAGTACCTGTTCGACACGTTCGTCATCGGCGCGTCCAACCGGTTCGCGCACGCGGCGGCGGTCGCGGTGGCCGAGGCGCCCGCGAAGGCCTACAACCCCCTGTTCATCTACGGGGAGTCGGGGCTCGGCAAGACGCACCTGCTGCACGCCATCGGGCACTACGCGCGCAGCCTGTACCCGGGCACGCGGGTGCGCTACGTCAGCTCCGAGGAGTTCACCAACGAGTTCATCAACTCCATCCGCGACGGCAAGGGCGACAGCTTCCGCAAGCGCTACCGCGAGATGGACATCCTGCTCGTCGACGACATCCAGTTCCTCGCGGACAAGGAGTCGACGCAGGAGGAGTTCTTCCACACCTTCAACACGCTCCACAACGCCAACAAGCAGATCGTGCTGTCCTCCGACCGGCCGCCCAAGCAGCTGGTCACGCTGGAGGACCGGCTGCGGAACCGTTTCGAGTGGGGCCTGATCACCGATGTGCAGCCGCCCGAGCTGGAGACGCGCATCGCGATCCTCCGGAAGAAGGCGGTGCAGGAGCAGCTGAACGCCCCGCCGGAGGTGCTGGAGTTCATCGCCTCCAGGATCTCGCGGAACATCCGCGAGCTGGAGGGCGCGCTGATCCGGGTGACGGCGTTCGCGTCGCTCAACCGGCAGCCGGTGGACCTGGGCCTGACCGAGATCGTGCTCAAGGACCTCATCCCGGGCGGCGAGGACAGCGCGCCGGAGATCACGGCCCCGGCCATCATGGCGGCCACCGCCGACTATTTCGGGCTGACGGTGGAGGACCTGTGCGGCACCTCGCGCGGGCGCGCGCTGGTCACCGCCCGGCAGATCGCCATGTACCTGTGCCGTGAGCTGACCGATCTGTCGCTGCCGAAGATCGGCGCGCAGTTCGGCGGCCGCGACCACACGACCGTCATGCACGCCGATCGCAAGATCCGCGCGCTGATGGCCGAGCGGCGCTCGATCTACAACCAGGTCACCGAGCTGACCAACCGCATCAAGAACGGCTGACGCCCGGCCGGGCGACGGCCTGCACCGGCCGGCGACGACACCGACGACAGCAAAGGGCGCCCCGGGTCACACGTCCCGGGGCGCCTTCGGCATGAACCGGGCGTCCACCGTGGCCGTCCCGAGCGCCGCGGCCCGGTGGGAGCCCGCCGCCCCGTGCGTGCCCGCCTCCCGCCCTGCGCCGCACAGCCGCAGAGCCGCACAGCCGGCCGACGCGGCGACGGCTCGCCCTCCCACGCCCAGGCGTGCCCTTCAGTGTCCTCCCCTGTCCGCGGGGCTCCCGGCCGCCCGCCCGGAGCCGCGCGACGACCACCACCGTCACGACCCGGCCGTCCTCGACCGGTGCCCGGCGGCCGGGGAAGGGCGCCATGCGGGCCGTGGGGCGCCCTTGGACCGCAACCCGGTGTTCGATTAACTGCCTGGTTACGGCCACTCTCCACAGATTCGGTGACTTTCTTCCGTCCACATACTGGGGACTGCGGAGTTGTCCCGAACTGCGTCCACAGGCAGCCGGTTCACCGGGCGTCTGCCCAGCTCAGGTGCCTGTGGAATCGTGGACGAACGATCTCCACAGACTGTGGACGAAGCGGGGATCCACAGGCTGTGTACGAAGTTGTCCACGGACAACCCACAGGCTGGGGGCGGTTGTCCCCAGCGGCGGCCTGCTTCTCCACATGGCTGTCCACTGTTCGGCAACCCGACGCCCCCTCTCACTGCGTCGAGTGAAAGGCGTCACACGAAGGTGCCGGGTTGGGGTGTGGGAAACGTGGGTAAACCTGGGGACGCAGCTGGGGAGAACTGCCCTCGATCTGTGGGCGGTGTGTGCAGAACTTCTTGTTCTCCACAGACACCCCGGGTTGTCCACCGGCTCCACCCACAGGGGCAGTGGACAAAATTTGGGCCCTGAGCTGGGAAAACGGGGTTATCCACGGTATCCACAGGCCCTACTACTACTCCCGACTAGAGATAGCTGGGAAACCGTTTCGAAGCGGGGCCTGTGCACAACTCGCCGTCTCGAGCCCGGCTGCCCCCCGGAGCGACTTGACCCCGACAGGCACCTACTGTCAGTGCGGTGCGTCAGACTGGTCCCCGGTGTCCTTCCCTTCGCAGTGGGCGGTGACACCGAGTCGGAGGACTCAGTAGCAACAGCAGGAGGCGGCTTACGGTGAAGATCCGGGTGGAACGCGACGTACTCGCGGAGGCAGTGGCGTGGGCAGCACGCAGCCTCCCGGCCCGTCCGCCGGCGCCTGTCCTCGCCGGCCTGCTGCTGAAGGCCGAGGACGGCCAGCTGAGCCTGTCGAGCTTCGACTACGAGGTCTCCGCGAAGGTGAGCGTCGAGGCCGAGGTCGAGGAGGACGGCACGGTCCTGGTCTCCGGCCGTCTGCTCGCCGACATCTCCCGCGCCCTCCCCAACCGCCCGGTGGAGATCTCCACAGACGGTGTACGGGCGACCGTGGTCTGCGGCTCCTCGCGCTTCACCCTCCACACCCTGCCTGTGGAGGAGTACCCGGCGCTGCCGCAGATGCCGAACGCGACGGGCACCGTCCCCGGCGAGGTCTTCGCCGCCGCCGTGTCCCAGGTGGCCATCGCGGCCGGCCGTGACGACACGCTCCCGGTGCTGACCGGTGTGCGCATCGAGATCGAGGGCGACACGGTCACCCTGGCCTCCACCGACCGCTACCGCTTCGCGGTCCGCGAGTTCCTGTGGAAGCCGGAGAACCCGGACGTCTCCGCGGTCGCCCTGGTGCCCGCCAAGACGCTCCAGGACACCGCCAAGGCCCTGACCAGCGGCGACAGCGTCATCCTGGCGCTGTCCGGCTCGGGCGCGGGCGAGGGCCTGATCGGTTTCGAGGGCGCGGGCCGCCGTACGACGACGCGGCTGCTCGAGGGCGACCTGCCGAAGTACCGCACGCTGTTCCCGACCGAGTTCAACTCCGTCGCCGTGATCGAGACCGCACCCTTCGTGGAGGCCGTCAAGCGCGTGGCCCTGGTCGCCGAGCGCAACACCCCGGTGCGGCTGAGCTTCGAGCAGGGCGTGCTGATCCTGGAGGCCGGCTCCAGCGACGACGCACAGGCTGTGGAGAGGGTCGACGCCCAGCTGGAGGGCGACGACATCTCGATCGCCTTCAACCCGACGTTCCTGCTGGACGGTCTGAGCGCGATCGACTCCCCGGTGGCCCAGCTGTCGTTCACGACGTCGACCAAGCCCGCGCTGCTCAGCGGGAAGCCGGCGCTCGACGCCGAGGCCGACGACGCGTACAAGTACCTGATCATGCCGGTGCGGCTCAGCGGCTGATCGTCCGTCCACAGCTGTGCACAGCGCCGGGCGCCCCCTGTGGGTGACCGGCGCTGCGGCCGGGCCGAGGCGGGTTGTTCACCGGCTGTGGAAAGCCCCAGGTCAGGTGGTCCTCGCATGAGCGCGTACGCCCACAACTGTGCGTGACCGTCCGGGTTTAGGCTCGGCTCGGCACGCAGGTGCCTGTACGCCACACAGCGACCTAAGGAACACAACTGATGGAGCTCGGTCTCGTCGGCCTCGGCAAGATGGGCGGCAACATGCGCGAGCGGATCCGCCGCGCGGGCCACACCGTCGTCGGATACGACCGCAACGCGGATCTCGCCGATGTCCACAGCCTGGAAGAGCTTGTGGGCAAGCTCAGCGGCCCGCGCGTGGTCTGGGTGATGGTCCCGGTCGGCGAGCCGACCCAGGCGACGGTCGACCGGCTGGCCGAGCTGCTGGAGCCCGGCGACGTGGTCGTGGACGGCGGCAACTCCCGCTGGACGGACGACGAGAAGCACGCCGAGGAGCTGGCCGCCAAGGGCATAGGTTTCGTCGACTGCGGCGTCTCCGGCGGCGTCTGGGGCCTGGAGAACGGGTACGCGCTGATGTACGGCGGCGACGCCGAGCACGTCGCCAAGGTGCAGCCGGTCTTCGACGCGCTCAAGCCCGAGGGTGACTTCGGCGCGGTGCACGCCGGCAAGGTCGGCGCGGGCCACTTCGCGAAGATGGTCCACAACGGCATCGAGTACGCGATGATGCAGGCCTACGCCGAGGGCTGGGAGCTGCTGGAGAAGGTCGACTCCGTGGAGAACGTCCGCGAGGTCTTCCGCTCCTGGCAGGAGGGCACGGTGATCCGCTCCTGGCTGCTCGACCTCGCGGTGAACGCCCTCGACGAGGACGAGCACCTGAACGGCCTGCGCGGTTATGCACAGGACTCGGGTGAGGGACGCTGGACTGTGGAGGCCGCGATCGACAACGCGGTGCCGCTGCCGGCGATCACCGCGTCGCTGTTCGCGCGGTTCGCCTCGCGTCAGGAGGACTCGCCGCAGATGAAGATGATCGCCGCGCTGCGCAACCAGTTCGGCGGCCACGCCGTAGAGAAGAAGTAGTCCACAGGGACACCCGGGGATCCACAGGTCCGCGTCCGCGAGCCCGGTGATCCACAGTTCGACAGCGCACCGAGGAAGGCCGGCGGAACGACCATGCACGTCACGCATCTTTCGCTGGCCGACTTCCGCTCGTACGTCCGGGCCGAGGTCCCGCTCGACCCGGGCGTCACCGCATTCGTCGGTCCCAACGGACAGGGCAAGACCAACCTGGTCGAGGCCGTCGGCTATCTGGCGACCCTGGGCAGCCACCGGGTCGCCTCCGACGCGCCGCTGGTCCGCATGGGCGCCGAGCGGGCGGTCGTCCGGGCGCAGGTCCGGCAGGGCGAGCGGCAGCAGCTGGTCGAGCTGGAACTGAACCCCGGCCGGGCCAACCGCGCCCGGATCAACCGGTCTTCGCAGGTCAGACCGAGGGACGTGCTGGGCATCGTACGGACCGTGCTGTTCGCCCCCGAGGACCTCGCGCTGGTCAAGGGGGACCCCGGGGAGCGGCGGCGGTTCCTCGACGAGCTGATCACCGCGCGCTCCCCCCGGATGGCGGGGGTGCGCTCCGACTACGAGCGGGTGCTCAAGCAGCGCAACACGCTCCTGAAGTCCGCGGCCCTGGCCCGCAGGCACGGCGGTCGCTCCATGGACCTGTCCACCCTCGACGTGTGGGACCAGCACCTCGCGCGCGCGGGTGCCGAGCTGCTCGCCCGGCGCCTGGACCTGATCGCCGCGCTGCAGCCGCTGGCCGACAAGGCGTACGAGCAGCTGGCGCCCGGCGGTGGGCCGGTCGCGCTGGAGTACAAGCCGTCCGCGCCCGGCGACGCGCACACGCGCGAGGACCTGTACGCGCAGCTGACGGCCGCCCTCGAGGAGGCGCGGAAGCAGGAGATCGAGCGGGGTGTCACCCTCGTGGGCCCGCATCGCGACGATCTGCTCCTCAAGCTCGGGCAGCTGCCCGCCAAGGGGTACGCCTCGCACGGCGAGTCCTGGTCCTACGCCCTCGCACTGCGCCTCGCCTCGTACGACCTGCTGCGTGCCGAGGGCAACGAGCCGGTGCTGATCCTCGACGACGTCTTCGCCGAGCTGGACGCCCGCCGGCGCGAGCGGCTGGCCGAACTGGTCGCGCCCGGCGAGCAGGTGCTGGTCACCGCCGCGGTGGACGACGACGTTCCGCACGTGCTGGCCGGGGCGCGGTACGCGGTGGCCGACGGGACGGTGGAACGCGTATGAGCATCGGCGAACCCGGGCCCCCCGCGGGCGGGGACCGCTCCGGCGGGAAGCAGCCGGGCGGCACCGAGCCCTCCGGCGTCGATCTCGCGCGCGTGGCGTTGCGCGCCGCGAAGGAGCAGGCACGCGCGCGTGGGGACGCGGCGCGGCAGAAGAAGCAGGCGCGGCGCGGCGGCGGCCTGCGCTCCGGGGCGCGTGCCGACGGCCGGGACCCGATGGCGCTGGGCGCGGCGATCAACCGGCTGCTGACCGAGCGCGGCTGGGAGACGCCCGCGGCGGTCGGCGGGGTGATGGGCCGCTGGCCGCAGATCGTCGGCGCGGACCTGGCGAACCACTGTGTGCCGCAGCGCTACGACGAGGACGAGCGCGTGCTGACGGTGCAGTGCGACTCGACGGCGTGGGCGACCCAGCTGCGGGTGCTCGCCCCCACGCTGGTGGCCCGGCTCAACGAGGATCTCGGGCACGGCACGGTGCGGATGATCAAGGTGCTCAATCCGGGCGGCCCGGCCCGCCGCTACGGCCCGCTGCGGGCCCCGGGAAGCACCGGACCGGGCGATACGTACGGGTGACGTACCTCACGTCCCGCGGTCGCGCGCGCATGTCGTCGTACCTGCGCACACCGGTGTGGATCACCACCCGTTCGCGCCCTGACGGCCATCTGACCCGCCAGTAGCCAAGGGTTGACGGCTCGAAGCGCTGAATGCCGCTGTGAGCCCCTTGGAGCCCCCATCCGCATATCGGGACCCGGTGGAGACCGGTTGAGGGCGGCACATGGGGACTCAGGTACCGGCAAACCCCCATCGATGTCAGCGCTACCGGTAGACTGGAAGACAATCCCGCCCCAACGTGGGGACCGCCCGGGAAAAGCTGAGCAACGCTGATCAAGGCTTACCAACGCAACATGCCGCAGCCGCTCCGGCAACCTGCCGACGAGCCCGGCTCGTGCTGTGCCAGAAAGGGCGCTTCGTGGCCGATTCCGGCAACCCCAACGAGAACATCCCGTCCACCGACGCCGGCGTGAACGGCGAGGCCCCGGTCTCCGCCTCCTACGACGCCAGCGCCATCACCGTGCTCGAAGGGCTGGACGCGGTCCGCAAGCGGCCCGGCATGTACATCGGCTCCACGGGCGAGCGAGGCCTGCACCACCTGGTGTACGAGGTCGTCGACAACTCGGTCGACGAGGCGCTGGCCGGTTACGCGGACACCATCGACGTGACGATCCTCGCCGACGGCGGGGTGCGCGTCGTCGACAACGGCCGCGGCATCCCCGTGGGCATCGTGCCCTCGGAGGGCAAGCCGGCCGTCGAGGTCGTGCTGACCGTGCTGCACGCGGGCGGCAAGTTCGGCGGCGGCGGGTACGCGGTCTCCGGCGGTCTGCACGGTGTGGGCGTGTCCGTCGTGAACGCCCTGTCGTCCAAGGTGTCCGTCGAGGTCAGGACCGACGGCCACCGCTGGACCCAGGACTACAAGATGGGCGTCCCCACGGCGCCGCTGGCCAAGCACGAGCCGATCGAGCGGACGGGCACCTCGGTCACCTTCTGGGCCGACCCGGAGATCTTCGAGACCACCGAGTACTCCTTCGAGACGCTGTCACGGCGTTTCCAGGAGATGGCGTTCCTCAACAAGGGTCTGACGATCAAGCTCACCGACGAGCGCGAGTCGGCGAAGGCCACCGCCGGGGCGGACGAGGCGGGTGCGGACGAGAAGGACGAGGTCAAGACCGTCACGTACCACTACGAAGGCGGCATCGTCGACTTCGTGAAGTACCTCAACTCCCGCAAGGGGGAGGCGGTCCACCCCACCGTCATCGACCTGGAGGCGGAGGACAAGGACAAGAGCCTGTCCCTCGAGGTCGCGATGCAGTGGAACAGCGGCTACAGCGAGGGCGTGTACTCCTTCGCGAACATCATCCACACGCACGAGGGCGGTACCCACGAAGAGGGTTTCCGCGCCGCGCTGACGTCGCTGATCAACAAGTACGCGCGCGACAAGAAGCTGCTGCGCGAGAAGGACGACAACCTCACGGGTGACGACATCCGCGAGGGTCTGACCGCGATCATCTCGGTCAAGCTGAGCGAGCCGCAGTTCGAGGGCCAGACGAAGACCAAGCTGGGCAACACGGAGGCCAAGACCTTCGTGCAGCGCGCGGTCTACGAGCACCTCAACGACTGGCTGGACCGCAACCCGGTCGAGGCGGCCGACATCATCCGCAAGGGCATCCAGGCGGCCACCGCGCGCGTGGCGGCCCGTAAGGCCCGCGACCTGACCCGCCGCAAGGGCCTGCTGGAGTCGGCGTCCCTGCCCGGCAAGCTGTCCGACTGCCAGTCGAACGACCCCACCAAGTGCGAGATCTTCATCGTCGAGGGTGACTCCGCCGGCGGCTCGGCCAAGTCCGGCCGCAACCCGCAGTACCAGGCGATCCTCCCGATCCGCGGC
The DNA here is from genome assembly GCF_900105245.1 of Streptomyces sp. 1222.5. Taxonomy (NCBI): domain Bacteria; kingdom Bacillati; phylum Actinomycetota; class Actinomycetes; order Kitasatosporales; family Streptomycetaceae; genus Streptomyces; species Streptomyces sp. 1222.5. Next base: position 4,460,610 of record NZ_FNSZ01000001.1, on the reverse strand, counting down.
AAGATCCTCAACGTCGAGAAGGCCCGGATCGACAAGATCCTGCAGAACCAGGAGATCCAGGCGCTGATCTCCGCCTTCGGTACCGGCGTGCACGAGGACTTCGACATCGAGAAGCTCCGTTATCACAAGATCATCCTGATGGCGGACGCCGACGTCGACGGGCAGCACATCAGCACCCTGCTGCTGACCTTCCTGTTCCGCTTCATGCGGCCGCTGGTCGAGGCCGGACACGTGTATCTCTCCCGCCCGCCGCTCTACAAGATCAAGTGGGGCCGGGACGACACGGAGTACGCGTACTCGGACCGCGAGCGCGACGCGCTGATCGAGATGGGGCGGCAGCGCGGCAAGCGCGTCCGCGAGGACTCGATCCAGCGCTTCAAGGGTCTCGGCGAGATGAACGCCGAGGAGCTGCGGGTGACCACCATGGACCAGGAGCACCGCGTCCTCGGCCAGGTCACGCTCGACGACGCCGCCCAGGCCGACGACCTGTTCTCGGTCCTGATGGGCGAGGACGTCGAGGCCCGACGCGCGTTCATCCAGCGCAACGCCAAGGACGTCCGCTTCCTCGACATCTGAGTCGGTCTCAGCTGACCGCACCAGGAAGGATCTTCACCAGCAATGGCCGACGAGAACACCCCTGTCACCCCTGAAGAGGGCGGCGAACTCGTGATGCGTGTCGAGCCCGTCGGGCTCGAGACGGAGATGCAGCGCTCGTACCTGGACTACGCGATGTCCGTCATCGTGTCCCGTGCGCTTCCCGACGTCCGCGACGGTCTCAAGCCCGTCCACCGCCGCGTGCTGTACGCGATGTACGACGGCGGCTACCGCCCCGAGCGCGGCTTCTACAAGTGCGCCCGCGTCGTCGGCGACGTCATGGGCAACTACCACCCGCACGGCGACTCCTCGATCTACGACGCCCTGGTGCGCCTCGCCCAGCCGTGGTCGATGCGGATGCCGCTGGTCGACTCCAACGGAAACTTCGGCTCCCCGGGCAACGACCCGGCGGCGGCGATGCGGTACACCGAGTGCAAGCTCGCGCCGCTGTCGATGGAGATGGTCCGCGACATCGACGAGGAGACCGTCGACTTCACGGACAACTACGACGGCCGCTCCCAGGAGCCGACCGTCCTGCCGGCCCGCTTCCCGAACCTGCTGATCAACGGTTCGGCCGGTATCGCGGTCGGTATGGCGACCAACATCCCGCCGCACAACCTGCGCGAGGTCGCGGCCGGTGCCCAGTGGTACCTGGAGAACCCCGAGGCCTCGCACGAGGAGCTGCTGGACGCGCTCATGGAGCGCATCAAGGGCCCGGACTTCCCGACCGGCGCGCTCGTCGTGGGCCGCAAGGGCATCGAGGAGGCCTACCGCACGGGCCGTGGTTCGATCACGATGCGCGCGGTGGTCGAGGTCGAGGAGATCCAGGGCCGCCAGTGCCTGGTCGTCACCGAGCTGCCGTACCAGGTGAACCCCGACAACCTGGCGCAGAAGATCGCCGACCTGGTGAAGGACGGCAAGATCGGCGGCATCGCCGACGTCCGCGACGAGACGTCGTCCCGCACCGGTCAGCGCCTGGTGATCGTCCTCAAGCGGGACGCGGTCGCCAAGGTCGTCCTGAACAACCTGTACAAGCACACCGACCTGCAGACCAACTTCGGCGCCAACATGCTGGCGCTGGTCGACGGCGTGCCGCGCACCCTGTCGCTGGACGCGTTCATCCGGCACTGGGTGACGCACCAGATCGAGGTCATCGTGCGCCGGACCCGGTTCCGGTTGCGCAAGGCCGAGGAGCGCGCGCACATCCTGCGCGGTCTGCTGAAGGCCCTGGACGCCATCGACGAGGTCATCGCGCTGATCCGGCGCAGCGAGACCGTCGAGATCGCGCGCAACGGCCTGATGGGCCTGCTGGAGATCGACGAGATCCAGGCGAACGCGATCCTGGAGATGCAGCTGCGCCGCCTGGCCGCCCTGGAGCGGCAGAAGATCGTCCAGGAGCACGACGAGCTCCAGGCGAAGATCAGCGAGTACAACCAGATCCTGGCCTCCCCGGTGCGCCAGCGCGGGATCGTCAGCGAGGAGCTGGCCGCGATCGTCGAGAAGTACGGCGACGACCGCAAGACCAAGCTCATCCCGTACGAGGGCGACATGTCCATCGAGGACCTGATCGCCGAGGAGGACATCGTCGTCACCGTCTCGCGCGGCGGTTACGTCAAGCGGACGAAGACGGACGACTACCGGGCGCAGAAGCGCGGCGGCAAGGGCGTGCGCGGCACGAAGCTGAAGGAAGACGACATCGTCGACCACTTCTTCGTCTCCACCACGCACCACTGGCTGCTGTTCTTCACGAACAAGGGCCGGGTGTACCGGGCGAAGGCGTACGAGCTGCCCGAGGCCGGCCGCGAGGCGCGCGGCCAGCACGTGGCCAACCTGCTCGCCTTCCAGCCCGACGAGGCGATCGCCGAGATCCTCGCGATCCGCGACTACGAGGCGGTGCCCTACCTCGTCCTGGCCACCAAGTCCGGCCTGGTCAAGAAGACGCCTCTGAAGGATTACGATTCGCCCCGTTCCGGCGGTGTCATCGCGATCAATCTGCGGGAGCGCGAGGACGGAACCGATGACGAACTGATCGGTGCCGAACTCGTCTCGGCCGACGACGATCTGCTTCTGATCAGCAGGAAGGCCCAGTCGATCAGGTTCACCGCCTCGGACGACACCCTGCGTCCGATGGGCCGTGCCACCTCGGGCGTCAAGGGGATGAGTTTCCGCGAGGGCGACGAGCTTCTCTCGATGAATGTCGTTCGACCCGGTACGTTCGTGTTCACTGCCACGGACGGCGGGTACGCGAAGCGGACCGCCGTCGACGAGTACCGCGTCCAGGGTCGCGGCGGCCTCGGTATCAAGGCCGCCAAGATCGTGGAGGACCGCGGCTCGCTCGTCGGCGCGCTGGTGGTCGAGGAGAACGACGAAATCCTCGCCATCACCCTGTCCGGCGGTGTGATTCGTACGCGAGTCAACGAGGTCAGGGAGACGGGCCGTGACACCATGGGCGTCCAACTGATCAACCTGGGCAAGCGCGATGCCGTGGTCGGTATCGCACGTAACGCCGAGGCGGGGCGCGAGGCGGAGGAGGTCGACGGCGACGTCGACGAGACCGCCGAGGATGCCACGACCACCGGCACGGACGAGGGTGAGGCGCCCTCGGCCGAGTAGCACGAGGAGTGAGTCATCGTGAGCGGAGCCACGGGCGCCGGATCGGCCGGTACCTCCACGGGTACGGAGACGGACGGCGACGGCCGTGGCTCCGCCGCGCGCGCGGCGGATCCGCACACGACCCAGCTGCGCAAGATCGACGCAGGCACGGCCGACTCGACCTCACCCGACACGCATGGATCCCAGGGGGGAACTGTGACGGACACGCGCGGCCCGCAGACCCAGCCCGGCCCGGCCGAGGGCCAGCAGGCGTCCCCACTGCCCGGGGAGCGGCGTCCCGAGCAGCCCGCCGGGCCGTACCACCCGCCCCAGGCCTACCCGGCGCAGGCCCCGGCCGGCGCCGTGCGCCGGCCGCGCACCGGCGCCAAGACGGCGCCGCGCACCCGCAAGGCCCGGCTGCGCGTCGCCAAGGCCGACCCGTGGTCGGTGATGAAGGTCAGCTTCCTGCTCTCCATCGCGCTCGGCATCTGCACGATCGTCGCCTCGGCGGTGCTGTGGATGGTCATGGACGCGATGGGTGTCTTCTCGACGGTCGGCGGCACGATCTCGGAGGCGACCGGATCCAACGAGGCGAACGGCTTCGACCTCCAGGCGTTCCTGTCTCTCCCCCACGTCCTGATGTTCGCGACGGTCATCTCGGTCATCGACGTGGTGCTGGCCACGGCGCTCGCGACGCTCGGCGCGTTCATCTACAACCTGTCCGCGGGCTTCGTGGGCGGCATCGAGCTGACCCTGGCCGAGGACGAGTGACGGCCTGCGGAATCCCGGCCTGACGGTCCCCCGACAACCGATTTTGGGACTGACGTGGTCGTGCGCTAATCTTCAGGAGTCAGCGCGCGGGACACACACCGCAGAGCGCGGCGGGGCTATAGCTCAGTTGGTTAGAGCGCATCCCTGATAAGGATGAGGCCACAGGTTCAAATCCTGTTAGCCCCACATGCGAAAAGACCCCCAGCCGGTACCGGCTGGGGGTCTTTGACATCCACGGCCGACATCAGCCGATGAGTGGATCTTCCAGAAGCTCGGCCGGCGTGCCCACTGCTTCCCGCTCCCCCTTGCCCCATACGTGCCCGACAGGCCGGGGTTCCCACCTTGCAGGCCCTCCGGCGGAGTTGATCCTGGAAGCAAGGCGTCCCACCAGTTCGGCCCGCAACATCAACTCGGTGGGTGTGCCCACGTCGGGCGATCGGTTGATCATCGCCCAGGGGACCCTCACCGATCAGCGAGTCTTGGTGTGCGGGTATCGCGGCCGGATCATCGCTGCGGCCTCTTTCACCGGCACCGGATCGTGACGGGAGCGTCGTTCCCGCTCACCGACCGAGCAGCGTCTCCGGCCCGTCCCCGACCATCACCCCGGAACGACACCACCATTCCCAAGGGCGCGCCGGTCTGGCTGATGCTGGCCTCGGCCAACCGGGACCCGCGGCGTTTCCATGACCCCGACCGCTTCGATCCCGACCGCGAGGACAACCAGCACCTCGGGTTCTACATCGGTATCCACTACTGCTTCGGAGCCCCACTGGCCCGGCTGGAGGCGCAGATCGCCCTGACCCAGCTCTTCCGCCGGATCAAGAACCCCCGGCTGCTGGCGGACCCCCCGCCATACCGACTCAACCCCGTCCTGCGAGGCCCCCGCCACCTTCCCGTGGCGATCGACGGCCTCACTCCGTAGAGGGGACGTGGCACAGGTCCCCTCCGTCAGATTGCGAAGAGACCCCCGGTCCTCATGGACCGGGGGTCTCTTGCGTCTGCACGCACCCGTCCGCACGGCGTCCCTCATCCGCGCGCCGCCGCCCGAGTGCCGCGGTCCGCCGCCGCGGCGAGTATGGAACGGACGGCTGGCGTGCCCCCGAGGCCCCCTACGGGCCTCGAGTACGAGGGGAGCGGAGCATGGCCACTCACAGTCAGGGGAGACGGCCCCGCCGACGGGCCCGTACGGGTGCGGCCATGGGATGCCTGGGGATGCTCGGTGCGGTCCTGTCGGGGTGTGCCGGCATGAGCGCCGCCACCGGCAGTCCGCCTGCCACGTCGCTCGCCCCCACGCCGCCGAAGCAGCCGCCGCCGCAGCTGACGCAGGCACAGGTGGACGCGGCCGTCGGCCGGATCGACGGGCTGGTGGAGGACGCGATGCGCCGGACCGGGGTACCGGGGATCGCCGTGGGCGTCGTCCACCGGGGCGAGGTCGTGTACGCCAAGGGCTTCGGCGTCCGTGAGGTCGGCAGGAGCGCCAAGGTCGGCACCGGGACCGTCTTCCAACTGGCGTCGGTGTCCAAGCCGCTGTCGTCCACCGTCGTCGCCGGCGTCGTGGGACACAAGACCGTCGGCTGGGACGACCCCGTGGTCCGCCATGATCCGGGCTTCGCGCTGAAGGACCCGTACGTGAGCGCGCACGTGACGGTCGCCGACCTGTTCTCGCACCGCAGCGGACTGCCCGACCATGCCGGTGACCTGCTGGAGGACCTGGGCTACCAGCGCGACTACATCCTCCGGCACCTGCGGCTGGAGCCGCTGTCCCCGTTCCGGGCGAGTTACGCCTACACCAACTACGGCTTCACCGAGGCGGGGGAGGCGGTCGCCGTCGCGGCGAAGACGGACTGGCCGCGGCTGGCGGCCGACACGCTGTTCGAGCCGCTCGGGATGAACCACTCCAGCTATCGGCGCGCCGACTACGACAAGGCCGCCGACAAGGCCTCGGCCCACGTCCAGGTCGACGGCCACTGGAAACCCTCCACCACCGAGAACGCCGACAGTCAGGCACCCGCGGGCGGCGCGAGTTCGACCGTCGACGACCTCACCAAGTGGATGCGCCTGCAGCTGGACAACGGCACGCTCGGCGGGAAGCGACTGATCGACTCCGCGGCCCTGGACCAGACCCGCATCCCCCACGCCGTCTCCATGGCCCCGCTCGCACCGGCGGGCGAACCGGGCCTGTACGGGCTCGGCTGGAACGTCGGCTACGACGACGGCGGAGCGCTGCGCCTGAACCATTCCGGCGCCTTCGACCTGGGGGCCGCCACCGAGGTGACCCTGCTGCCCGGCGAACGGCTCGGCATCGTGGTGCTGACCAACGGGCAGCCCATCGGCGTGCCCGAGTCGGTGTCCGCCGCGTTCCTCGACATCGCCCGCCACGGCAGGCAGACGGTCGACTGGGCGGCCTTCTACAAGAAACTGGTCGAAGCCGCCGCCTACACGGGCGCCTCCCCCACGAACTACGCCGAGCCGCCCGCCGACGCGGCACCGGCCAAGGCCGCCACCACCTACACGGGCACCTACGGCAACCCGTACTTCGGGCCGGTCACCGTCACCGGTGACAGCGGCGGCCGGCTGAGCATGACGCTGGGCCCGCAGAAGATGTCGTTCCGCCTGACGCACTACACGGGCGACACCTTCAGCTACCGGACCCGGGGCGAGAACGCCGCCGGGCTGTCCGGCGTCACCTTCCACAGGGACTCCGGCCACGCCACGAGCGTCACCGTCGAGCACCTGAACGCGAACGGTCTTGGCACCTTCCGCCGCTGAGAGACCCGCACGGGCGGTCTTCGCGCCTCAGGACATGAAAAAAGACCCGACCGCTGGCGACGGGGGATGCACCAGCGATCGGGCCATGGCCAAGGGTAACAAGGTTGGGCCGTCCGTGGGGGCAAGTCGGCGGGGAATCAGCGAGGTTGGCCGATCATCGTCCGCACGGGGGGTCGTAGGAGAGGCGGGGAAGGTACTCGTGCCACTTCTCCGGGGTCAGAACGCCCCTGGTGACCGCGCAGATGTGCCGGATCGCCGCGTCCGCGTCCAGGCTCCACAGGCGGACCGTGTCGGCACCGCTGGAGACGCCGAGGACATGGCTGTTCGGGCTGAAGGAAAGGAAGTTTCCCGTCTTGGCGTTGGGGCTCATCGACTGGCCGATGGGGGTCGCCGCGAACGGGCGGGAGACGTTCCAAAGCCGGACGGTGTTGTCGTTGCCGCCGCTGGCCAGGGTGCGGCCGCGCGAGCCGAACGTCAGGGACGTCACCGCCTCGGTGTGGCCGGTCAGCGGTGCGCCCAGCGCGCTCGCGGCGGCCGGGTCGGTGACGTTCCACAGCCGGACCGTGTCGTCGTCGCTGCCGCTGGCCAGGGTGTGCCCGTCCGGGCTGAAGGCGAGCGCGTTGACGGGCCCGGTGTGCTTGTCGAGCGGGACGCCGGTCCGGGCCGGCCGGGACGGGTCGGTGACGTCCCACAGCCGGATCGTGCTGTCCGCGCTGCCGCCGGCCAGGGTGTGCCCGTCCGGGCTGAAGGCGAGCGCGTTGACGTAGCCGCGGTGACCGGTGAGCGGTTCGCCCAGCGGCACGGGGCGCGCGGGGTCGCCGACGTTCCACAGCCGGATGGTGCGGTCGTCGTAGGCGGTGGCCATTGTGCGCCCGTCGGGGCTGTACGCCAGCGCGTGCGGGCCCATGAAGCGGGTGCGCAGCCGCAGGGGCGGCCCGGCGGGGACCGGGTGCGAGGGGGCGGAGACCTTCCACAGGTGGACGGTCTTCTTGCCCGTGAGCACGGCGAGGGTGCGGCCGTCGGGGGAGAACACCAGGGACCGCTGGTCGCCGTCGGCCCGCATGAACGGCTTGCCCAGCGGCACCGGCCGGCCCGGACGGGACACGTTCCACAGGCGCAGCCTGCCGTCCCGCGCGGCCGTGGCCAGTACCCGGCCGTCCGGCCGGAACGCGCCGTTCCGGCCGACCATGTCGGTGGCCGGCACCGACCACAGACGCACCTTGCCGTCCCCGCTGCCGGTGGCGAGGGTCCGGCCGTCGGGGCTGAACCCCAGGGCGTACATCTCCCCGCTGCTCCCCGCGAGCGACTCCCCGACCTGCGACGGGGACGCCGGATCGGCGACGTTCCACAGGCTCGCGGTGGAGTCCGCGCTCGCGGCGGCCAGCCTGCCGCCGTCCGGGCTGAACGCCACCGACCAGACGGGACCGGTGTGGCCGGTCAGGGGTGAGCCGAGCGCGGCCGGACGGCGGGGGTCGGTCATGTCCCACAGCCGGACCGTGTCGTCCGCGCTGCCGCTGGCCAGCGTGCGCCCGTCCGGGCTGAACGCCACCGAGTGGACGATGTCCTGATGGCCTTCGAGCACCGCGCGGATCCGCTCCGGCCGGTGCGGGTCGGCGGTGTCCCACAGCAGGATCCGGGCGTCGTCGCCGCCCGCCGCGAGCGTCCGCCCGTCCGGGCTGAACGCCACGGAGCGCACCGCCGCGGTGTGCCCGCGCAGCACGCCGACGGCCTTCGGCCGGTGCGGGTCGGCCACGTCCCACAGACGCACGGTGTGGTCCTCGCCGGCCGAGGCCAGGGTGCGTCCGTCGGGGCTGAAGGCGGCCAGGTAGATCGTGCCGGTGTGACCGGTCAGGGGCCGGCCGAGCGCCACCGGGTGGGCGGGGTCGGTCACGTCCCACAGCCGGATGGTGCCGTCGTCGCCGGCGCTGGCGAGGGTATGCCCGTCCGGGCTGAAGACGGCGCTGCTCACCCAGCTGATGTGGCCGGTGAGCGGGGCGCCGAGGGGTTTCGGGCGGTGCGGGTCGGCGACGTTCCACAGCCGGACCGTGCGGTCGTAGCTGGCCGTGGCCAGCGTCCTGCCGTCGGGGCTGAAGGAGGTGAGGTACACGGCGCCCGTGTGGCCGGACAGCGGGGTGGCCAGGGGCGCGTTCACGATCGATATCAGCCGGCTGTACGTGCCCTCGTCGTCCCGGCGCAGCTCATGGGCGACCAGATCGAGCTGCGCGGCCAGGGACGGATCCGAGCGTTGCACCCGGTCGGCTTCGGCGAGGACCTGCGCGAACACGGCGTCGTCGCGCTGCTGCCAGGCGATCACCGCCGAACCGCCGGCGAGCAGTGCCAGGACGACCAGAGTCGCCACCGCCGCCCGGCGCAGCCACACCGAGCGCCTGCGCAGCCTGACCGAGGCGGCGAGGAACTCCATCGCGCCGCGGGTCAGATAGGTGTCCCCGGCCGACCGCGCCCAACTGCCGGCCTGCTCCAGCCGGGAGCCCCGGTAGAGCAGCGCGCTGTCCCGGGCGGACTCCTCCCAGGCCCGGCCGTCCTCCTCCAGCCGCTGCCGCAGCAGGTGGTCGTTGCGGTCGTCGTCTATCCAGTGCCGCAGCCGCGGCCAGGCGTGCAGCAGCGCCTCGTGGGTGATCTCCACGGTCTCCGCGTCCAGCGTCACCAGCCGGGCGCGGACCAGCGCCTCCAGGGACTCCTCCGTCTTGCCGGGGTCCGTCGACTCCTCCGCCAGCTGCCGCCGGGTGCCCCGCCGCCGGGTGGCCTGGGTGTCCTCGCCCAGCCGGACCAGCCGCAGCAGCAGCCCCCGGGCGGCCGTCCGGGCGGCGGGGTCGAGGCCGGTCCAGGCGCGCTCGGCGGTCGCGGCCACCGCTCCCTGGATGCCTCCGGCGGCGCGGTAGCCGGCGAGGGTCAGCCGCCCTGCCTTCCGGCGCTGCCAGGTGGCGAGCAGGGCGTGGGACAGCAGCGGAAGCACGCCCGCGTCGTGCGTCCCGCGCGGGCCGTCGGCGCTCACCTCGCGCACGATCAGCTCGGCGAGTCCCGGTTCCAGTTCCAGACCGACCGCCTTGGCCGGGCCGTTCACGGCCTCCCGCAGCTCGCCGCTGGTCAGCGGCCCGAGCACCATGTGGCGGTGCTGGAGCGCGTCGGCGAGTTCGCGGTAGGCGAGGCACTGCTCGTAGAAGTCGGCGCGGACACCGAGGACGACCAGCGCGGGGGCGGGGCCGGGGGAGCCGGCGGGCGGGGTGCAGGCGGCGGCCAGGAGCTGGATGAAGGTGCGCCGGTCCGCCTCGTCCGCGCAGAGGGTGAACGCCTCCTCGAACTGGTCCACGATGACGACCGGCCGGGTGTCCGGCGCGGCCTCGCGGCGCGCCCACGCCGAGACTGCCTCGCGGGCCGCGCGGGCGAGGCGCGGGGCGTCGGAGCCGGGTGCCGCGGGGTTCTCCGTGGCCTCCTGTTCGGCCTTGCGCGCGTCGGCGGCCACGGGGGCGAGGTCCGGGATGCGCCGGACCAGTTCGCCCAAGGGGTGGGGGCCGGGGACGAGCTGCAGCACGGGCCCGCAAGGGGCGGCGGCCGCGTCGGCGGAGTGGTCCTCGGGCAGGGCGCCGGCCGGCGCCCTCACGAGGCCGTCGGCCATGTCGGCCGAGGGGGTGTCGAGGACGCCGTCATGCAGGGCGGGGACCAGGCCGGCGTTGAGCAGGGACGACTTCCCGGCCCCCGAGGCGCCCACCAGCATCACCAGCCCGCCCGTCCGCCGCGCGGCGCGCAACTGGGCCACCAGGGAGTTCGTGCTGCGCTCGCGGCCGAAGAACCACCGTGCGTCCTCCCGCCGGTACGGGGCCAGCCCCCGGTAGGGGCAGACGCCACCGGCGACGGGCGGGGCCTCGGGCGCCTGCCGCAGGTTCTCCTCGGCGGGCGGCGCGGGCCGGTCGCCCACCGGGTCGGCCAGTGCGCGCTCCCACAGGCGCTGCCACTGCACGAGGTCGTACAGGCCGCCGGACACGGGGGCGGCCCGCTGCCGGCGCGCCTCCGGGATCAGGATGTGCAGGACGGCGGCGAGGGCGGGGAACTGGGCCGGCACGTTCCGGGCCCGCCGCCAGTCGCTGATCCGTTGCGCGGACACCCGCACCGGACGGCCGCGCTCGTCGACCCGCTGGAGCCGTACGACCGCCTCGGCGACGCTCTTGAGGGGAGGGTTCCCAGCCTCCTTGTACAGCAGCGCGAGGCGCTCCGCGAAGGCCGTTCGTGCCCCTGAGTCGGAACTCAAGGTCCCACCCCTCTGCTCTCCCCCCACGTTCGGACGTCCGGACCGGAAAACTCACCTTATACGGCTGACCTGCGGATAAGGCCTGGGCCGGACACCGGAACCTCCTCGCGGGGCGCGACAGATGGCAGGATCCGAACCCGGTAGCGGACCCGTCACGAACCGTCCGGACAGGCCACCGGCTCGGTGCTCGGAGGGACAGCCCATGGCAGCGAACGTTCTCGGTCAACTTCCCCCGCGTCGACACCGGTGTGTCGCGTCGGACCCGGCGATCGGCGACGACGCTCTCGGCTGAACCCACGAGCCCCGCGGGGAACGGCTCCCTTCTTCGGCCCGCGCCACCATGCCGACATGGCACGGGCCGGCACTCCCTGCACCGTTCGGCACCGGTCCCCACGAGGGGAGGGACCGGTGCCGGGCGGGCAGGGTCCTGTTCGTGTCGCGGTGCCCCGGGAACGCTCAGACGGTCACCGCGTCCGCCTCGGACCATCCCGCCCCACGGGCCGCCGCGACCGCGCGCCGCTCCGCCTCCTCGGCGGCGGCGTTCAGGGACGCGTTCCGTCCCGGTGCGATGCCGCCGGCCGCCGCCGCTGCCGCCCCGGACGCCGCGAGGGCCGCGCGCAAGGCCGCGTCGGCGGCCTCGGAGGACTTCCGGGCCGCGGCCACCTGGGCGGCCAGGGCCGCGGTGGCGGCGGTGTTGCGGGCGCAGCGGGCGTCCGCCGCCGGGTCCGGAGCACTCGCGGCGAGTGCGGCGAGCGACCGGGCCGACAGCCGCAGCGCGTTGGCGGCCCTGCCGACGGGGTCCTTCGGCACGATCTCGGCCGCGTCGGGAGCGACCCCGGCGTACCGGCAGGCGGCCACCGCACGCTCGTAGGCGCTGTGCGCGCGGGCGCCGTGCGCGGTGCGCAGGGACTCCTCCGGTGCTCCGGATCCGGTCGACGTCTCGTTCCGTCCGCTCATCCTCGGCCTCCTTCGTCCGGTTGCGGGCCGGGCGCGGGCAGGGTGCCACGGCGGCCGCGAAGAGACCAGAAGCATGCGGGCACGAGGTGGTCGCGGGGCGCCGGATCAGGCCGCACGCGGGTGGGGCCCACCTGGAAATCTGACGGAGTGTCAGTTACGGTCGCTCTCTCGGCCGTTCTCGAAAGGGTGAGTGCCATGGAGAAGCGTCCCCGGTGCCCGCGACCGCCCGGCGTTCCGCGCTGGGTCGCGATGTTCCACCAGCCCTCCCGCAACTCCTGGACGGTGGCCGCCGAGTCCCCCCACCGGGAACCCGTGCTGTACGCCGTCGGGGACATGACGCAGACGGTGCGAGCCCGCGGGGAGGAGGCGACGATCGCCCTGTGGGGCCCGGAGGGCGACGCCTGGCATCTCCACGACGCGCCGGCCGCCGCCCAGGCACCCGCCCCCGCCGCCGCCTCGCCCGTGGCAGCCGCGGACGGAGTCGCCGGACCGGCCGTGCTGGCCGAGCGCATGACGGACCGGCGGCACCAGGTGCTGATGGCCGGTCTGGGCAAGGCGGGCCTGTACGACCTGGGTCCCGAGGACGGTGAGGCGGTCCGCGTGCTGGCCGACCGGCTCGACGAGATCACGGTCCGCCGGGTGGCGCACTGGCTGTCGGTGGCGGGCGGCCGGCAGTAGCGCGCGGCCGCGCACCACGCCGGTCCGCACAACCGCCCGCCGGGCCGGTTCGGCGCACGTTCCGTCGGGCAGTGACGTCCTTGAAGCCACCGAGCCGCCCCCGGACGGCCCACAGCGGCCGGGGGCGCCGACGTCTGGAGGACGCATGAAGGTCTCCGTCGACCGCAGCCTGTGCTACGGCTCCGCCGAGTGCGCGCACCGCGCGCCGGAGGTGTTCGGCTTCGAGGACGGGTACGGCGTCGTACGGCCCGGCCGTGCGGAGATCACCGAGGATCCGCGGGTCAGGGAGGCGGCCGAGAAGTGTCCCTCGCAGGCGATCGGGCTCACGCAGTGACGGGGCGGCAGCGGTGAGGGACGGTGCCGGTACGGCTCAGCGGCCCGCCTGACGGTCCGGTCGGGCCCATCCGTATTCCGCCAGCACGCGGGCCCTGGCCTCCGCGACGGCCATGCGGGCCGCGCGCTCGGCGGGGTCGACGTGGGCCGCCTGGCCCGTGGCCTGACCCTCCCACTTGCGGTACAGCAGGCCCACTCGGTCCGAGAACCAGCCCCGGCTGACCGCGTTCAGCGCCAGCAGCAGCCCCGTGTCCTCCGAGGCCGGCAGGGCCATCCAGCCGCCGAGCGCCAGGAGCAGTTCCCGCCGGACGCAGAGCGTCGCCGGGTGGACCGGTGCCCGGAAGTCGTTGCGCTTCCAGTGGTCGAGCACGGCACCGCGTTCGACCGGGCCCTCGTCGGGGTCACCGGGGAAGCCGGCCGTGGTGCCGTCGGGCAGCAGGTCGAGCACGCGGGAGGTCGTCCAGCCGACGGTGCCGTGCGCCTCCAGCACGGCCAGGTCGCGGGCCAGCGCACCCGGGGAGAGCCGGTCGTCCGCGTCGAGGACCTTCACGTACGGGCCTTCCGCGTGCGCCAGGGCGATCGTGCGGGCGACACCGGGACCACCGGGACGGCCCTGGCGGAAGGTCACCCGCTCGTCGTCCGGGACGTAGGGGCGCACCTCGTCCGTCCTGCCGTCCTCCTGGATCACCCACGCCCACTCCCAGCCGTCGGGGAGCCACTGGTCGCGCAGTGAGGCGTAGGCCTCCGGCAGGAACCGGGCGGACGGACCGTGGACAGCGGTGACAACGGTGACGCGCCGGCTCACGGCAGCACTCACCACCTCTCGTTGGGGCGTGGGGTGTTGCCGTACGAGGATGACGCACGGGAAACAGCGCAAGACCCCCGGCCTAGCCCGGCCGGGGGTCCATCCGTATCGACTGCTGCGTACGCAAGTCGCCTTCATGTCGAGACGTTGCGGTTCTGTGTGCCGTTCCTGCCGTGTTCTCCGGGCTCGCCGCGGCTGCGCGCCGCGCTTCGCGTGCTTCGCGTGGGCCGCGGGGTGCGGGTGCTGCGTGTGCTTCGCCTGCTGGGCGTTCTTCCGAGCTGTCCGGTGGAGCGGCGGATCCGGGGGGATCAGCAGTCGAGGGCTGCCGGGTCCTGCTCGGTCGGGTTCTCCGTCTGCATCTCGTCGGTGCCGGGCCGGTGCCGGCAGCTCGGGGACTTTCCGTGGGCCTCGGCCCCGATCCGCTGCTTCATCGTGGGGGGCAGGGCGCTGGCATGGGACCAGACCCATTGGTACGTGGCCGGAATCGTGGGGGCCGTGCGGTGCGTCGCGCCGGTGCGGGGGCTCTCCGTCTTGGGGGCGGTCGTCGCGGCAGCGGCCGGGGCGACGAGTCCGAGCGCCGTGAACAGCGCGACGAAGGCGGTGACGATGACGGTCCACAGCTTCATGACCTTGTTCTGGGTCATGGCCCCTCACTTTCGGGTCGGGCGATTTGCGTACTTTCCTCATGATGTGTATGTGGACCGCGAAGTGGTGGACCTCCGCCCGTGGCGCGGCGATGTTCCGATGAACACCACTCGGATGGACGTAAGAGGGCTCAAAGAGTCAGAAATGGCATCGATAGCGACTGAAGAGGGACCAAAGTCACGGAGTGTGCGGGTCTGATCACCCTCCGATCCGATCGGCCCGGGGCCCGGCTACAGCGCTGCCGTGAGCGGGAGTTGAGGCCCGGCGCAGGTCACCGATCGATATCGGTCGGTGTGTATAGTCGGGCGCCAGAGGTCCCCTACGTCAAGGAAAGACGAGGTCGCGCGGTGAAGAAGCTGCTCCTGGTCGCACTGGCCGCCATCGGCGGGCTCCTCGTGTACCGCCAGATCCAGGCGGATCGCGCCGAGCAGGACCTGTGGACGGAGGCGACTGACTCCGTGCCCACGGGTTCGTGAGTCCCGACACCCCCATCTGAACCAGACCCCGGCCGCCTTCGCGGTCGGGGTTTTGCGTTGCCTCGTGCCCGACGTCTCGTGTTGCGGTCCCGCGACGGGTGGGGTACGCGTTGCGGGACGCCGTCCCGGGGCCCGGGCGGACATCGCCGTGCGGGCCGGGTTTTTCGGACGGCCGAACGCATTGCCCGGATGGCGCAGGGGTGCCAGGGGCAGGATGGGCTTCGGCCGGTCGTCCGGGCCGGTCCGATGCGTTCCATTCCGGTCCAACCCGGTCCTGTCCGATCCGGTCCGATCAAGTCAGGCTCGGTCCGGCCGTGTGGAGCGGTCCGGCAACGCGGTGGTGAGCGACAGGGGGCGGCACGTGCGACGGCGGCGAGGACGTACGGCGTGGTGGCGGCGCGGCCGGCCGGCGATTCCGCGCACGGTCGTCGTCCTGCTGGGGGTGTACGGCCTGGTCATCGTGCCGGGCGTGCCCGCCGCCACGGCAGCGGGGCCGGGCGGGTACGCCTTCTCCCCCGGTGCCCGAACCGTCGCGGGCGCCACGGGCACCGCTGATGCCGAGGCGCTGGAACCCGGCCGTACCTACCGGAGCTCCCTCCCGCGGAACGGCAAGTTCTACTACCGCCTCCGTCTCACCGCCACCGGCACGGCGTACGTCCCCGTCACCGCCGTACCGCCCGCACACACCACCGTCGCCGCCACCGACGGCATCCGTGTGTCCGTGCGCGACGCCGACGGCGTGCCCTGCTCCTACGCCTCCGCGCACTTCGGCGCCGGGCTCAGCCCGCGCCCGGTCACCGCGCTGGTGCAGCGGGAGACCGGCAAAGGGCTGTGCCGGGGCGCGGGGACGTACTACCTGCTCGTCGAACGCGTCGACGCCGACGGGCCCGGCGCGACGGCCTCGGCCCAGCGCTGGGACCTGGAGATCGCGCCCGTCACGGAGCCCGGAGCGAAGCGGGCGGGTTCCACCACCGCGCCGCGGACCTGGGACTCCGCCACCCCCGAACCGCTCGGCGGCGAGGCCCGGGACCGGTCGGGGGGCGCCGGATTCGCGACCGCCGCGCCGGTGGGGCAGGGGGTCTGGCACACCACGCTCGTGCCCGGCGAGACCCTGTTCTACAAGGTGCCGCTCGACTGGGGCCGCCGGCTGCACGCCTCCGCCGAACTGAGCGACTCACCCGGGCACGGCTATGTCGGCGGCGCGCTGGACCTCTCCCTGTACAACCCGGCGCGCGGCTCCGTCGACGACGCCTCCCTCGGCTACACCGGCACCCGGAAATCCGTCGCCCTGGCCCCCGTCCCGCCGGTCGAGTACGCCAACCGTTACGCCGTCCCCGCCGGGGTCACCTCCGTCCGCTTCGCCGGTGACTACTACCTGGCCCTGCACCTCAGCGAGCAGATGACCGGGCTCTACGGGGGCGGGCCGTTCGACGTGACGCTGCGGGTGCGGGTGGACGGCCGGGCGCACGCCGGGCCGGGCTACGCGGGCGAACCCGTGCCGGAGGACGTCTTCACCGTCACGGCACAGGACCGGGAGCAGGCCCTGGCCGGGAGCCCCGGGGGCGGGGGCGGCCCGGCGATGAGACTGGTCGCGGCCGGCGGTATCGGCCTGGGCACCGCGCTGCTGCTGGTGCTCGGCGGATGGACGCTGGCGGGCCGGCGGGCTCATACGCGGGTCAGCGCCCAGAAGCCGACCGCGTAGCAGGCCAGCGCCAGCAGCAGCATCGGGATCGCTACACCGGCCGGGGGACCGGTTCGGCGGCCGTGCGCCCTGCGTGCGCGACGGCCCCGCACGGGCGGAGCGGGATGCGGCGGCCCGGAGATCGGCGCCTCGGGGGTGGGAACCTGCGGGCTTCGAGCGGTGTACGAGGCGGTGGCGGTATCGACACGGTGCTCCGGCGCGGCCGGCCCGTGCGGTGCGGCGTGCCATGCGGAGGGCTGCTCGTAGGGCTGGGCGTACGACTGCGGGGAGGGGGTGAGGGGATGCGTCGGGGGCGTCGGATCATGGGCGGGTCGCCGGGGGACCTGGAGCGAGTGCCGCGGGACCGGGGGCGAGTGCTGCGGGATCCGGGGCTGGTGCTCCGGACCGCGCTCGCCATGGTCCTCGGCCTGCTCGGGTGCGGGGCGGGGCAAGAGGCCGGGGGGCGACGGGTCCTGCGGCGGGGGGAGCCGGAAGCTGCCCGTCTCCGACATGGAGCCGGTGTGCGTGCCGGGAGAGGAGCCGGGGTCCGCCGTCATGGAGCCGGCGGCAGACACGCTTCCGTCTTCGCGCGCGCCCTCGCCGGGGCCCCCGAGACCGGAGTGCGGGCCCTCGGTGTTCGCCCGACTCCCCGCGTCCTCGGTCGTTCCGGCAGCCGGAGCCGGTCCGGTCCGCACACCCGAGGCCCGCTTGAAGGGACCTTCGGGGCCGAATCCCGGCGGCAGCGGGCCGAGTTGGTCGAAGATCTCGATCAGCTCGTCGTCGGGCCCGGGTTCCGGCAGGAGTTCCGCGGCGGCGGCGAGCGCCTTGCGCGCACCCGTGGCCGTGCGGAACCGGGCTTCCGGGTCGGGCTGGAGTAGCGTGGCGACCACCTGCCACAACGGCTCGGGCATGCCCTTGGGCGCACCGGGCGTGCCGTGCTCCACGAAGTACTGGATGAGCGCCTTCGCGTCGGGCTTCGCGCCTTCGAGGAGATACAGCGCGACCAGGCCCACCGCGAACAGGTCGGCGGGGAAGTCGGGTTCGGAGCCGAGAAGCTGCTCGGGAGCGAGATAGCCGGGCGTGCCGACGACGAGGTTGGTCTCGGTCAGCCGGGGCTCGCCGAGCCGCATGGCGATGCCGAAGTCGGACAGCCGCAGCCGCGGCCGGCCCGTGCCGGTGGCTTCCAGCAGCAGGTTGGCGGGCTTGATGTCCCGGTGGACGACGCCTTCCGCGTGGACGGCGGCGAGACCGGACAGGAGCTGGTCGGTCAGGGTGCACACGAACGCGGGAGGGAGGGGGCCGTAGTCGCCGACGAGGTGGACCAGGGAGCCGCCGGCCACCAGGTCCATGGTGAACAGGACCTGGTCGTCGTCCGCGGCCCAGCTGGCCGGAGCGAGGACATGGGGATGGTCGATCCGCAGGGCCTGCTCCCGGACGAAGCGCAGCAGGGAGTGCGCGTCGCGCTGTTGGAGCACCTTGGCGGCCACATAGCGCCGTCGCCGGTGGTCCCAGGCACGCCATACGGCGCCCACGCCACCGCGTCCGATCGGATCGGCCAGCTCGTACCGGCCGGCGAAGACCTCACCCATGACAGTCCGCCGCTCCTCCCCCTGGCCCGTCGTTCCCCTGCGATGCGCCTCGCGCCGGGATGAGTGACCCGCCCCGCGCCCGTTCCCCCGTCGAACCTCGCCCTCGGCCCGGCCCCGGACCCCCTCCGGGAAGCCGGGCCCCGGGGTCAGTTCTGGTGGGACTGGTAGTGCGCGACCGCGTCGGAGGTGCGGCCGGCACCGTAGACCCGGAGGAACTCCGCCAGCTCGGGGTGCGAGGGGGAGAGCGCGTCGGCGGCGTCGATTATGTCGCCCGCGGCGGACACCGAGCGCAGGAGTGACTGGATCTCGCGGACCACCCGCTTGACCGTGGGCGCCCCCGAGCCGCTGGTGGTCTGCGTGGTGTTGCTGAGCACGGAGCCCCCCTGGGACTTCTTGATCTCGTCCATGCGCTCGGTCGCCTCGGCGGCGCTGACGCTGCCGTCCGCGGCCTGGGCCGCCAGTTCCTGCAACAGTTGCACCCGCTGGACCACGGCAGGGTTGCCGATCTTCGCGCGCTGGCCGCTCATCAGCTGCGAGAGCATCGGAGCGGACAGGCCTAGGACCGCCGCGAGCCGGGCCTGGTTGAGCCCGAGATCCTCGATGAGCTTACGGAAGAGCGCCCCCAGCGGCTCCCCGTACCAGTTCCGCTGCAGCTCCCGCGCTCTCGCGGTGGCTTCCTGCTGTGCGGCGTCCATTGCGTCTCCCCATCGCTTCCCCTGAAAAACCGCGGTTCGCTGTAGCGAACCACGTCGAGCATCTTACGGAGAGTGGTCATCCACGGGGACCCCCAATCTTTTTGCGGGATACGGGGGGTGACCCGGTACTCTGGTCTCCGGCAACCGCCGGACCGGGATTCCTCCGGCCGGTCGCTGCTTCCCGGGGCCTTAGCTCAGTTGGTAGAGCGCCGTCTTTGCATGGCGGATGTCAGGGGTTCGACTCCCCTAGGCTCCACCCGGTGAATGCCCTCCGACCTGCGAAAGCGGGTGCTGGAGGGCATTTTTCACATGGTCGCGCGGGCACGGTTTCACGTGAAACGGGCCGTGGGCCCGGCGAGTTGGTACTCGCCGGGCCCACGGCCCGTTCCATGCGGTGTGCAGCCGACCGGCTCAGCCTTGGTCGTCGCGGTCCCCTGCGTCGTCCTCCGCCTGCTTGGCCTGTACCTCGGGGTCCAGCACCGAGGGGCCGGTGCCGTCCACGGAGCTCAGGCGCCCGGACTCGGGCACCTCGGTCGCGGCGGGCGGCTCGACCAGCCAGTCGGGGTTGGCCTGCTTGTCCCACCACTTCCAGGCCACGACGGCACCACCGGCCACGAGGGTCAGCAGCGCCAGCAGCTTCACGGCGCGGCCGGACCGGGAGCGCCGCTCGTTCTTCCTCGCGATCTTCTGGATCTCCTTCGCCGAGACGTTGCCGCGCAGGGCGGCCAGTGCGGCGGCACCGCGTGCGGCGACCTCGTCGGCCACCGGCGCGGCCGCGGCCACGGCCTGTTCGATCTTCGGTCGGGAGTACTCGGCGGCCTGTAGGGCAGCCTTACGAGTGCGCAGGGCGGCCTCCTGGGCGGCGAGGTCGACCTTCGGCGGTACATGCGCACGTGCCTGCTCCAGGCGAGGGGCGAGCCGGGCGTCGTACTGTTCGCGGGCCTGTTCGGCGGCCTGCGACACCACGGGTGCCAGCCGTACGCGTGCCTCCTGCGCGTAGTACGCGGCACGCTCCTTGGCCGTGTCGGCGTAGGGCGCCACCACTTCCGCGGCGTGCAGCACGCTGTCCTTCGCCGAGCCGGTCGCGGCGCGCACGCTGTCGATGCGGGTCACGGGTTCCTCCTCCTCGGTGGCGTACGGTAATTCGACTTTCCACCCTTTTAAGGATCATGCCTGTCAATGGTCCTCGCGGCATGCGAGGGCGGGCATATGGGTGCTGATCGCTCTCTTGGGCTCGAATCCGGGCAACAGGAGCTTCCTGCTCGACCCTGCCACGAATCGCGGCCGAGCGCTGCCTCCAGCGCGCAACTCATGGCCGCCGGATCCTCGCCCGGACCCTTCCGTGCGAGGATCGAGGAGTCACACGAAGACAACGGAAGGCAGATCGTGGCCGAGCAGCTTTACGCCACCTTGAAGACCAACCACGGCGACATCGTGGTCCGGCTGTTCCCGAACCACACGCCTGTCACGGTCCGGAACTTCGTCGAGCTGGCCCAGGGGGAGCGGGAGTGGACGCACCCGGGCACGGGTGAGAAGACCACGAAGCCGCTCTACGACGGGACGACCTTCCACCGCGTCATCAGTGGCTTCATGATCCAGGGCGGCGATCCGCTGGGCAGCGGCATCGGCGGTCCGGGCTACAAGTTCGAGGACGAGTTCCACCCCGACCTGTCCTTCAACAAGCCGTACCTGCTGGCCATGGCCAATGCTGGCCCGGGCACCAACGGCTCGCAGTTCTTCATCACGGTCGCCCCGACCACGTGGCTGAACCGCAAGCACACCATCTTCGGCGAGGTCGGCGACCCGGCCAGCCAGAAGGTCGTCGACGCCATCGCCGGCCTGCCCACCGGCCGCAACGACCGTCCCGCCGAGGACGTCGTGATCGAGTCGGTCGTGGTCGAGAAGCGCGAAGGCTGAGTCCGCCGCCCGGCGAACCGTCCGCAGGGAACCAATCGCCCCGCTCGTCCGTAAGGATGGGCGGGGCGGGGTATTTGCCGGGGTAGTCCCACGACGAAACAAGGGGAACCGATGGAGGACCAGGCCGCAGACAGCGCGCGGAGCGCCCGGAGCGTGCCCGTGTGCTACCGGCACCCGGACCGTGAGACCGGCGTGCGCTGCACCCGCTGCGAACGCCCCATCTGCCCCGAGTGCATGGTCAGCGCCTCGGTGGGTTTCCAGTGCCCCGACTGCGTCCGCGGCGGCTCCGGCACCGGCCACGCCCCGGCCGCGAACCGTCCGCGTACGGTCGCCGGCGGCACGGTGGCCTCGGATCCCCGGCTGGTCACCAAGATCCTCATCGGGATCAACATCGCGGTGTTCATCGCCATCCAGGCCGACAAGTCCCTGCTGGAGCAGGTGGTCCTCTACGGCTCCTGGCCGCCGAAGCCGTTCGCGCCGACCTCCGGTGTCGCCGGAGGCGAGTGGTACCGCTTCGTGACGTCGATGTTCGCGCACCAGGAGTACTGGCACATCGGCTTCAACATGCTGAGCCTGTGGTGGATCGGCGGTCCCCTCGAAGCGGCCCTCGGCCGGGCCCGCTACCTGGCGGTCTACTTCGTCTCGGGGCTGGCCGGCGGCGCGCTGACCTATCTGCTCGCCTCCCCGGCGCAGCCCTCGCTCGGCGCCTCCGGGGCGATCTTCGGCCTCTTCGGGGCCACCGCGGTGCTGATGCGGCGCCTGAACTACGACATGCGGCCGGTCATCGCGCTGCTGGTGATCAACCTGATCTTCACTTTCGGGTTCAGCAACATCGCGTGGCAGGCTCACATCGGCGGGCTGGTCGCCGGTGTCGTCACCGGATACGCCATGGTGCACGCGCCGCGCGAGCGCCGGGCGCTGATCCAGTACGGCACCTGCGCACTGGTTCTGCTCGTCTCGGTGGCCCTCGCCCTGGTCAGAACCGCTCAGCTCACCTGACGGCCGCTCTTTGTCCACAGCGAGTGCCGGATCTTGTGCATACGGTGCGGGCACAAGCGTGCCCCCTGCCGCTCGAATGTGTTTCCACAGGTCAGGCAGGGGGCGAAAGGGTGTACGAGGCCCGGTAGGGCAGTCACACCGGCGTCAACCCTCGATGAGTTATCCACAGATCGTAGTCTTTTCCCCAGGGCCATGTGGATAGCCACGCGGACCTGTGGATAACTCAGTGAACAGCCCTGGGTAGAGCTGCCACGTCGATGCTGGTGAGGGCTACTTCCACTGGGTGGAGACGCCGAAGCCGGCGGCGATGAAGCCGAAGCCGACCACGATGTTCCAGTTGTCCAGCGCGTCGATCGGCAGGGAACCGTCCGTCACGTAGAAGACGACGATCCAGGCCAGGCCGATGAGGAACATGGCCAGCATGACCGGAGCGACCCAGGCGCGGCTGTTCAGCTTGATCGCCTGCGCCTGCTTGGCCGGCGGCGGCGTGTAGTCGGCCTTCTTGCGGATACGTGACTTCGGCACGAGGGTCTCTCCTGTCGATGCGCTGCGTGGCCGCGCAGGTAACTGGGTCGGGCTCGGGCAGCGTACAAGGGGCCAACATGACGACTCTGTGTGCTCCCCCGGGCGTCCGTTAGCGTAGTGCTTCCGCGGCGCCGAAGGAGATAAGGGTACGTTGAGCAATTCTGCCGACTCCCAGGGGACGGGAGCAATGGGTTCCGGCCCCGGCCGTCGTCCGCGTGTCCGACCGGTGCGGGTGCTCACGGCCGCCGTCTTCGCCCTCGCCGGGCTCATCTTCTTCACCAGCTTCAACACGGCCAAGGGCACCGACATCCGGCAGGACGGCTCCCTGCTGAAGCTGTCCGACCTGATCCAGCAGCGCAGCCGCAAGAACAAGGAGCTGGACGAGTCCAACGCCACGCTGCGCGGCACCGTGGATTCGCTGGCCGAGAGCGACGACGGCAGCACGAAGGCCCAGGACGAGAAGATCAGCGGGCTGGAGAGGAGCGCGGGCACCCAGCGGCTGACCGGCAAGGCGCTCACCGTCACGCTGAACGACGCCCCGCCGAACGCGACCGCCAAGCTTCCCGGCTATCCCGAGCCGCAGCCCGACTACCTGGTCATCCACCAGCAGGACCTCCAGGCCGTGGTGAACGCCCTGTGGGAGGGCGGCGCCAAAGGCATCAAGGTCATGGACCAGCGGCTGATCTCCACCAGCGCGGTGCGCTGCGTCGGCAACACGCTGATCCTCCAGGGCCGCGTCTACTCACCGCCGTACAAGATCACGGCGATCGGGGACCCCGGCAAGCTGCAGCAGGCGCTCGCGGCGAGCAAGGCGATCCAGACCTACATGGTGTACGTCAACGTCTACGGCCTCGGCTGGAAAGTCACCGAGGACGGGACGGTGACTCTTCCCGGCTACTCGGGCACAGTGGATCTGCACTACGCGAAGCCAGTGGAGTAGCCAGGTCCCCTGTCAGGAGCCGCCGGTGCGCGTGATCGGCCGGACCGTCAGCGAGCTGTGCATCACCGTCGGCGCCCTGATCGTGCTCTTCGTCGTGTACGTGCTCTTCTGGACGGGCGTCCGTGCCGACAGCGCCATGAGCGACCAGATCGACCGGCTGCAACGGCAGTGGGCCTCGGGCCCCGTCCGGCCGGGAACCCCCCGCGGCGAGCAGACGTCCGCGTCGGAGCGGCAGGGCAGGCCGCGGCCGTACCGCTACGGCAGGGCCTTCGCGATCATGTACATACCGCGGCTCGGTTTCACGTGGAACAAGCCCGTGCTGCAGGGCACCGGCCGGGACGTGCTGGCCAAGGGCCTCGCCCACTACGCGGGGACCGCCCGGCTCGGCGGGCGGGGCAACTTCGCGGTGGCCGGGCACCGGCGCACCTACGGCGACCCGTTCAAGGACTTCCCGCGGCTGCGGCCGGGGAACGCGGTGGTGCTCACGGACGGCTCGACCTGGTTCACGTATCGGATCGACAAAGGGCCCTACAAAACGGTTCCGACGGACGTTGAGGTGATCGACCCTGTGCCACGTAAGTCCGGGTACACGGGTCCGGGCCGGTACCTGACGCTGACCACGTGCGATCCGGAATGGGGGCACAGCCACCGGCTGATCGTCTGGGCGCATCTGGACTCCACACAGCCTGTGAAGGCAGGCGAACCGAGGGCTCTGCGCCGTTAGTCTGGTGGCGTACGGCGTGGGTCTGGTGCCGTAGGGACACGGAAGGGACGGCAAGGGACGGCATGTACGGCTGGATCTGGCGGCATCTGCCGGGAAACGCGTTGCTGAAGGCACTCATCTCGTTCGTACTGGTCCTGGCCGTGGTCTACGTCCTGTTCCAGTACGTCTTCCCCTGGGCCGAACCGCTGCTGCCCTTCAACGATGTGACGGTGGACAACCAGTGAGTGCGCGGATTCTCGTCGTCGACAACTACGACAGCTTCGTCTTCAACCTGGTCCAGTACCTGTACCAGCTGGGCGCCGAGTGCGAGGTGCTGCGCAACGACGAGGTGTCGACGGCGCACGCCCAGGACGGCTTCGACGGCGTCCTGCTCTCACCCGGACCGGGGACACCGGAGCAGGCCGGCGTGTGCGTGGACATGGTCCGCCACTGTGCCGCGACCGGGGTGCCGGTCTTCGGGGTGTGCCTCGGCATGCAGTCGATGCAGGTGGCCTACGGCGGTGTGGTCGACCGGGCGCCCGAGCTGCTGCACGGCAAGACCTCACCGGTCGAGCACGCGGGCAAGGGCGTCTTCGCGGGCCTGCCCTCCCCCTTCACGGCGACCCGTTACCACTCCCTGGCCGCCGAGCCGGCCACGGTACCGGCCGAGCTGGAGGTGACCGCCCGCACCCACGACGGCATCATCATGGGGCTGCGCCACCGTGAACTACCGGTCGAAGGAGTGCAGTTCCACCCCGAGTCGGTCCTGACCGAGCACGGGCACCGGATGCTGGCCAACTGGCTGGCGGAGTGCGGCGACCAGGGTGCCGTGGCGAGGTCGGCGGGGCTCGCCCCGGTGGTGGGCAGGGCCACGGCGTGACCGCGCTGCGCCCCGAGCGCGAGGACTTGTACGGGGAGAGCCCGTACGAGTCCTACGGCGGTGCGCCTGACGCCGGTCGCCGCGGCGGCCGTCATGCCGGTCGCCGAGCGGATCCGCCCACGGCGGCGATGCCGGCGATCACCGACCGAACGGGGGCCCCGGGTACACCGGCGCGGCCCTTCTCCGAGGAGATGACGGCTCCGATGGCCGCCGTCGACCCCTCGGTCCCCCACGTCCCCCGGCCGTCCGGCGCCCACAGGCCCCCCGCGGACGACGAGACGATGGCACTGCGGATCCCCGGCCCGTCGGGCCCGGACCCCGACAACGGGCCCCTACGGGCCTCTGGAGCCCCTTCCGCCCCTTCGGCCACTGGAATCACGCCCGGCGGCCGTGCGGAGCGCAGGAAGGCCGCCAAGCGCCGCGGTGGCCGCCACGGCGGGGCCCGGGAGGCGGCGCCCGCGTCGGCCCCGGCGTCGGGCCGGCCGCTGTCCCGGGTGGAGGCCCGGCGGCAGGCACGAGCGCGGAAACCGAGCCCGTCCGTGATCGCGAGCCGGGCGATCGGCGAGGTGTTCATCACCACCGGCGTGCTGATGCTGCTGTTCGTCACCTACCAGCTGTGGTGGACCAACGTCCGGGCGCACGCCCAGGCGGGCAGTGAGACGCACCAGTTGCAGGACGACTGGGCGAACGGCAAGCGGAACCCGGGTGTGTTCGCCCCGGGCCAGGGCTTCGCCATCCTGCACATCCCCAAGCTGGACGTGGTCGCGCCGATCGCGGAGGGCGTCAGCAACAAGGCGGTGCTCGACAAGGGCATGGTCGGGCACTACGGCGAGGGCGCGCTGAAGACCGCGATGCCCGACGCGCGAACCGGCAACTTCGGCCTAGCGGCGCACCGCAACACCCACGGCGAACCGTTCCGGTACATCAACCGGCTCCAGTCCGGCGACGAGGTCGTGGTCGAGACGCAGGACGAGTACTTCGTCTACAAGGTGGCCTCGATGCTTCCGGTGACCCCGCCGTCCAACACGAGCGTGCTGGACCCCGTCCCCAAGGGCTCGGGCTTCACCGAGCCCGGCCGCTACATCACCCTCACCACCTGTACGCCGGAGTTCACCAGCAAGTACCGGCTGATCGTCTGGGGCAAGATGGTCGAGGAACGCCCGCGCAGCAAGGGAAAGCCGGACGCGCTCATCGAGTAGGGCTCATCGAGTAGGGGCAGAGGAACTGTGGCAGCGACGGCCGACGAGACCGAAGAACACACGGACGCGTCCGACCCGGAGCCCGGCCCGCGCCGGCGTCCCGGCCGGATCGCCCTGGCGGTCAGTGTCTTCGGTGAACTCCTCATCACGGTGGGGGCGTTGCTCGCCCTCTTCGTCGTGTACTCGCTGTGGTGGACGAACGTGATAGCGGACCGCAAGGCCGGCCGGGAGGCCGACAAGGTGCGTGACGGGTGGGCGCAGGCCGCGGACTCGGGCCCCGGCGCACTGGACACCAAGGACGGCATCGGCTTCCTGCACGTGCCCGCCATGGACAACGGCGAGGTCCTCGTCGAGAAGGGCACCGATCCGGACGTCCTCAACGACGGCGTGGCCGGCTACTACACGGAGCCGGTCAAGGCCACGCTCCCGACCTCCGGCAAGAAGGGCAACTTCACCCTCGCCGCCCACCGCGACGGCCACGGGGCGAAGTTCCACAACATCGACAAGCTGAGCGAGGGCGACCCGATCGTCTTCGAGACCAAGGACGACTGGTACGTCTACAAGGTCTTCTCGCTCCTGCCCGAGACGTCCAAGTACAACGTGGACGTGCTCTCGCAGGTCCCCGAGGAGTCCGGCCGGAAGAAGGCCGGCCACTTCATCACGCTGACGACCTGCACGCCGGTCTACACGAGCCGCTACCGCTACGTCGTCTGGGGCGAGCTCGTCCGGGTGCAGAAGGTCGACAGCAAGCGGACCCCGCCGGCGGAACTGCGCTGAACCTGCGAGTGGGCCCCTGCCGGTGCTTCCCGGCAGGGGCCCACTCGTGTGCGCGGGGGACGTCAGCCGTTGACGCCGCCGAACAGCTGGCCGCCGTTGTCGTTGTTCCCGTTGTTGCCGCCGCCGAAGTCCACAGTGGTCAGGACGATCTGCGTGGTGCTCGGATCACCCTGGGTGCCCTGCGGCGGGTTCTGCTGGATGACCCGGGCGTTGTCGTCGCTCGCGCCGTTGACCTGGATCTGCGTGAAGCCCTTGGCCTGGAGGATCTCCCGGGCCTTCTTCAGCGTCTGGCCCTGGACGTTCGGCACGTCCGTCTGCGTCGGTTGCTGGACCTTGCCGACGTTGATCGTGACCGGCGTGTTCTTGGAGACCGCGGCGCCCGCCTTCGGGTCGGTCGACAGGACCTTGCCGTCGTCGTCGGGGTTGTCGGTCGGCGTGTCCGTGCAGGCCTGGGGCACCAGGCCCTGGGCCTTCAGCTTGGCGGTCGCCTCGTCACAGGACAGCCCGGTGACGTCCTCCACCGACACCTTCTCCT
Organism: Streptomyces sp. 1222.5; assembly: GCF_900105245.1. Lineage (NCBI taxonomy): Bacteria > Bacillati > Actinomycetota > Actinomycetes > Kitasatosporales > Streptomycetaceae > Streptomyces > Streptomyces sp. 1222.5. The sequence goes on along the minus strand of NZ_FNSZ01000001.1, from coordinate 4,433,286 downwards.
CCGCCTTGGCGACGGTGAGGGTGATGGTGGTGCCCTTCTGCTTCGAGACACCGCCCTGCGGGTCCTGCTTGGTGACGACGCCCGGGGTCTGGGTGGACACCTCGGTCTTCTTCTCGACCTTGAAGCCCTTCTCCTCCAGCTGCGACTCGGCCTGGTCGAACTGGATGCCGCGGACGTCCGGCACGGGGACCTTGGGGGCGCCCGTGGACACCGTCAGGGTGATCGTGTCGCCCTTCTTGACGTCCGTGCCCGCCTCGGGGTCCTGGTCGCAGACGCTGTTCTTCGGCTGGTCCTCGCAGGCCTTCCGCGTGGGCGGAGCCAGCTTCAGGTCCGAGTTGACCGCCATCTTCTTGGCGTCGGTGTACGTGTGACCGACGAAGTTCGGCGCCTTGAAGGTGTCGTCCGTGTTGCCGCCGCTGAACGCCCACTTGCCGATCAGGATGGCGCCGACCAGCACGAGGAGACCCGCGACCACCAGGAGGATCGTGGAGGTGTTGGACTTCTTCTGCTGGCGCCGGCGGTCCGGGCGGTCGTCGTAGCCGTAGCCGCCGTCGTCGGGGTTCATGGGCGGGAGCATGGTGGTCGCCCCGCCGGCCTCCTGACGCAGCGCGGTCGTCGGCTGGTCGTCGGGGTAGCCGCCGTAGCCCACCGCGCCCAGCGCGGCGGTGGCCGCGACGGGCTGGCCGTCGAGGCAGGCCTCGATGTCGGCGCGCATCTCGTCGGCCGACTGGTAGCGGTAGTTCGGGTCCTTGACCAGCGCCTTCAGGACGATGGCGTCCATCTCCGGCGTGATCTCGGGGTCGAAGACCGAGGGGGCCTGCGGCTCCTCGCGGACGTGCTGGTACGCCACGGCCACCGGGGAGTCGCCCACGAACGGCGGGCGCACCGTCAGCAGCTCGTAGAGGAGGCAACCGGCCGAATAAAGGTCCGACCGGGCGTCGACCTGCTCGCCCTTCGCCTGCTCGGGCGAGAGGTACTGGGCCGTGCCGATGACCGCCGCCGTCTGCGTCATGGTCATGCCGGAGTCGCCCATGGCGCGGGCGATGCCGAAGTCCATGACCTTGACCTGACCGTTGCGGGTCAGCATGACGTTGGCTGGCTTGATGTCGCGGTGGACGATGCCGTTGCGGTGCGCGTACTCCAGGCCCTGGAGGATGCCGATGGTCATCTCCATCGCGCGCTCGGGCAGCAGCTTGCGGCCGGAGTGCAGCAGCTCACGCAGCGTGGAACCGTCGACGTACTCCATCACGATGTACGGGATGGAGACCCCGTCGATGTAGTCCTCGCCCGTGTCGTAGACCGCGACGATGGCGGGATGGTTGAGCGAGGCGGCCGACTGGGCCTCCCGGCGGAACCGGGCCTGGAAGGACGGATCACGCGCGAGGTCCGCGCGCAGCGTCTTCACCGCCACGGTGCGGCCGAGGCGGGTGTCATGCGCGAGGTAGACCTCCGCCATGCCACCACGGCCGAGCACGTGACCCAGCTCGTACCGGCCGCCGAGGCGACGCGGCTCTTCCATAGCTACCTACCAGCCCTCTCCGTCGGTCTCGGCCGTCACGTCCGTGAGCGCCCGAGGCTGCCGTCCGGGCCTACCGTACCCGGCTCGCTTTGTGTGACCTGGCCAAGCCCGTAACCCGATACAGGACCGGTACCGCAACGTGCATCGATGTGAAGGGGATGTGAGGGGTCTCACTTCTTGGACTTGACGACCGCCTCCATGACACTCCTCGCGATCGGCGCGGCCAGGCCGCCGCCGGAGATGTCGTCGCGGTTGGCGTTCTCGTCCTCGATCACCGCGGCCACGGCGACCGGCGAGCTGCCGTCACCGAGCCTGGCATACGAAATGAACCATGCGTAGGGGTTTGCGCTGTTCGCCACACCGTGCTGGGCGGTACCGGTCTTGCCGCCGACGATCACACCGGGGATCTGGGCGTTCTTGCCGGTGCCCTCCTTGACGACCGTCTCCATCATCGACTGGAGGATCTGCGCGTTCTTCGGCGACAGCGGCCGGCTCATCTCCTCCGGCTCGGTCTTGGAGACCGGGTCGACGTTGGAGGACTGCAGCTCGTCGACCATGTACGGCTTCATGAGCTTGCCGTCGTTGGCGACCGCGGAGGCGACCATCGCCATCTGCAGCGGGGTGGCCGCGGTGTTGAACTGGCCGATGGAGGACAGGGCCGTCTGCGAGGGGTTCATGTCGTCGGAGAAGACGGACGCGTTGGAGCGGGTCGGGGTGAACTGCTCGGAGTCGAACCCGAACTTCTTCGCCTCGGCCAGCATCTTGTCGTTGCCCAGGTCGGCGCCGATCTTGCCGAACACGGTGTTGCAGGAGTACTGGAGGGCGACCCGCATCGTCGCGTTCTTGCAGGGGATGTTGCCCTCGTTCTTCAGCTGCGTGGTGGTGCCCGGCATGACCCACGGCAGCGGCGACTCGGTCTTCTCGTCGGCCGAGGTGTACTTGCCGTTCTCCAGCGCGGCCGCCGCGGTGACCACCTTGAACGTGGAGCCCGGCGGGTAGGTCTCGCGCAGCGCCCGGTTCAGCATCGGGTCGGCGGGGTTGTTCTTCTTCTGGAGCTTGGTCCAGTTCTTGGAGTCGACGTCGGTGGAGTTGCCGGCGAACGACGAGGGGTCGTACGACGGGTACGAGGCCAGGGCCAGGATCTTGCCGGTGGACGGCTCCAGGGCGACGACGGCGCCCTTGCCGCCCCGGGCCTTCAGCCCCTCGTACGCGGCCCTCTGCGCGCGGGCGTTGAGCGTGGTGACGACGTTCCCGCCCTGCTGCTCCTTGCCGGTGATCATGTCCAGGGTCTTGCGGAAGAACAGCCGGTCGTCGTTGCCGGTGAGGATGCCGTCCTCGATCTTCTCCAGGAAGCTGCCGTCGAACGCCTGGGAGGAGTAGCCGGTGACCGGGGCCCACATGGGCCCGTTCTTGTACGTGCGCTTGTACTTGAAGTCGCCGTGCTTGCTCTCGACCGACCCGGTTATCGGGTCGCCGTCGACGATGATGTCGCCCCGCGGGTTGGCGTACCGCTCGATGGTCACGCGGCGGTTGTCCGGATCGGTCCGCAGCTTGTCGGCCTGGAGGTACTGAAGCCAGTTGTCACGGATCAACAGCGCCAGGACGAGTAGTCCGCAGAAGATCGCGATTCGGCGCAGGGGCTTGTTCACGTCCGGCCTTTCCACAAGCTAACAGGGGCGCCTGTTGCTTCAATCTCTCGGTGCCGATGGTGCTGGCGCTCATCCTTGGCCGCCCACAGTCTAGAGGCAGCGGCTGTGTTCCCCGGGCGGGGCCGTCACAACGGCTGATCATTAGACGCGCGGGCGGCACGACGGGTTCCGGAAACCGCCGGACGGCTTCCGGTTCCGGCGGGGGCCGGGTCCGGAAGCCGTCCGTGAGGAGGATTACTGGTCCGCGGGACCGCTGCCGCCGGGGCGGACCACCTGCGTCATCTCGGCGTCCGGGTTGCCCGCGGGCGTGGGCGCCGGGCGGCGGGCCGTGTCGCTGATCCGGATCAGGATGCCGATCAGCGCCCAGTTCGCCAGCACGGAGGAACCGCCGTAGGCCATGAACGGCATGGTCATACCGGTCAGCGGGATGAGACCCATCACACCGCCGGCCACCACGAACACCTGGAGGGCGAAGGCGCCGGACAGGCCGACGGCGAGCAGCTTGCCGAACGGGTCGCGGGCGGCGAGGGCGGTGCGCACGCCGCGCTCCACGATCAGGCCGTAGATCAGCAGGATCGCCATGATCCCGGCCAGTCCCAGCTCCTCGCCGAAGGTGGCGAGGATGAAGTCGGAGTTGGCGGCGAAGCGGATCAGGTCCGAGTGGCCCTGGCCCCAGCCGGTGCCGAGGGTGCCGCCGGAGCCGAACGCCCACAGGGCCTGCATGGCCTGCTCGGAGTGGAGGATGCCGTCGCTGGCCCCGCTGCGGCTGAGCTGGTATTCGCGCATCGGGTCCAGCCAGGCCTGCACACGGGTCTGGATGTGCGGCTCGAAGCTCGCCACGCCGACGGCGCCGGCCGCGGACATCAGCAGACCGAAGACGATCCAGCTGGTCCGCTCGGTGGCGACGTACAGCATGATGACGAACATTCCGAAGAACAGCAGCGACGTACCGAGGTCGGTCTCGAAGACCAGGATGAGGATCGAGATCGCCCAGACGACCAGGATCGGTCCGAGGTCGCGGCCGCGCGGCAGGTACAGGCCCATGAAACGGCGGCTGGCGAGGGCCAGGGCGTCGCGCTTCACCATGAGGTAGCCGGCGAAGAAGATGGCGAGGACGATCTTCGCGAACTCACCGGGCTGGAGCGAGCCCAGACCGGGGACGCGGATCCAGATCTTGGCGCCGTAGATGTTGGCGCCGAGGCCGGGCACCAGCGGCAGGATGAGCAGGATCAGCGCGCCGAACATGGAGATGTAGGTGTAGCGCTGCAGGACCCGGTGGTCCTTCAGGAAGATCAGCACCACCACGAACAGGGCGATGCCCAGCGCCGTGTACAGCAGCTGGCGGGGCGCGGCCGTGACGAAGTTCGGCAGTGACTGGAGCAGCTTCGACTGGTCGAGCCGCCAGATGCACACCAGGCCCAGCCCGTTCAGCAGGGTGGCCAGCGGCAGCAGCAGGGGATCGGCGTACGGGGCGAACTTCCGCACACCGAGGTGCGCCACCCCGGCCAGCAGGCCGAGGCCGAGGCCGTAGCTCAGCAGGCCCGCGGGCACCTCGTCGCTGATGGCCAGGCCGACGTTGGCGTAGGCGAACACCGGGATGGCCACCGCGAAGATCAGCAGGGCCAGTTCGGTGTTGCGGCGGCTCGGTGCGCCGATCGCGCCGATCGTGGACGTGTGGTGCGTCGCTGCGTTGTTCGTACTGCTCATCGTGTGACGGTGCCTCTCACGGCTCTACTGCTTGCCGCACTGATCGACGACCTTCTGCTCATCCTCGGAGAGGCTCGGGCCGGGGTTGGGAGTGGCGCTCGTGGACGGTTTCGGGGACTTGGAGGGCGAGTTCGGCGTCGTCGTTCCCGACTTCGACGGGTTCGGCGTCGGCGATGCCTTGGACGTGAAGGAGGTACGGGTGGTTCCCGTGGTTCCTCCCGCCTCGCCCTGGCCCGTCTTGGCGTTCTTCTCGCTCTCGGCGGCCGTGCGCTCCGCCTGCTTGCGGCACGCGGAGGCCTGCACGGTCAGTGCCTCGATCTTCGTCTCGGCCTGCTGGAGACCACCCGCCGCGATCGTGTTCTTGATCTGCTTCTGCTGATAGGGCGGCAGGTACTTGAGTTCGATCTCGGGGTGGTCCTTCTCCACCTTCGACAGCGAGACCCACGCCAGGTCCTGGCTGATCCCGCGGTACAGCGCCACGTGCTCGCCCTTGGCGCCGACGTAGTACTGGGTCTGCGTCCAGCGGTAGCCGCCGTACAGACCGCCGCCGATGACGGCGAGGGCGAGGGCGCCGTACAGGGATCTCTTCACCCACCGCCGCTTGCGCGGCTTGGCGAAGTCCTCGTCGGTGTAGTCGCCGAAGCTGCCGGCGGCCGGGACGTAGCCGGTGGTGTCGCCGGAGCCGGGCGGGCCGAACTCGCCGCCCCCGTGGCCCTGGCGGCCCAGGTGGGAGGCGCGGCCGGCCGGGGTCTGCATGATGCCGTTGTCGTGCAGGTGGTGCTGGTTCTCGGCGACGGCGCCGACCACCACCGGCTGGTCCGACAGCTGGCCGGCGAGGGTGTCACCGGTGTCCAGGTCGAGGACGTCGGCGACGATGACGGTGATGTTGTCCGGGCCGCCACCGCGCAGCGCGAGCTGGATCAGCTCCTGCACGGTCTCCTGCGGGCCCTGGTAGCTGGCGAGCGTCTCCTCCATGGTCTGGTGGGAGACGACGCCGGACAGTCCGTCGGAGCAGATCAGATAGCGGTCGCCGGCGCGGACCTCGCGGATGGAGAGGTCGGGCTCGACGTGGTCGCCGCTGCCGAGGGCGCGCATCAGCAGGGAGCGCTGCGGGTGGGTGGTGGCCTCTTCCTCGGTGATCCGGCCCTCGTCGACGAGCCGCTGCACCCAGGTGTGGTCCTGGGTGATCTGCGTGAGGACGCCGTCACGGAGCAGGTAGGCGCGCGAGTCGCCGACGTGCACGAGCCCGAGCCGCTGCCCGGTCCACAGCAGGGCGGTGAGCGTCGTGCCCATGCCCTCGAGCTGGGGGTCCTCGTCGACCATCGAGCGGAGCTGGTCGTTGGCGCGCTGCACGGCGGCGCCGAGCGAGGTGAGGATGTCGGAGCCGGGCACGTCGTCGTCGAGCGTGACCAGGGTGGAGATCACCTCGGAGGAGGCGACCTCGCCGGCCGCCTGGCCGCCCATGCCGTCGGCGATCGCGAGCAGACGGGGACCGGCGTAACCGGAGTCCTCGTTGCCCTCGCGGATCATGCCCTTGTGCGATCCGGCGGCAAAGCGCAGTGACAGACTCATGCGCACCTCGCCCGTCGGCTCCGGGTACAGCCGGTCGTGTCGAGCCACACTGCCCACCCTCCGGTCGGGAGCGCGCCGGAGACCGGGTGGCGGCCTGCCGCTGCGTGCTCGCTCCGCTCGCTCATTGTCGTACTACTTCCGCAGCTCGATGACGGTCTTGCCGATGCGGATCGGCGCGCCCAGCGGGATCGGCGTCGGAGTCGTCAGCCGGGACCGGTCCAGGTACGTGCCGTTGGTGGAGCCGAGATCCTCGACGATCCACTGGCCGTCGCGGTCGGGATAGATCCTGGCATGGCGGCTGGAGGCGTAGTCGTCGTCCAGCACGATCGTGGAGTCGTGCGCCCGGCCCAGCGTGACCGTCTGGCCCTGGAGCGCGACCGTCGTGCCGGTCAGTGTGCCTTCGGTCACCACGAGTTTGGAGGGGGCGTTGCGCCGCTGGCGGCCGCCCTGCTGGCCCCGCTGCTGCGGGGGCGCGGCCTGCTGCCGCGGCGCCTGCTGCCTGCCCGGCTGCTGCTGGCGCCCGGCCTCCCTACGCGATCCGCGCTGGGTGACGCGCGTACCGAACAGGTCGCTCCGGATGACCTGCACGGCCACGATCACGAACAGCCACAGTACGGCCAGGAAACCCAGCCGCATGACCGTGAGGGTCAGCTCTGACATTGCCCCCGCTTCACCCTTCGGCTTGCCGGTAAATGATGGTTGTGCTGCCCACGACGATCCGCGAGCCGTCGCGGAGCGTAGCGCGGGTGGTGTGCTGCCCGTCCACCACGATGCCGTTGGTGGAGCCGAGATCCTGGATCGTCGAGGGCGTACCGGTCCGGATCTCGCAGTGCCGGCGGGAGACGCCGGGGTCGTCGATCCGTACGTCGGCCTCGGTGCTGCGGCCCAGCACGAGCGTCGCGCGGGAGATCTGGTGACGGGTGCCGTTGATCTCGATCCAGTAGCGGGTGCGCCCGCCGCTCATCGGGGCGGCGGCGGGGCGCTGGGTGGCGGGCTGCGGGTAGCCGTAGCCGCCGGGCCGGGTGCCGGGTGGCGGCGCGGACGGCATCGGGGGCGCGCCCGCCGGGGCGGCCGGCGGGTAGCCGTAGCCGCCGGGGGCGTTCTGTCCGGGGCGGCCGGCGGACGGGCCCGCGGGGGCCTGCGGTGCCTGCTGGCTGCTGGACGAGGCCAGGGTGCGCGAGCGCACCCGGTACAGCCCGGTGTCGAGGTCCTCGGCCTTCTCCAGGTTGACCTTGATCGGGCCCATGAAGGTGTAGCGCTGCTGCTTGGCGTAGTCGCGCACCATGCCGGCCAGCTCGTCGCCGAGCTGCCCGGAGTAGGGGCTCAGGCGCTCGAAGTCCGGTGCGCTCAGCTCCACGATGAAGTCGTTGGGTACGACCGTGCGGTCACGGTTCCAGATGGTCGCGTTGTTGTCGCACTCCCGCTGGAGCGCGCCGGCGATCTCCACGGGCTGGACCTCGGACTTGAAAACCTTGGCGAAGGTGCCGTTCACCAGACCTTCGAGACGCTGCTCGAACTTCTTCAGGACTCCCATGGGGCACCTCCTCCGTCCCTGCCGTTGCCTTGCCCTGCTGTCTGACGCTGCTTTGCCGGGTACTGCTCACTGATCGTATCTACGCGCCCGGCAATCAGCCGGTTCCCCCAGCGGCTCCCCTTCAACTCCTCCCCGGAACTCGTTCCGGGACTCCTGCTGGGACCTGTCTTCCGGCATGGATCGTAGAGGGGGTCGAAGACCAGTGTCCCGCACCCGGCTGTGCGTCCGGTCCGTCTCCTGTACAGATGACGGGGACCGGTACGAGGTTGATACGTGAACAGGCTCTCCCTGATACGCGGGGGCGGCCGGGCTCGTCGGGGGCCCGGGGCGGGCCCCAAGGGATGTGAACCCACCCCGTACGACGTGCTAATGTTCTGGGTGTCGGAAGGGGCCGGCCCGAAAGGGGCGAAGCCGGAAGACACACCCAATGCGCGGGTGGCGGAATAGGCAGACGCGCTGGATTCAGGTTCCAGTGCCCGCAAGGGCGTGGGGGTTCAACTCCCCCCTCGCGCACAGAGACGGAACGGGTCTCTGCCGGTGACGGAAGTCACCGGCAGGGGCCCGTTTCGCGTTGTGGCGACGCCTGTGAGGGATCGCACAGCCACTCACCCGGGCCGGCCCGTCGCCGCCGGTGAGCTATCTCACGGCTCGCGCTCGGCGCCGGAACGCCGTAGGGATGACGGCACTTCGCGCCATCAGCCGTCCACAGGCGCCGAGTTGTCCACAGGGGTCTGACGCGTTTCGGCCACCGGCGGTACGGTCTGCACGAGTTGATGTCCGAGCTGATGGCTGAGCTGATCTGCGGAGAAGCACGTGTCGGGGGAGGCGGTCGCGATGACCGGAGCCGTTGTGGGAGTGGAAGCGGACGGGACGGAGCCGGCGGCCCCGCCCCGGCTGCCCCGGATGCGCGGCTTCGCCGCCTGGCCCCCGAGGGGCACCCCCAAGCAGGAGGGCAAGGCACTCAGGCAGAGCGTGCCGCGCGGTGCGCACCGCCTCCTCGACCTGGACGCCGGCCGCCCCGACGCGGTGAGCGCGGTCGCGCAGTCCAACGCCGGCCGCATCCCCGAACTGACGCCGATACGGGTGGGCCGGATGGCGGCCACCCCCTTCGCCTTCCTGCGCGGCTCCGCCGGGCTCATGGCGTACGACCTGGCCCGCACCCCGACGACCAGGATCGGCACGCAGATCTGCGGCGACGCGCACGCGGCCAACTTCGGGCTGTACGGCGACGCCCGCGGTGACCTGGTCATCGACCTCAACGACTTCGACGAGACCGTGCACGGCCCCTGGGAGTGGGACCTCAAGCGGCTGGCGGCCTCGCTGGTGCTCGCCGGGCGGGAGGCCGGCGCCGACGAGGACACCTGCCGGGCTGCCGCCCAGGACGCGGCCGGTGCCTACCGCCGCACCATGCGGCTGCTGGCCAAGCTGCCCGTCCTGGACGCCTGGAACGCGATCGCCGACGAGGAACTGGTCTCCCACGCGGACGCCCACGACCTGCTCGGCACCCTCCAGCGCGTCTCGGAGAAGGCCCGGGCCAACACCAGCGGCCGGTTCGCGGCCAAGTCGACCGAGACGGCGGAGGACGGCGGCCGCCGCTTCGTGGACGCACCGCCGGTGCTGCGCCGGATACCGGACGCGGACGCCGCCGCGGTCGCCGCGTCCCTGGAGTCGTACGTGGACACCCTCAGCGAGGACCGGCACCCGCTGCTCGCCCGGCACGCGGTGCACGACGTGGCCTTCCGGGTCGTCGGCACCGGCAGCGTCGGCACCCGTTCCTACGTCGTGCTGCTCCTCGACCACCGTGAGCAGCCGCTGGTCCTCCAGGTGAAGGAGGCGCGGCCCTCCGCACTCCTGCCGCATCTGGTCACCGCCGGCTTCGACGCACCGCAGGCCGGCCACGAGGGCCGGCGAGTCGTCCTCGGGCAGAAGCGGATGCAGGTGGTCAGCGACATCCTCCTGGGCTGGACCACCGTCGAGGGGCGCCCCTACCAGGTGCGCCAGTTCCGCAACCGCAAGGGCAGCGTCGACCCCGCCGCGCTCGCCGCCGACCAGTTCGACGACTACGGCCGTATGACCGGCGCGCTCCTGGCCCGCGCCCACTCCCACAGCGCCGACCCGCGGCTGATCGCCGGGTACTGCGGCAAGAACGAGGAGCTGGACGAGGCGGTGGCCGACTTCGCGGTCGCCTACGCCGACCGCACCGAGGCGGACCACGCCCAGCTGGTCGAGGGCGTGCGGGCGGGACGGATCGAGGCCGAGCTGGGGGTGTGACGGGGCTCCGCCGGTGGTCGCGGCACCGGGCAACCGAGGGTGGTCGTGCCGGGCGCGTCCGGGCGGGGCGGACCGTGGCCGGACCGGGGTGCGGAGGGTGGGTGCCGTGCGGTGCGCCGGGGGCGCGAGGACTTGTGCGGCCGGTCCGGAGGGGCACCGCGGCAGGAGCCAGGTCCGCCGTGAGCGGTCGCGGGGACGGTGCGCCGGGTGCCGGCCCCAAGCCGACCGGAACCGTGGATCCCGGTCCCGGACGGGCGCAGCGCTACGCTGGGCGGGTGACGACCCCGGAAGCCGATGAGCCCCAGGCACCACGTCCCGAGGAACGGCTCGAGCGGGCCGTCCGGGCCGCCGAGCAGGCCTTGATCGAGTACGAGATCGCGGTGGAGACCTTCCGCGTCGAGGTGGAGAACTTCTCCCGGCTGCACGAGCAGCGCCTCGGCCCGCTCTACCTCCGCATCGAGGAACTGGACGCCGAGATCGCCGAGGCGAAGGCCGCCCGCACCGGCGATCCCGAGGACATCCGTCTGGCCGAGGAGGCCCGCGGCCGGGTGCTGCCGATCCCGGGCGTCGAAGAACTGATGCACGGCTGGATGGACGGCGGCGGGCTGTTCCCGGAGGCCGCCGCCATGCTCACCGACCAGGCGGTGCGGCCCCCGCAGCGCGTCCGGCCCGGCGAGGAGGCCCGCAAGCTCTATCGCGAGCTGGCCCGCAAGGCCCACCCCGACCTGGCCCAGGAGGAAGAGGAACGGCAGCGGCGTGAGGAGTTCATCACCCGCGTGAACGCCGCCTACGCCCGTGGCGACGAGACGCTGCTGAAGGAGCTCGCCGAGGAGTGGGCGGCGGGCCCGGTACCGCCCGAGCGCCTGCCGAGCCCCGCCGAGGAGCTGTACGCCCGCCTCGAATGGCTCTCCCAGCGCAAGGAGCTGCTCACGCTCGTCGCCCGCGAGCTGGAGGACGGCGCCATCGCCGGCATGCTCCGCCTCGCGCCGGACGACCCCGACGGCCTGCTCGACGAGATCGGCGCACGGCTGCGCGCCGACATCGCCGAGCGGGAGACGGAGCTGGCGGGCCTGCGGGAGCAGGACTGAGCCCGGTCCGCTTCGGGTAGCGTCGGGGACATGAATTTCGGAGCTGGTGTGCCCACGGTCGAGGTCTCGGACCTCAAGGACGGCGACTTCCTGCTGGACGTCCGCGAGGACGACGAGTGGCAGGCGGGCCACGCCGCGGGAGCACTGCACATCCCCATCAGCGAGTTCGTGGCCCGCTACGGCGAGCTGACCGAGGCCGCCCCGCAGGACGGCCGCGTCCACGTCATCTGCCGCTCCGGCGGCCGCTCGGCCCAGGTCACCATGTACCTGGCCCAGCAGGGCATCGACGCCGTGAACGTCGACGGCGGCATGCAGGTCTGGCAGGCCGCGGGCCGGCCGGTGATCACGGACGACGGCAAGCCGGGCTTCGTTCTGTAGTTCCCCGCGCCCGGGGGCGGGGCGGCGCGAACGCGGGGGCGGTCAGCCCAGCGGATGGGCCGCCAGCAGGTCCCCGAGCCGCTCCTCGTACGCCGCCGCCGGGCCGAGCGCCAGCTCCAGGTGCTTGGCCCAGGCGTGGTACCGGTGCAGTGAGTAGTCGGTGTCGGCACCGAAGCCGCCGTGCAGATGCTGCGCCGTCTGCACCACCCGGCGCACCCCCTCCGCCGCCCAGATCTTCGCCACCGCGACGTCCCCGGCCAGAGGCAGCGCCCCCGGCGCCCCCGAGGAGATCCGCCACGCGGCCTGCCACAGGGTGGCCTCCATGGCACGCAGGTCGATGTAGCGGTCGGCGGTCTGCACGGCCACCGCCTGGAAGGTCGCGATCGGATACCCGAACTGCTCGCGCTTGCCGGTGTACTCGCTGGTCATCCGCAGCACCCGCTCGCCGAGTCCCAGCGCGAGCGCGCAGACGCCGGTCGTGAGCAGTGCGTGCAGCCACTCCCACGCCCCCTCTGCCTCGATGACGTCCACGGCGTCGATCCGTGCGGACGCCAGCCGCAGCTCCGCCAGCCGCTCCCCGCTGGTCGACACCTGCTCGGCCAGGTCCACGCCGTCCCGGTCACGCGGTACGAGCGCGAGCACCGTCCGGTCGGCGGCCGTGCCCTCCACGTGCGCCGGCACGACGACGAGGTCCGCGTCGTACGCCCACGGCACCGCCGTCTGCACCCCGTCCAGCACCCACACCGGGCCCTCCCGCCGGGCGGTGACGGCCGACTCGGCCGGGTCGTGGCCGGTACGTCCGTTCGCCGCCACGGTCAGTACCAGTTCGCCGCGGCCCGCCCGCCCGAGCAGGCGCCCGGCGAGCTCCGTACCGCCATGGGTCTGCACGGCCGCGGCGGCGGCGCTGTGCTCCAGCAGCGGAACCCGCGCGAGCACGCCGGCGGACTCGCGGAGCACCAGGCACAGCGCGATCGCGTCGAGGCCGGCCCCGCCGTGCGCCTCGTCGAGGAGCAGGCTCAGCAGGTCGGCGGCGGCGAGCCGGGACCACAGCTCCCGGTCGAGGCCCTCGGCCACGGCTCCGGTGGTCAGCGCCGGGCTGGGGACCGCGTCCGGTGCGACGCCGGAGAACACTCCGCGCGCCGCCTCGGCCGCCGCCAGCTGCTCCTCGGTGAAGGTGAAGTCCACGGCCTGTCCTCCCGGCGGATGGGTTTCCATGACGGTTGGTCCGACAGCTCGCCTGACGGGCCGTCAAGATAGAACAGGTTCTAGAAGAAGGGAACGGTGCGTGGCGGTCGGTGTCCGGTTCGCCCCCTGCCTCACCGGTGGCGGGCCCGGCACGTGGCGAGGACCACGGTCATGGGCCCGCACCCGGGGCTGCGCCCGGTGGCTCCGGCTGAGTACCGTTCCGTGCGGGCGCCGCTGTGGCGCTCGTGAATCCGCGCGGCGCCTGTGGCGGTGGCCGCGCATCGGGCTGACGCACTCAGCCGCGGCGACCAGCGGAACGAATGAGCCGAAACGGGGGACGGGGCGCAATGGACGTGAACGACGAGGACTCGGGGGCCCGGCGGGGCACGGGTGCCTTCGAGCCCTCGAAGCCCCCTGAGCAGCCCCGGCCGCCCGAGCATTCCCGGCCGTCCGAGAAGCCCCGGCTGCCCGAGCCGCCCCAGTTGCCCCGGCAGCCCGGGGCGTCCGAGCAGTCCCGGCCGGGCGAGCGGCCGTACGCTCCGGAGCGGGCCGGGTCGAGCGGGGCGCACGTGCTGCCCGAACCCGGCGCGACGGACGGGCCGGACGAGGCCGACGCGTCCGACGGCGGCGGAGCGCTCGCCGCCCCCCGTGTCGGCGTCGCCGCCCTCTCTCCCCGCTACCAGGTGGGCGCCGCCGTGGCGCTCGCCGTGGTCGCCGTCGCCGCCTGTGTGCACCTGCTGATGGTGTTCCTCAGCCTCGCGCCGGCGAACACCGTGACGAAGCAGCACGGCAAGGCGGTCGAGGACTGGGTGTACCCCGAGTTCGAGCAGAACTGGAAGCTGTTCGCCCCGAACCCGCTCCAGCAGAACGTCGGCGTCCAGGTGCGCGCCGAACTGCGGACGAACGACGGCGGGGTGCGCACCACCGGCTGGACCGACCTGTCCGCCCAGGACGGCGCCGCCATCAAGGGCAATCCGGTGCCCAGCCACACCCAGCAGAACGAGCTGCGCCGGGCCTGGGACTTCTTCGTCGCCACGCACACCGGTGACAACCGTCCCGTGGCGCTGCGCGGCGCCCTGTCCGAGCAGTATCTGCGCCGGATCGTCGTGATGCGGCTGTACCGGGACACCCCGGCCGCCGAAGGGGGCGTCATCCAGCGCGTGCAGGTCCGCTCGGCCACCACCAATGTGCAGCCACCCGAGTGGAGCCGTGAGCGGGTGTCCGACAAACCCGTGTACCGCCAGCTCCCCTGGTGGTCCGTGACTGCCGACGAGGCCGCTGGAGGCGTCCGGTGAACCCGCTCTCGCTGACCCTCTCGCGCGGCATCGCCCGCGTCACCGGTGCGGCACTCGGCCCGTACCAGAGCGCCGTGATCCGTATCGGTTTCGCCGCGACCTGGCTGCTCTTCCTGCTCCGTGAGTACCCCCACCGCCGGGAGCTGTACGGCCCCTCGGGCCCCTGGGGCTGGCAGCTCGCCAAGCAGCTGACCGCCGACAACCACGCCTTCAGCGCGCTGCTGTGGTCGGACGGGCGTGCCTGGTTCGAGGGCTTCTACGTGCTGGCGATGCTGGCCGGCGCGGCACTGCTGGCCGGCTGGCGCACCCGCACCGCGTCCGTGCTGTTCATGGTGGGTGTGCTGTCGCTGCAGAACCGCAGCGTCTTCATGGGAGACGGCGGCGACAACGTCCTGCACCTGATGTCCTTCTACCTGCTGTTCACGCGCTGCGGTCAGGTGTGGTCCCTCGACGCGCGGCGGGCGGCGCGGAACGAGGCGGCGCGCGCGCGGGGGGAGCTGGTCCCGGCCGACCGGGTGGGCCCGGTGCTGTGGGCGGTCCTCGGTCTCGGCCTCGCCACGGTGACGCTGACCGGCCGCTTCGACAACGGCTGGCTGATCCCCGCGCTGCTGTGGACGGTGTGGACGGTACTCGGCCTGTGGGGGCTGGTCGAGCGCCGGGCGGCCGCGTCCGAGCCGCGGGTCCTGCTGGACGTGGTCGCCAACGTCCTGCACAACGGCGCCCTGTTCGTGATCATGGCGGAGGCGTGCCTGATCTACGCGACGGCCGGCTGGTACAAGATCCAGGGCTCGCGCTGGCAGGACGGTACCGCCGTCTACTACCCGCTGCACCTGCAGTACTTCTCGCCCTGGCCCGGACTCGGGGATCTGCTGTCCGCCAGCGGCACGATCATGATGCTCGTGACGTACGGGACGGTCATGGTGCAGGTCGCCTTCCCGTTCACCCTGTTCAACAGGCGGGTCAAGAACGTCCTGCTGGTGCTGATGATGACCGAGCACGCGGTGATCGCGGTCGTCCTCGGCCTGCCGTTCTTCTCGCTGGCGATGATCGCCGCGGACGCGGTGTTCCTGCCGACCTCCTTCCTGCGGCGGGTGGGCGGTGCGGCGGCTCGTGCGCGGGGACGGTTCGTCCGGCGCGAGGGCCCCGCGGTGCCCGCTCCGCGCGCGGCGGAGGAGAGCACTCCGGGCCGGGTGGGGGCCGCGTAGGGTGCACCGCATGACCGACCCGCTGACCCGCTGGCGCGATCTCGCCGGTGCCGCCGTCCTGCTCGACGGCTTCCACGCCCTCAAGCACGCGCTGCGGTTCGGTGCCGAGGTGCCGGTGGCGGTCACCACCGACCGGCGGGCCGCGCTCGCCCTCGCCGAGGAGCTGGCCGGTGATGTACGGGACGTGCTGGACGCCCTGCTGACGGAGGTGCCGGGGGCGGTGTACGCCTCGCTCGTCCCGCGGCCCCACCCGACGGGGGTGGCCGCGCTCGCCGTACGGCCGTCCCGCGAGGCCAACCTGCGGGCACTGGGCGGCACCCCTCGCACCGCTCCGGTCGTGGTCCTCGACAACCCGCGGAACCTGGGCAATGCCGGGGCCGTGATCCGGCTGGCCGCGGGCTTCGGGGTGGCCGGGGTGGTCACCACGGGGACGCTCGACCCCTGGCATCCGACGGTGGTGCGCGGCGGCGCCGGACTGCACTTCGCGACGGCCGTGGAGCGCCTCGGCGTCGACGAGCTGCCCGCCGGCCCGCTGTTCGCCCTCGACCCGGAGGGCGAGGACATCCGGGGCACGAAGCTGCCCGACGACGCCGTCCTCGCCTTCGGCTCGGAGCGCACCGGGCTGTCGCCCGGGCTGCGCGCACGAGCCGACCACCTGCTGAGGCTGCCGATGCGCCCCCAGGTCTCCAGCTACAACCTCGCCACCAGCGTGGCGATGACCCTCTACCACTGGAGCGCGGGTCAGGGAGCGCCTCCCGCCCGGTGAGGCGGGGGCGCTACCCCGACGGGTGCCTGCCGGCCGAACGTCACGCCTGCCGGCGCACCTCCACCACGCGGAAGCGGTTGGCGACGAACGCGCCGTCGGTCAGGGCGGCGTTCGCCGCCGGGTTGCCGCCGGAGCCGTGGAAGTCGGAGAAGGCGGCCGTCTGGTTCACGTACACCCCGCCGGTCAGGTTGAGCGACAGCTGGGCCGCCTCCTCCAGGCAGACCTCCTCGACGGCCCGCTCCACCTCGGCGTCGGAGGTGTAGGCGCCGACCGTCATCGCGCCCTTCTCGCGGACCGTGCGGCGCAGGAGCTCCAGCGCGTCGGCCACGGAGTCGACCGCGACGGCGAAGGAGACGGGGCCGAAGCACTCGCTCATGTAGGCAGCCTCGTCGTCCGGCTTGGCACCGTCCAGCTTGACCATGACGGGGGTGCGCACGACCGCGCCCGGGAACTCCGGGTTGCTGATCTCACGGGAGGCGAGGGCGACTTCGCCGAGTCCGGCGGCGGCCTCCAGGCGGGCCTTCACGTCCGGGTTGACGATGGCGCCGAGCAGGGCGTTCGCGCGCGCGTCGTCGCCGAGGAGGCCGTCGACCGCGCGGGCGAGGTCGGCGGTGACCTCGTCGAAGGTCTTGGGGCCCTCGTCGGTGCGGATGCCCTCGCGGGGGATGAGCAGGTTCTGCGGCGTGGTGCACATCTGGCCGCTGTACAGGGACAGCGAGAACGCCAGGTTGGACAGCATGCCCTTGTAGTCGTCGGTCGACTCCACGATCACCGTGTTGACGCCGGCCTTCTCGGTGTACACCTGCGCCTGGCGGGCGTTGGCCTCGAGCCAGTCGCCGAAGGACGTCGACCCGGTGTAGTCGATGATGCGGATCTCCGGGCGGGTGGCGAGGGTCTTGGCGACGCCCTCGCCGGGGCGCTCGGCGGCCAGCGCGACCAGGTTCGGGTCGTAGCCCGCCTCGGCGAGCACGTCCCTGGCGATCCGCACGGTCAGCGCGAGCGGCAGCACGGCGCGCGGGTGCGGCTTGACCAGGACCGCGTTGCCGGTGGCCAGGGAGGCGAACAGGCCCGGGTAGCCGTTCCACGTCGGGAAGGTGTTGCAGCCGATGACCAGGCCGATGCCGCGGGGGACCGGCGTGAACTGCTTGGTGAGGGCGAGGGGGTCCCGCTTGCCCTGCGGCTTGGTCCACTCCGCCGTGTCGGGCGTGCGGACCTGCTCCACGTACGCGTAGGCCACCGCCTCCAGGCCGCGGTCCTGCGCGTGCGGGCCGCCGGCCTGGAGCGCCATCATGAAGGCCTGGCCACTGGTGTGCATGACCGCGTGGGCGAACTCGTGCGTCCGGTCGCTGATCCGCTTGAGGATCTCCAGGCAGACCACGGCACGGGTCTCGGCGCCCGCGTCGCGCCAGGCCCGCTGGCCCGCCTTCATCGCCGGCAGCAGCACGTCGACGTCCGCGTGCGGGTAGCTCACGCCCAGCTCGATGCCGTACGGCGAGACCTCGCCGTCGACCCAGCCGTCGGTGCCGGGCTGGCCGAGGTCGAGGCGGGTGCCCAGCAGGGCGTCGAAGGCGGCCTTGCCCGCCGCCGCGTCCAGGCTGCCGTGCTCGCCGTAGGCCTTGGGGTGCTCGGGGTGCGGGGACCAGTACGCACGCGTGCGGATCGCTTCCAGGGCCTGGTCGAGCGTGGGCCGGTGCCTGGCGATCAGGTCGTGCGTGGTCAGTTCGGCGGCCATGCGGGACCAACTCCTCGTCTCAAGAACTCGTCGGCCGAGTTCATGACCTGGGCGGAAACAGAGGCAGGAACAGACGGACAGAGCTAGAGTAACCGAACGATCGGTCGGGACAAGGGGGCCTGCCGCATCTGTGGAAAACCCCGTGCGGGAGGATCGCGCACATGACAGGACTCGACCTCAGCAGCCCCGTCGCCGTCGTCGGCACCGGCACCATGGGCCAGGGCATCGCCCAGGTCGCGCTGGTCGCCGGCCACCCGGTGCGGCTGTACGACGCCGTACCCGGGCGTGCCCAGGAGGCGGCCGCGGCGATCGGCGGCCGCCTGGACCGGCTGGTGACCAAGGGCCGGCTCGGCGCCGCCGACCGGGACGCGGCCCGGGCCCGGCTCACGCCCGCCGACAGTCTCGCCGCTCTCGCCGACTGCGGGCTGGTCGTCGAGGCCGTCCTGGAGCGGCTGGACGTCAAGCAGCAGCTCTTCGGCGAGCTGGAGGAGATCGTCGCCGAGGACTGCCTGCTCGCCACCAACACCTCCTCGCTGTCGGTGACGGCCATCGGCGGCGCCCTGCGCCACCCCGGCCGCTTCGTGGGCCTGCATTTCTTCAATCCGGCCCCGCTGCTGCCGCTGGTCGAGGTCGTCTCCGGGTTCGCCACCGACTTCACGTCGGCCACGCGCGCGTACGAGACCGCCCGAGCCTGGGGCAAGACGCCCGTGGCCTGCGCGGACACCCCCGGCTTCATCGTCAACCGCATCGCCCGGCCCTTCTACGCCGAGGCGTTCGCCGTGTACGAGGCGCAGGCCGCCGAACCGGCCACCGTCGACGCGGTGCTGCGGGAGTCGGGCGGCTTCAGGATGGGCGCCTTCGAACTGACCGACCTGATCGGCCAGGACGTCAACGAGTCCGTCACCCACTCGGTGTGGCAGTCCTTCTTCCAGGACGTGCGGTTCACGCCCTCCCTCGCCCAGCGGCGGCTGGTCGAGTCCGGGCGGCTGGGCCGCAAGACGGGGCGCGGCTGGTACGACCACGCCGACGACGCCGAGCGCCCCGAGCCGCACACCGCCGACCAGGAGCGGCCGCCCGCCCATGTCGTCGTCGAGGGCGATCTGGGACCCGCCGCCGAGCTGCTCACCCTGATCCGCGAGGCGGGCATCGAGGTCCGCGCGGAGGACGAGAACGAGGGCACGCGCCTGGTACTGCCCAGCGGCGGCCAGCTGGCCCTGGCCGACGGCCAGACCTCGGTGGAGTTCAGCGACGTCGTCTACTTCGACCTGGCCCTCGACTACCGGAAGGCCACCCGCGTCGCCGTGTCGGCGTCGAAGGACACCGCGCCGCGGACCCTCGCCGAGGCCGTCGGCCTCTTCCAGGCGCTCGGCAAGGACGTCAGCGTCATCGGCGACGTCCCCGGCATGATCGTCGCGCGGACGGTCGCCCGGATCATCGACCTCGCCCACGACGCCGTGGCCAAGGGCGTGGCCACCGAGGAGGACATCGACACCGCGATGCGCCTCGGGGTCAACTACCCGCTCGGTCCCTTCGAGTGGTGCCGCAGGCTCCCCCGCGGCTGGGCCTACGACCTGCTGGAGGAACTGCACGACCGGGACCCCTCCGGCCGGTACGCGCCCTCCCTCGCGCTCTACCGGCACTCGTTCGCCACCGACCAGCGGGAGGGCACCGCATGACCACCGCCAAGCGCGACACGTACACCCCGGAGACGCTGCTCTCCGTGGCCGTGCAGGTCTTCAACGACCGCGGTTACGACGGCACCTCCATGGAGCACCTGTCCAAGGCGGCCGGTATCTCCAAGTCGTCGATCTACCACCACGTCAGTGGCAAGGAGGAGCTGCTGCGGCGGGCCGTCAGCCGCGCCCTGGACGGCCTGTTCGCCATCCTGGACGAGGAGGGCGCGTGCGCGGGGCGGGCCGTGGACCGGCTGGAACACGTCGTGCGGCGCATGGTCGAGGTGCTCATAGCCGAGCTGCCGTACGTGACGCTGCTGCTGCGGGTGCGCGGCAACACCGCCACCGAGCGGTGGGCGCTGGAGCGGCGCCGCGACTTCGACCACCGGGTCGCCGAACTGCTGAAGGCCGCCGCGGCCGACGGGGACGTGCGCGGGGACGTGGAGGTCCGGCTGGCCACCAGGCTGGTCTTCGGGATGATCAACTCCATCGTGGAGTGGTACCGGCCGGAGACGCGCGGCGCCAGTGGCCCCGAAGTGGCCGACGCGGTGGCCAGGCTGGTCTTCGCCGGGCTCCGCGAGGCCTGAACCCCCTTCGGGCCCCGGGGTGCTGCGCCCCTTCGGCGGGCCTCAGCTGTCGGGCTCCACGTCCTCCTCCTCGAAGACGAGCAGCGTGCGGGTGCTGAGCACCTCGGGGATCGCCTGAAGCCGGGTCAGCACCAGTTCGCGCAGTGCCCGGTTGTCCGGGGTGTGGACCAGCAGCAGCACGTCGAAGTCACCGCCGACGAGCGCGATGTGGGAGGCGCCGGGCAGCCGGCGCAGATGCTCGCGGACGGTGCGCCAGGTGTTCTGCACGATCTTCAGCGTGATGTACGCCGAGGTGCCGTGCCCCGCACGCTCGTGGTCCACGCGTGCGCTGAACCCGCGGATCACCCCGTCCTCGACGAGCCGGTTGATGCGGGCGTAGGCGTTGGCGCGCGAGACGTGCACCCGCTCGGCCACGGAGCGTATCGAGGCACGGCCGTCGGCCTGGAGGATCTTGAGGATGTCCTGATCGATGGCGTCCAGCGGACGCGGCGGCGAAGCTGTGCCGGCCTGCGGTCCGTCGGCCATTTGTTCAGCTGCCATGTCCCCCCGCTCTGTCTCCGTGGACGTCCTGCATTCATTCCAGGTCGCGCAGAACCGTTTGTCCACAGCCTGGAGGGGGCTGTAGCCAAAATGTGCCGACGACCGAACAATCGGTAGGTGAGGCGGGTCACAGCCGACACGTCTCCCGTAGCCGCTCCCACGAGGAGGTGCCGTCATGACGGTTCTGGAGCAGCGGGGCGCGTACCGGCCTTCGCCGCCGCCCGCCTGGCAGCCCCGTATGGACCCCGCGCCGCTGCTGCCCGACGCCGAGCCGTACCGCGTCCTCGGCACCGAGGCGGCCGCCAAGGCCGACCCCGACCTGCTGCGCCGGCTCTACGCCCAGCTGGTGCGCGGCCGCCGCTACAACACGCAGGCCACCGCGCTCACCAAGCAGGGCCGTCTCGCCGTCTACCCCTCCAGCACCGGCCAGGAGGCCTGCGAGGTCGCCGCCGCGCTGGCCCTCGAAGAGCGCGACTGGCTCTTCCCCAGCTACCGCGACACCCTCGCCGTGGTCGCCCGGGGCGTCGACCCTGTCGAGGCCCTCACCCTGCTGCGTGGCGACTGGCACACCGGCTACGACCCCTACGACCACCGCGTGGCCCCCCTCAGCACCCCGCTGGCCACGCAGCTCCCGCACGCCGTCGGACTCGCCCACGCTGCCCGCCTCAAGGGCGACGACGTGGTCGCGCTCGCCATGATCGGCGACGGCGGCACCAGCGAGGGCGACTTCCACGAGGCCATGAACTTCGCCGCCGTCTGGCAGGCCCCGGTCGTCTTCCTCGTGCAGAACAACGGCTTCGCCATCTCCGTCCCGCTCGCCAAGCAGACCGCCGCGCCCTCCCTGGCCCACAAGGCCGTCGGGTACGGCATGCCGGGCCGGCTGGTCGACGGCAACGACGCGGCGGCCATGCACGAGGTGCTCAGCGACGCCGTACGGCACGCGCGCTCGGGCGGCGGCCCCACCCTGATCGAGGCGGTGACCTACCGCATCGACGCCCACACCAACGCCGACGACGCCACCCGCTACCGGGGCGACGCCGAGGTCGAGGCCTGGCGCGCGCACGACCCGGTCCGGCTGCTGGAGCAGGAGCTCACAACGCGCGGACTGATCGACGAGGCCGGCATCGAGACCGTCCGTCAGGACGCCGAGGTGATGGCCGCGGACCTGCGGGAACGCATGAACCGGGATCCCGAACTGAACCCCATGGACCTCTTCGACCACGTGTACGCCGAGAGCACCTCCCAGCTGCGCGAGCAGCGCGCCCTGCTGCGCGCCGAGCTGGAGGCCGAGCAGGAGCAGCACGGTGAGCAGGAAGGCGGCGCCCGATGACCACCGTCGCCGTCAAGCCCGCCACCATGGCGCAGGCCCTCACGCGCGCGATGCGCGACGCGATGGCCGCCGACCCCACCGTGCACGTCCTGGGCGAGGACGTAGGCACCCTCGGCGGTGTCTTCCGGGTCACCGACGGTCTCGCCAAGGAGTTCGGCGAGGACCGCTGCACGGACACCCCGCTCGCCGAGGCCGGCATCCTCGGCACCGCCGTCGGCATGGCCATGTACGGCCTGCGCCCGGTGGTGGAGATGCAGTTCGACGCCTTCGCGTACCCGGCGTTCGAGCAGCTGATCAGCCATGTCTCCCGGATGCGCAACCGGACGCGCGGCAGGATGCCGCTGCCGATCACCGTCCGCATCCCCTACGGCGGCGGCATCGGCGGAGTGGAGCACCACAGCGACTCCTCCGAGGCCTACTACATGGCCACCCCGGGCCTGCACGTCGTCACCCCGGCGACCGTCGAGGACGCCTACGGGCTGCTGCGCCGGTCCATCGCCTCCGACGACCCGGTCGTCTTCCTCGAGCCCAAGCGCCTGTACTGGTCGAAGGACTCCTGGAACCCGGAGCAGCCGACCGAGGTCGAGCCGATCGGCCGCGCCGTCGTCCGGCGCCCCGGCCGCAGCGCCACGCTCATCACCTACGGCCCGTCCCTGCCGGTCTGTCTGGAGGCCGCCGAGGCCGCGCAGGCGGAGGGCTGGGACCTGGAGGTCGTCGACCTGCGCTCCCTGGTGCCGTTCGACGACGAGACGGTCTGCGCGGCCGTCCGGCGCACCGGACGAGCCATTGTCGTGCACGAGTCCACCGGATTCGGCGGCCCCGGCGGCGAGATCGCCGCCCGCGTCACCGAGCGGTGCTTCCACCACCTGGAGGCCCCGGTGCTGCGCGTGGCCGGCTTCGACCTCCCCTACCCGCCGCCCATGCTGGAGCGGCACCACCTGCCGGGCGTCGACCGGATCCTGGACGCCGTGGCGCGGCTGCAGTGGGAGGCCGAGGACTGATGGCACAGGTGCTGGAGTTCAAGCTCCCCGACCTCGGCGAAGGACTCACCGAGGCGGAGATCGTGCGCTGGCTGGTGCAGGTCGGCGATGTCGTCACCATCGACCAGCCGGTCGTCGAGGTCGAGACGGCCAAGGCGATGGTCGAGGTGCCCTGCCCCTACGGCGGAGTGGTCACCGCCCGCTTCGGCGAGGAGGGCGCCGAACTGCCCGTCGGCGCCCCCCTGCTGACGGTGGCGGTGGGCGAACCGTCGGCGCAGGAGCCGGAGGGCTCCGGCAACGTCCTGGTCGGATACGGCACGCAGGCCCCGGCGGCCCGCCGGCGCCGGGTGCGCGCCGGGGCTCCGGCCACGGCGGCCCGCAACGGAACGGCCCGGCCCGAAGACGCCTCGGCGCCCCGCACGCGGGTGGCCGCCCCGGCACCCGCCGTCACCGACGGCCCCGTTCCCGTGATCTCCCCGCTGGTGCGCAGGCTCGCCCGCGACAACGGCGTGGACCTGCGGCAGCTCGCCGGCTCCGGACCCGAGGGCCTCATCCTGCGGGCCGACGTCGAGGACGTGCTGCGGGCCGACTCCGCGCGGGCCGCCTCCACCGCGGAACCGGTCGAGCGGACCGCCCCGGTCGCGGAACCCCTCGGACGGCCCCCCGCCGCCACAGCCGCCGCGGCCGGCGAGGTCCGCATCCCCCTCAAGGGCATTCGCGGTGCCGTCGCCGACAAGCTCTCCCGCAGCCGGCGGGAGATCCCGGACGCGACCTGCTGGGTCGACGCCGACGCTACCGAACTGATGCGCGCGCGGGCCGCCATGAACGCGGCCGGGGGATCCAAGATCTCCCTCCTCGCGCTGCTGGCCCGCGTCTGCACGGCCGCCCTCGCCCGGTTCCCCGAGCTGAACTCCTACGTCGACACCGAGGCCCGCGAGGTCGTCCGGCTCGGCCACGTCCACCTCGGGTTCGCGGCGCAGACCGAGCGCGGACTGGTCGTGCCGGTCGTCCGGGACGCCCACGCACGCGACGCCGAGTCGCTGACCGGCGAGTTCGCCCGGCTCACCGAGGCCGCCCGCACGGGGACGCTCACTCCCGGCGAACTCACCGGCGGCACCTTCACGTTGAACAACTACGGCGTCTTCGGCGTCGACGGCTCGACCCCGATCATCAACCACCCCGAGGCCGCCATGCTCGGCGTCGGCCGCATCATCGCCAAACCGTGGGTGCACGAGGGTGAACTGGCGGTCCGCCAGGTCGTCCAGCTCTCGCTCACCTTCGACCACCGGGTCTGCGACGGCGGCACGGCGGGCGGTTTCCTCAGGTATGTGGCCGACTGCGTGGAACAGCCGGCGGTGCTCCTGCGCACGCTGTAGGACAAGGAGCCGCGAGAAGGGAGCGGCAGGACATACTCGGGGGGTGAGCGACAACGCCCCCGTGACCACTGCGACCACCGGGACCGCCGCGCCGTACGACGCCGTCGTGCTGGCCGGCGGTGCCGCGCGACGGCTGGGCGGCGCCGACAAGCCCGGCGTCCGGGTCGGCGGCCGCGCGCTGCTGGACCGGGTGCTCGCGGCCTGCGCGGGCGCCCGGACGACGATCGTGGTCGCCGCGCCCCGGCCCACCGCCCGGCCGGTGCGCTGGGCGCGCGAGGAGCCCTTCGGTGGCGGGCCGGTCGCCGCTCTGGAGGCGGGACTGCGGCTCACGACGGCCGAGTTCGCCGTCGTCCTCTCCGCCGACCTCCCCTTCCTCGAACAGAGCGCGGTGCGGCGCCTGTTGGCCGCCCTGCGCGACACCGGCGCCGACGGTGCGCTGCTCACCGACGCGGAGGGCCGTGACCAGCCCCTCGTGGCCGCCTACCGCACCGCCCCGCTGCGCCGGGAGCTGGCCGCCCTCGCTGCCGAGCACGGCGGCCTGACCGGGCTGCCCCTGCGCCGGCTGACCGGTGCACTTCACCTCACCCGTGTGCCGGACCCGCTCGCGTCCTTCGACTGCGACACCTGGGACGACATCGCCGACGCCAGAGCACGCATCAGGGAGCATGGGCACGTGTTGGATGAATGGATCTCCGCAGTCAAGGACGAGCTGGGCATTGACCTGGACGTCGACACCGGCGTCCTCCTCGACCTGGCCAGGGACGCCGCACACGGCGTGGCCCGGCCCGCCGCCCCGCTGACCACCTTCCTCGTCGGCTACGCCGCGGCCCTGGGCAAGGGCGGCCCCGAGGCCGTCGCCGAGGCCTCCCGGAAGGCCGCCGCACTGGCCCTGCGGTGGGCGGCGGAGCACAAGGGTGCCGAGGGGTCCGCCGGGGACCAGGGAAAGGGCGGGGGCACGAGCGCCCCGGACGCCGGGTGACCGCCCCCGGAACCCGAGTCGGAGCGCCGGCGCCCGCCGAGGACACCGACGACCTCGATGTCGAGGAGGCTCTGGCCCTGGTGAGGGAGCCCAAGGACGACAGTTCCGCCCCCGATCCCCGCCGCGAACCACCGGCGGGCGCGGCGGACACCGGCAGGCATGAACGGCACCGGGCGACCCCCTGGGGGAGGGCCCGTGAGATCGCCGCCCGCACCGCGCGGTCCGGCGCACGCCGCGACACCGTCTCGGTGCCGCTCGGCGACGCGCTCGGCCTTGTGCTGGCCGCTCCCCTGGACGCGCTCACCGACCTGCCCTCCTTCGACACCTCGGCGATGGACGGCTGGGCGGTCGCCGGACCCGGACCCTGGGAGGTGCGCGACGCCGGAGTGCTCGCCGGGCACGCCCAGCCCGATCCGCTCACCGACGGCGAAGCGGTCCGCATCGCCACCGGTGCCCGCATCCCCGCCGACACCACCGCCGTCCTGCGCAGTGAGCACGGCCGTACGGACGCCCAGGGCCGGCTCCACGCCACGCGGGAGGTCGCGCACGGCCAGGACATCCGGCCGCGCGGCCAGGAGTGCCGCAGCGGCGACCAGTTGCTGCCCGTCGGCACCCTGGTGACGCCCGCCGTCCTGGGGCTCGCCGCGGCGGCCGGATACGACACCGTCACCGCCGTGCCCCGGCCTCGCATCGAAGTGCTGGTACTCGGCGACGAGTTGCTCGGCGAGGGTCTTCCGCACGACGGACTGATCCGGGACGCGCTCGGCCCCATGCTGCCGCCCTGGCTGCGCGCACTGGGCGCCGACGTGGTCGCGGTACGCCGGATCGGCGACGACGCCCGCGCCCTGCGCAGGGCCGTCACAGGCTCCACCGCCGACCTGGTCGTCACCACGGGCGGCACCGCGGCCGGACCCGTCGATCATGTCCACCCCACCCTGGAGCGCATCGGCGCGGAGCTCCTCGTCGACGGCGTCAAGGTCCGCCCCGGCCACCCCATGCTGCTCGCCCGCCTGGACGAGGGCCGGCACCTCGTCGGTCTGCCCGGCAACCCGCTCGCGGCCGTCTCCGGCCTGCTCACGCTCGCCGAGCCCCTGCTGCGGACCCTCGCCGCCCGTCCCGCGCCGGAGCCGTACACGCTGCCGCTCAGGGACGCGGTGCAGGGCCACCCGCACGACACCCGGCTCATCCCCGTCGTGCTGCGCGGGGACCGCGCCGTCCCGCTGCACTACAACGGTCCGGCCATGCTCCGCGGCATCGCCGCCGCCGACGCGCTGGCCGTCGTACCGCCGGGCGGCGCCGGACAGGGCGAGGAGACGGAGCTGCTGGACCTGCCCTGGGCGGCCGCGGGAATCGGGGTGTGTTTCACGTGAAACTTCCGGGCCACGACGCCATCGCCCGCCAGGCGGACGAGCATCTGGTGACCCATCGGGTGAAACTCCCGAGAAAATTGGTGGAGCGCCCGATCCGCCAGGTCTCCAAACGGCTGTTGATGGCCCTCGGCGTGCTGGTCGCCACCGCACTGATCGTCTACGCCGACCGCGACGGCTACAACGACAACTCCGACGGGTCGGTCGACTTCCTCGACGCGTTCTACTACGCGACCGTCACGCTCTCCACGACCGGATACGGCGACATCACCCCGGTCAGCGACAGTGCCCGGCTCATGAACATCTTCGTCATCACCCCCCTGCGCGTGCTGTTCCTGATCATCCTGGTCGGCACCACGCTGGAGGTCCTCACCGAACGCACCCGGGAGGAATGGCGCCTGAACCGCTGGAGGGCCACCTTGCGCGACCACACCGTCGTCATCGGCTTCGGCACCAAGGGACGGTCGGCCATCCAGACCGTCTGCGCGACCGGGCTGAAGAAGGAGCAGGTGGTCGTCGTGGACCCCAGCTCCAAGGTGGTCGACGCGGCGACCGCCGAGGGCTTCGCGGGCGTCATAGGCGACGCCACCCGCAGCGAGGTGCTCAAGCGGGCCGAGGTGCACAAGGCCCGGCAGATCATCGTCGCCCCGCAGCGCGACGACACCGCCGTCCTCGTCACCCTGACCGCCCGGCAGCTCAACCGGGCGGCGAAGATCGTGGCCGCCGTGCGGGAGGAGGAGAACGCCCCGCTGCTCAAGCAGTCCGGCGCCGACGCCGTGATCACCAGCTCCGGCGCGGCCGGCCGGCTCCTCGGTCTCTCCGTCCTCAGCCCGGCCGCGGGCATGGTCATGGAGGACCTGATCCAGCAGGGCAGCGGTCTGGACATCGTCGAACGCCCGGTCGTGCGCGCCGAGGTGGGCAAGAAGCCCCGCGAGACGGACGATCTCGTCGTCAGCGTCCTGCGCGGACACCGGGTGCTCGGCTACGACGACCCGTCCGTCGGCACCCTCCAGCTGACGGACCGGCTGATCACCATCGCCCGCGTCTCCCCCGGTGCCCACGTCGCCCCGGGCACCTGGCGCATGCCCCGCGACTGACGGGACCGGCCGCGACATCAGGGAGCGGGCGGGGCTGCCCTGGTGACGCCACCTCCGGGGAGTAGCGTCGCGGTCATGCATGCGATCACGATTCCCGAACCTGGTGGTCCCGAGGCGCTGGTCTGGGCGGAGGCCCCCGACCCGGTGCCCGGCGAGGGCGAGGTGCTGGTCGAGGTGGTGGCCAGCGCCGTCAACCGCGCCGACGTCCTGCAGCGGCAGGGCTTCTACAACCCGCCGCCCGGCGCCTCCCCCTACCCGGGCCTGGAGTGCTCCGGCAGGATCGCCGCGCTCGGCCCGGGAGTCTCCGGCTGGGCCGTGGGCGACGAGGTGTGCGCGCTGCTCTCGGGCGGCGGTTACGCCGAGAAGGTCGCCGTACCGGCCGGACAGCTGCTGCCCGTGCCCGAGGGCGTCGACCTGAAGCGGGCGGCCGCGCTCCCCGAGGTGGTGAGCACCGTCTGGTCCAACGTGTTCATGATCGCCCACCTGCGGCCGGGCGAGACGCTGCTGGCGCACGGCGGCTCCAGCGGCATCGGCACGATGGCGATCCAGCTGGCCAAGGCCGTCGGCGCCAAGGTCGCGGTGACGGCCGGGACCAAGGAGAAGCTCGACCAGTGCGCCGAGCTGGGTGCGGACGTGCTGATCAACTACCGCGAGCAGGACTTCGTCGCCGAGATCCTGGGAGCCACCGACGGCAAGGGCGCCGACGTCATCCTCGACAACATGGGCGCGAAATACCTCGACCGCAACGTCCGGGCCCTCGCGGTCAACGGACGACTGGCGATCATCGGTATGCAGGGCGGCATCAAGGGCGAGTTGAACATCGGCACGCTGCTCAGCAAGCGGGCCGCGATCACCGCCACCTCCCTGCGGGCCCGGCCGCTGGAAGAGAAAGCGGCCATCGTGGCGGCCGTACGCGAGCACGTCTGGCCGCTGCTGGCCGCCGGGCACGTCCGTCCGGTGGTGGACCGCGAACTGCCGATGGCGCAGGCGGCCGAGGCGCACCGGGTGCTGGAGGCGAGCGGCCACATCGGCAAGGTGCTGCTGGTCACGCAGTAGCGGCTG
Source organism: Streptomyces sp. 1222.5 (assembly GCF_900105245.1). Classification (NCBI taxonomy): domain Bacteria; kingdom Bacillati; phylum Actinomycetota; class Actinomycetes; order Kitasatosporales; family Streptomycetaceae; genus Streptomyces; species Streptomyces sp. 1222.5. The sequence goes on along the minus strand of NZ_FNSZ01000001.1, from coordinate 4,404,394 downwards.
CGTGGCGCGGTCAGGGCCTGCGGAGCCTGAGTCCCAGGAGCGCCAGGCCCAGCCCCAGGCCGATGAGGACCAGTCCGCTGCCCAGCGGAAGGATCTGCAGGACCGGTTCGGTCGTGCCCTCGCCCTCCGAGGCGGCCTGCCGGCCGGCGGGCTGCTGCGGAGGCTGTGCGGGCTGGAGACCGGCCTCCTCAGGAGGCGGGGAGGCACCGGGTGTCACGCCCGGCACATCGGCGGTCTCCGGCTCCTCGGGCTGGTCGGCGGTCTCCGCGGCCCGGGAGGGCACGGTGTCGTCGCCCTCCACCTCGGCCGCGGGCCCGTCCGGCCGGCCCGGCCGCATCCGTCCCTCGCCGGCCCGGCTTCCGGCCCGCGAGGGCTCGGCGGCGCGGGACGACGGAGAGAAGCGGGAGACCGGGGCGGCGTCCGGAGCGGAGGAGGAGTCCGGGCCGGAGGGGGTGGCCGGTGCCCACGGGCCGGCGGCAGGGGAGCCGCGCGCGGGCAGGCCGTGACCCGCACCGTCCGGCTGCGGGTGGCCGGGGTGGTCCAGGCCGCCGCGGCCCGGGCCGTACGCGCCGTCCCGGTCTGAGTCGTCCGGGCGTCCGTGGGCGGGAGCGGTTCCCGTTGTCTGCGCGAGCGCGGCCGCGTAGGCGGTGGCCGTGCCGAAGAGCGGCAGGGCGGCCGTTATGACGAGCAGCAGCCGTACGCGGCGAAGCATGAGGCGCAACCATGGAGTCACGTCGGTGACCTCCCGGAACCCAGGTGCCGTGACCGATGGATAACCGACGCAGACAAGCCTCACATTCGTCGCTTACAAGAGCATTTCGGGTTAGGCCATCGGGTCTAAACGGTGGATCAACCTCACGAGGGGGCACCACGGTGATGTGAAGTACGGGTGCGAGAGAATGGCTGCATGGAGATGCCGAGGAACGAACGGTCGCCGGAGAATCCCCAGATCCTCGTCGTGGGTCAGGACGGGATGGCACTCGGCGGTGGCGACGATGACTCCCGCGAGATTCCGGTGACGGAGCAGGTGGAGCAGCCGGCCAAGGTCATGCGGATCGGCAGCATGATCAAGCAGCTCCTGGAGGAGGTGCGGGTCGCTCCCCTCGACGAGGCCAGCCGGGTACGGCTGAAGGAGATCCACGCCAGCTCGGTGAAGGAGCTGGAGGACGGCCTCGCCCCGGAGCTGGTCGAGGAGCTGGAGCGGCTGTCCCTGCCGTTCACCGACGAGGCGACGCCGAGCGACGCGGAACTGCGGATCGCCCAGGCTCAGTTGGTGGGCTGGCTGGAAGGTCTCTTCCACGGGATCCAGACCACGCTGTTCGCCCAGCAGATGGCCGCGCGGGCCCAGTTGGAGCAGATGCGGCGCGCGCTCCCGCCGGGCGTGGGCGGACACGAGGGCGGCGACGACCCGCGTACCGGCGGCCGCTCGGGCGGCCCGTACCTCTGAGCGGAACAGCGCCCGTGAGCCATCGACCCGACTGAACCACTACCCGAGCAAGGGCCCGGCGGACGACCGCCGGGCCCTTGCTCGTGGAATCGGCGGACGCTACTGCGGATTGCCCGTGGAGACGCTCAGCTCGATCTTCTCGTTCTTGCCGAGCTCCTTGGACACCACGTCCGTGCCCTCGGAGGGGAACTGGTCGATGACGGTGTCCTTGCCCCAGGTGTTCTCGTCCACGTGCTTGATCGTCCAGTCCCAGCCCGCGGCCTGGAGGCACTGCTTGACGGAGTTGATGTCCTTGTAGCGGAAGTCCGGCAGCTGGATCTTGTCCGGGTCGTCGTACGACTCCTCCGGCTCCGTGCACTTCTCCTTCTCGATCCGCCGGGTGCGGTCGGGGCCGCGGTAGCCCGCTTCCTGACGGGCCGGCGCCGAGGTGGTCGTCCGATCCTTGCCGCCCTCGTCGTCACTGTTGCCGTTGTGCAGCGTCACCGCCACGATCAGCCCGACGAGCACGACGACCGCCACCGCGACCGAGCCGATGACCACCGACTTGTTGCCCTTGCCGCCGCGCCCGGGCTGCCCGCTCCCCTGCGGTGCGATCGTGTACGGCGGCGGGGTCGAGGCGCCCTGCAGGCCGTAGCCCACCGGTGGAGTCTGGTAGCCGCCCTGCTGCGGGTAGCCGTACGCCGGCGTCGGGCCCGGGGTGGGCGCGGGCGTAGCCGGGCCGCCGTACGGGTTCGGCTGGTACGGCGTCTGCACCGGGCCGGTGGGCGCCGGGGTCGCCGGTCCGACCGGCGGGAACACCGCGGAGCCGACGCCCGCGCCGCTCTGCGCCGGCCCGGCGCCCGGCACGATGCTGGGCGCGGCCGGCTGGAGGGAGGCGGCGACGCGCAGGCACTCGGTGCGCATGGCCTCCGCGGTCGGGAAACGCTCGTTCGGGTTCTTCTTCAGCGCGCGGGCGATCAGCGCGTCCACCGCGGGCGGCAGCGTGCGGTTGATGGAGGAGGGGGCCACCGGCTCCTCCTGCACATGCGCGTAGGCGATCGCCAGCGGGGAGTCGGCGTCGAACGGCAGCCGCCCGGTGACCAGCTGGAACAGCATGATCCCGACCGAGTACAGATCGGACCGGGCGTCCACGCCCCGGCCGAGGGCCTGCTCGGGCGAGAGGTACTGCGGGGTGCCGACGACCATGCCGGTCTGGGTCATCGAGGTGACACCGGACTGCATGGCGCGGGCGATGCCGAAGTCCATGACCTTCACGACGGCGCGCTTGGTCATCATCACGTTGCCCGGCTTGATGTCGCGGTGGACCAGCCCCATCTCGTGGCTGATCTCCAGCGCCGCCAGCACGTCCGCGGTGATCTTCAGCGCCTTGTCGGCGGGCATCGCGCCGTACTGGCGGATGTCCTCGTCCAGGACCGAGCCGAGCGGACGGCCCTCGACGTACTCCATGACGATGTAGGGCGTCGCCATGCCGGCGAGGTCGTCCTCGCCCGTGTCGAAGACGGAGACGATGTTGGTGTGCGTGAGCTTGGCCACGGCCTGGGCCTCGCGGCGGAAGCGCTCGCGGAAGGCCTGCTCCCGGCCCAGCTCGCTGTGGAGCGTCTTGATTGCGACCTGGCGGTCGAGTACGGCGTCGTACGCCAGATGCACCGAGGCCATGCCGCCCTCGCCGAGCAAGTCGCGCAGCTGGTAGCGGCCTCCGGCGAGCGCCTGCCCCGCGTACCGGCCGTGTGCGCCGCCGTCCTGGCTCATCTCTCCGCGTCCCCCAGTGGCCGTCCGGCGCCGTCGCCCGGCGAACAGGCCTTGATCGAATGTGTCATTCCCGGCCAAGTCTGCCCCAGGGCACCGACACGTCAAGCTCGGTGCCCGTTCCGTGACCGTACGCGAAAGAAGCGTCGCGGAAGCGTTACGCCGGGCGTACGGGCGGTACACACAATTTGCACGAGAGCGCGTGCTAGAGGTTTCATGACCGGTCCGTCTCGGGGCCGGTCCCGGTACCGGATCCGAACCGGCGGCCACCACGAAGGCTGTAGCGTGGCCGACGGAGACCGTGACAACACCGCGCGCACCGCGGGCAGAAACGACGGCGAGGACCGATGGCACAGACGCACAGCGCCCAGGGCCCGTCCGACCCCGAGGCGTCTGGCGGCGGCATGTCAGAGACGCCGGAGATGTGGGGCAACGGAGGGCTCGTCGGCGACGGCCGGTACCGGCTCACGCACCGGCTCGGCCGCGGCGGCATGGCCGAGGTGTTCGCGGCCGAGGACGTGCGTCTCGGCCGTACGGTCGCCGTCAAGCTGCTCCGCGCCGACCTGGCCGAGGACCCGACCTCGAAGGCCCGCTTCACCCGCGAGGCCCAGTCGGTCGCCGGTCTGAACCACCACGCGATCGTCGCCGTGTACGACTCCGGCGAGGACTTCGTCGGCGGTCAGTCCGTGCCGTACATCGTCATGGAGCTGGTCGAGGGCCGCACCATCCGCGACCTGCTGCTGAACGCCGAGGCGCCCGGTCCCGAGCAGGCCCTGATCATCGTCTCCGGGGTCCTGGAGGCGCTCGCCTACTCGCACCAGCACGGCATCGTGCACCGCGACATCAAGCCGGCGAACGTCATCATCACCCACACCGGCGCGGTCAAGGTGATGGACTTCGGCATCGCCCGGGCCCTGCACGGCGCGTCCACCACGATGACGCAGACCGGCATGGTCATGGGCACCCCGCAGTACCTCTCGCCGGAGCAGGCGCTCGGCAAGGCCGTCGACCACCGCTCCGACCTGTACGCGGTCGGCTGCCTGCTCTACGAACTCCTCGCGCTGCGTCCGCCGTTCACCGGCGAGACCCCGCTGTCGGTGGTCTACCAGCACGTCCAGGACATCCCGGTCCCGCCCTCGGAGACCTCCGACGGCTGCCCGCCGGAGCTGGACGGCCTGGTCATGCGGTCCCTCGCCAAGGAGCCCGACGACCGGTTCCAGACCGCCGAGGAGATGCGCGGCCTGGTCCAGTACGGCCTGCAGATGCTGTACGAGGCCGGCGGCCACACCGGTACCTGGAACACCGGCCCGGTGGCGGCGCACGACGGCCGGCACACCCCGGCGGGCGGCTTCGCGGGCACGACCGCCATGCAGCACCCCGGCGACTTCGGCGCGGGCACCGCGCAGATCCCGCAGCCGATCCTGCCGGGCGGCTACGGCAACGGTGACGACGGCGGCTTCGAGGGGCACGGCAACAAGGGCAGCGGCCGCGGCAAGCTGTGGATCCTCGCCGTCCTCGCGGTCATCGCGATCACGGCGGGCGTCGCGCTGGCGCTGAAGGGCGCCGGTGGCGGCGGCGGAGGCGGCACGGACCTGAAGCCGACGAAGACGCACTCCAAGAGCACGAAGGACGACCGGGACTCCGCGACCCCGTCCGACGACAACACCGACCAGCCCTCGGCCCCCTCCACCGACACCGGTACCGGCACCGGCGGCACCGGCTCCGACTGGCCGCCGTCGTACACGCCGTCGTACACGCCCTCGAAGTCGGCCCCCACCGAACCCAGCGACGAGCCGTCCGAGCCGCAGACCTCGCAGTCGCAGCCCTCGGACCCAGCGGACGGCGGCACGGACGCGGGCACCGCGGACGGCGGCACCGACGCCGGTACCGCGGACGGCGGCACGGACGCGGGCGGCACCGACGCGGGCGCCACCGCCGGCACCACGGCGGACGGCGGCACGGGCGTCACCGGCGGTTGAAGCACACCCCCGGCGGCCGGGACGGCGTCCCCCTGACGCCCTGATCCCGCGCCGCCGGCGACGGCGCGTGCCGTCTCAGCGCACGAACGCGTCGCACACCGCCTCGTACTCGCGCGTCCACCACACCGCGAGCGCCGAGGCGGCCGGGAACTGGCAGTCCGCGCGCGTGTCGCCACGCTCGTAGTGCCAGCGCAGCATCCAGAAGTCGTTCAGCCGCTCCCACCACACCCGGTGCACGGCCGCCGCGAGCTCCGAGGGCGTCGCCCCGGCCGCCCGCCGGTACGCGCGCGCGTACGCCCTCACCTTCGGCAGGTCCAGCGCCCCCACGGGCCGTACGAAGAAGATCGCCGCCGCCCGGACCGCCTCCTCGGCGCGGGGCTGCACACCGAGCCGGTCCCAGTCGACGATGGCCGCCGGGGCGTCGCCCTTGTAGAGCAGGTTGAACGGGTGGAAGTCGCCGTGCACCCAGCCCACCGGACCGCCGGGCGGGGGGCGCCGCCCGGCGTGCTGCTCAAGGAGCGCACGGCGTTCCAGGAGCCGGTGCCGGGCCAGTTCGTCGAAGGCGTCGGCGGGGCGGTGCCGGCGGACGTGGGCGAGCAGATCGTCGATCAGCGCGAAGGTGTCGACGGGGTCGGCGCTCTCCACGGGATGAGGGCTGGTCGCCGGGCGGGTGCGGGCCTTGGGGGGCATCACCCGCTCCAGACAGGCGTGTACGGCCCCCAGGAGCGCCCCCAGGCGGGCGCTCTCGCCGCGGGTGAGCTGACCGCCGTGGCGGTGCCTGCCGTCGATCCAGGGGTGCAGGGCGTACGCGTGGCCGCCGACGACGGCGACCGTGCGGCCCTCGCGGTGCGCGAGCGGCTGGGCGACCGGGACGCCGAGGTCGGCGAGACGCTGGGTGGCCCGGTGCCGGCGTTCGATCGCGGCCGGGTCCGCCGTGTCCGGGTCGAAGTGGTGCTTGAGGAAGTAGCGCCCCCGTGTCGTGCGCACGCGGTAGCCGCGGTTGAGCAGGCCCTGGTCGACCGGCTCGCACGTGAGGGCGCTACCGGCGGCGTAGAGGCGTAACAAGGTGCCCAGAGGGGGCGCTTGGGGCACTGGGGGTGGTACACAAGAGCACGACACGCGCCAGATGCTAGGGCACGAAAAGCGGCCGTGAGCTGGGGCTTGTCACAGACAGTCGCCGTCGATCGCTTTCGGTCACAGGCTGCACCGGGCCGGACCCCGGAGTGCCGCTCCATGATCCATTCGGCCGATTCGGCGACGCGGCGAATTCGGGGGCCGCGAAGAATTCACGGAAGTCCGAACGCCTTCCGTGATCCCTGCCCACACTTCCGTGATCGGCGCGTGGAAATACTCTGACTTTTGCGGCTTCATGCACGAGTCCGGTCTCACATGCAAGTCTTCCCGTGACCTGGGTGGGCGGGATAACGTGCGGTAGCTCCGGCCTGAGGCAAGGCTGTGACCAGCATGCTTTCGCACCACCTCGATTTACTTGGAAATCCAAGCAAAATCGCAGGTCAGGTGAGGTTTCCCAGAAATGTGAAGCACTGGGTAACGTGATGGTTGCAGGGCGCTCGCCGGGGCACCTGTCACGCCTGTTCCCGGCCGAGTGGCACCCACCCCGTGCCCCGGTGGTCGAAACAGGTGAGCCGCACTGGCCTACCGGCAACCCCGGGGGCCGGAACGACGGAGGAGCACACGTGAGCGTGGAGAGCAGTGCCGCGCGCAAGCCGCGACGCAGCGCCGCAGGCAAGGCCGGCACCACCGGCAGCGGGACCGGCACGGCCGGTGACGCGACCGGAGCCACCGGCACCAAGCGCACCACCCGCAGCACCGCGAAGAAGAGCGCCGAGCCCGAGCTCGTGCAGCTTCTGACTCCGGAGGGCAAGCGGGTCAAGAACGCCGAGTACGACGCCTACGTCGCCGGCATCACCCCGGACGAGCTCCGCGGCCTGTACCGCGACATGGTGCTCACCCGCCGCTTCGACGCCGAGGCCACCGCCCTGCAGCGCCAGGGCGAGCTGGGCCTGTGGGCCTCGCTGCTGGGCCAGGAGGCCGCCCAGATCGGCTCCGGCCGGGCCACCCGTGAGGACGACTACGTCTTCCCGACCTACCGCGAGCACGGCGTCGCCTGGTGCCGCGGGGTCGACCCGACCAACCTGCTCGGGATGTTCCGCGGCGTGAACAACGGCGGCTGGGACCCGAACAGCAACAACTTCCACCTCTACACGATCGTCATCGGCTCCCAGACGCTGCACGCCACCGGCTACGCCATGGGCATCGCCAAGGACGGCGCGGACTCGGCGGTCATCGCCTACTTCGGCGACGGCGCCTCCAGCCAGGGCGACGTGGCCGAGGCGTTCACCTTCTCCGCGGTCTACAACGCCCCCGTGGTGTTCTTCTGCCAGAACAACCAGTGGGCGATCTCCGAGCCGACCGAGAAGCAGAGCCGCGTGCCGCTCTACCAGCGCGCCCAGGGCTTCGGCTTCCCGGGCGTCCGCGTCGACGGCAACGACGTGCTGGCCTGCCTCGCGGTCACCAAGTGGGCGCTGGAGCGCGCCCGCAGCGGTGAGGGCCCGACCCTGATCGAGGCGTTCACCTACCGCATGGGCGCCCACACCACCTCCGACGACCCCACCCGCTACCGGGGCGACGAGGAGCGGCTCGCCTGGGAGGCGAAGGACCCGATCCTGCGCCTGCGCCGGTTCCTGGAGACCGCCGGGCACGCGGACGACACGTTCTTCGCGGAACTCGAGACGGAGTCCGAGACGTTGGGCAAGCGGGTGCGCGAAGCGGTCCGCGCCATGCCCGACCCGGACCGGTTCGCCATCTTCGAGAACGCGTACGCGGACGGGCACGCGCTCGTCGACGAGGAGCGAGCCCAGTTCGCCGCCTACCAGGCGTCGTTCGCGGATGAAGGGGGTCACTGACATGGCCGAGAAGATGGCGATGGCCAAGGCCATCAACGAGTCGCTGCGCCGTGCCCTGGACGCCGACCCCAAGGTCCTCGTCATGGGTGAGGACGTCGGCAAGCTCGGCGGTGTCTTCCGTGTGACGGACGGTCTGCAGAAGGACTTCGGCGAGAGCCGGGTCATCGACACCCCCCTCGCGGAGTCCGGCATCGTCGGCACCGCCATCGGCCTGGCCCTGCGCGGCTACCGACCGGTGGTGGAGATCCAGTTCGACGGCTTCGTCTTCCCCGCCTACGACCAGATCGTCACCCAGCTGGCGAAGATGCACGCCCGCTCGCTGGGCAAGGTGAAGATGCCGGTCGTGATCCGCATTCCCTACGGCGGCGGCATCGGCGCGGTCGAGCACCACTCCGAGTCCCCCGAGGCGCTGTTCGCGCACGTGGCGGGCCTGAAGGTGGTCAGCCCGTCCAACTCCTCCGACGCGTACTGGATGATGCAGCAGGCCATCCAGAGCGACGACCCGGTGATCTACTTCGAGCCCAAGCGGCGCTACTGGGACAAGGGCGAGGTCGACTTCGAGGCCATCCCCGCCCCGCTGCACAAGGCCCAGGTCGTCCGCGAGGGCGCCGACCTCACCCTGGCCGCCTACGGCCCGATGGTGAAGCTCTGCCAGGAGGCGGCGGCCGCCGCGGCCGAGGAGGGCAAGTCCCTGGAGGTCCTCGACCTGCGCTCGGTCAGCCCCCTCGACTTCGACGCCGTCCAGGCCTCGGTGGAGAAGACCCGCCGTCTGGTCGTGGTCCACGAGGCGCCGGTGTTCTTCGGCTCCGGCGCGGAGATCGCCGCCCGGATCTCCGAGCGCTGCTTCTACCACCTGGAAGCCCCGGTGCTCCGCGTCGGCGGTTACCACGCGCCGTACCCGCCGGCCCGTCTGGAGGAGGAGTACCTCCCGGACCTGGACCGCGTGCTCGACGCCGTCGACCGCTCGCTGGCGTACTGAGGAGAGGGTCGTGACGACGATGACGGAAGCGTCCGTACGCGAGTTCAAGATGCCGGACGTCGGCGAGGGACTCACCGAGGCCGAGATCCTCAAGTGGTACGTGCAGCCCGGTGACACGGTCACCGACGGACAGGTGGTGTGCGAGGTCGAGACCGCGAAGGCGGCCGTCGAACTGCCCATCCCCTACGACGGGGTGGTCCGCGAGCTGCGGTTCCCCGAGGGCACCACGGTGGACGTGGGCACGTCCATCATCGCGGTGGAGGTGGGGGGCGGCGCCCAGGCGCCCGCCGAGCAACCCCAGGCACCCGCCGCGCAGCCGCAGACGCAGGCTCCCGCCGAGCCGGCCGAGGAGCCGAAGCCGGAGGGCCGTCAGCCGGTTCTCGTCGGCTACGGCGTGTCCACCTCCTCCACCAAGCGCCGTCCCCGCAAGGGGCCCGAGGTCGCCGTCCCGGCGCCGGCCCAGGCGATCCAGGCGGAGCTGAACGGCCACGCCCCGGCCGTGGACCGGCCCCGCCCGCTGGCCAAGCCGCCGGTGCGCAAGCTGGCCAAGGACCTCGGCGTCGACCTCGCCGCGATCACCCCGTCCGGGCCGGACGGGGTCATCACGCGCGAGGACGTCCACGCGGCGGCCACGGCCGTGGCCGCCCCCGAGACGGTGGCGCAGGCCCCCGCGGCCGCCCGCCCGGCTCCCGCCCCCGTGGCGGCCTACGACGGCGCGCGCGAGACGCGTGTGCCGGTCAAGGGCGTCCGCAAGGCGACGGCGGCGGCTATGGTCGGCTCCGCGTTCACCGCGCCGCACGTCACCGAGTTCGTGACGGTGGACGTGACCCGGACCATGAAACTGGTCGAGGAGCTCAAGCAGGACAAGGAGATGCAGGGCCTGCGGGTCAACCCGCTGCTCCTGATCGCCAAGGCCCTGCTGGTCGCCATCAAGCGCAACCCGGACGTCAACGCGTCCTGGGACGAGGCGAACCAGGAGATCGTGCTCAAGCACTACGTCAACCTGGGCATCGCCGCGGCCACCCCGCGCGGTCTGATCGTGCCGAACATCAAGGACGCCCACGACAAGACCCTCCCGCAGCTCGCAGAGGCGCTGGGCGAGCTGGTGTCGACCGCCCGCGAGGGCAAGACGTCCCCGGCCGCGATGCAGGGCGGCACGGTGACCATCACCAACGTCGGCGTCTTCGGCGTCGACACCGGCACACCGATCCTCAACCCCGGCGAATCGGCGATCCTCGCGATCGGCGCGATCAAGCTGCAGCCGTGGGTCCACAAGGGCAAGGTCAAGCCCCGTCAGGTCACCACCCTGGCCCTGAGCTTCGACCACCGCCTGGTCGACGGCGAGCTGGGTTCGAAGGTCCTGGCGGACGTGGCGGCGATCCTGGAGCAGCCGAAGCGGCTGATCACCTGGGCGTGACGGCACTGGCCGGGTAGAGTCCGACCCCGAAGGGGGCGGCCGCAACTTTGTCTTGCGGCCGCCCCCTTCGTCTGTGCCGGACACCTGTCAGCGCCGGTCCAGCACGTACACCGGCGCTCCGTTCTCCGCCGCGCCCTGCGAGCGGATGCAGGCGTGCCGGCGCAGCAGGCGCAGGCACTCGTTCACGCGCCCTACCGAAAGGCCCGTACGGGCCGCGATGGACTCCAGGGGCTCCCGGAGCTCCCCCTTCTCGACGAGCACCGGCGCGATCACCACGGCGACCGTCCACACGTCCTCCGTCACGGACAGCCGCTGCCGCCAGTCGGCCAGCACGGACTCCGTGGTGGGGTGGGTCCCGGGACGGTCGCCCGGCAGACCGCCGGGAACCAGGGTGTCGAGCCGGTCGGCGATCCGCTCCATCGCCCGGGCCATGGCCTCCTGAACGGCGAGCGCGGCCTGCTGGGCGGCCAGCGCCGCGTGTTGGGCGGCGAGCATCTCCTTCTGCACGGCGAGGGCTTCGCGCTGTGCGATCGCAAGCTCCTCGTCCACCTGGAGGTTGTGGGACTCGAGCCGGACGATGGCCTCGGCGACCTGTTCCGGCATGGCGTAGGCGATGGGGGCACCCGGCTCGGTGGGCTGCACCTCGGCCTCCTCCAGGGTGTACGAGCCCTCCCGCTGAACGGTCTCGATCACCTCGGCGACCCACTGCTTGAACGGGGCGCAGGCGGCCTTGGTGCAGGCGTTGACGAGCAGGACGAGACCTTGCAGAGAGATGATGTTCAGGTCTCGGCGCCACTCCCTACCTGCGGGAATGCTGAGACCGTAACCTCTGGTTAGGGTCTCGAGCGTCTCTCGATGGCCGTCGGGCACATGGTCGGAGAGCGCCTTCTGCGTGTTGCTGTGTCCGAGTCTCTTGCAGACATCCACCGCCGGGAACCAGTGCCTTCCGTCCGGCATGGTCAGCCGGCGGACACGGGCTCCGGTCGCCGCGTACACGAAGTCACTGATGTCGATCGCCTCGTGCCGATCGGCGGGACGGGATCGCTTGCTGGGTTCGTGCATGTGAACCACCTCCGCCGCGGAACGTAGAGCGGAGAAACGGGAATATGCCAGTCGCAAGCGCGACATTCACGATTCAGGGTGAAGTTTGCGATCTTTCCACACCAACAGAGCTGCGAATACGTATCCCTGACGTGCCATCAGGGTCGAGTGGGGGGCGTACCAGGGTGATCACCGATGGTGACCGGCATGCCGCTCGCGGCACTCTGGGCACATGCCGAAGACCACTGCGACTCGCCCCGGTTCCCCGCTCCTGCGACGCGCCGCCGCCACCGCCGCCGGCGTCGCCGCCTTGGCGGCCGTAACGGTGGGCACGACGGGCGTCGCCCACTCCGCGCCCGCTGCCGCCGCGACGCCCGCGACCGACTTCAGCGACTGTCCGGCGCTGCCCGACGGTGTCGACCCGGCCCGCTGGAAGTGCGAAGTACACACCGCCGCGCCCCGCCTGACGATGGGCAAGGTCACGGTGACGCTCGCGCCGATCACCATGACCCACGCCGAGGGCCCCCTGCCGGACGGCGGCAACGGGCAGGTGTGGGGCGCGATGCACGGCGCGCCGACCGCGGTACCGGGTGTCCGGGGCCTGGCGATACGTCCGGAGTACGGAGGCCGGTCCGACTTCTACACGGGGGAGTTCAGCCTGCGTCTCAGGCTCCTGAGTCCGCTCTTGGCGAAGAGCTGCACCGTGGGGGCGGGCGAGCCGGTCGACTTCCGGCTGAAACGCTCGGGCCCCTCCAAGTGGGTCTCCCAGGACCCGCCGGTGATCGAGTTCTCGGCGTACGACGACACCTTCTCCGCCCCCGCGGCCGAGCACTGCGGACCGCTGACCGGTGCCCTGAACCGACGCCTCGGCCTGCCGGCGGCCGAGGGGAACCTGATGTCCTACGACGCCTCCTACACCTTCCGGACCTACGACCGGCTGGCGGCGAGGCCCTGAGCGGGCCCTGCGGAGGCGCGTGCAGCGGAAGGGCCCGCCGCATTGCGCGACGGGCCCGTGTGCCGAGAGCGGGATCAGCCCAGCTTGGCGAAGCCGTAGGTGAGGAGCTTCTTCGCGTCCGCCTCGCGCTGCGGGATGGAGGAGGAGGCGAGGACCGTGCCGATGACCGTCTTGCCGTTGCGGGTGGCGGCGAAGACCAGGCAGTACTTGGCCTCGGGGCCGGAGCCCGTCTTCACACCGATGGTGCCGCTGTAGCTGCTGAGCAGACCGTTGGTGTTGTCCCACGTCTTCATGGTGCGGGTGCTACCGGTCTTGGTGATCGTCTTGGCGGTGTAGTGCTTCGTTTTGACGACCGTGCGGAACGTGGAGCTCTTCATCGCGCTGCTGGCGATCTTCGTCAGGTCACGCGGCGTCGAGTAGTTGTTGCCGTTGCCGATGCCGTCGAAGGAGTCGAAGTGCGTGTTCTTCAGACCCAGGTTCTTGGCGGCGGTGTTCATCTTGCCGATGAAGTTGGTCACGCGCGCGGTACGGGTGGAGCCGGAGCCGTACTTGTCGGCGAGCGCGTAGGCGGCGTCGCAGCCGGACGGCAGCATCAGGCCGTACAGCAGCTGGCGGACGGTGACCTTGTCGCCGACGATCAGGTGCGCCTGGGAGGCGTTGTTCTTGACGACGTAGTCGCTGTACGCCTTCTGGATCGTCACCTTGGCGTCGAGGTTGAGGTTCGACTGGGCGAGCACGACCTTGGCGGTCATGATCTTGGTGGTGGAACCGGTGGACAGCCGCGTGTCGGCCGCCTTGGTGTACAGCGACGCGCCGTTCGAGTTGTTCATCGCGTAGCCGCCCTTGGCCACGATCGACGGAACGGTGACGGCCTGCGCGGGTGCCGCCGTGAGGGCGCCGGTGGCGAGCAGCGCGCCGGAGGAGACGGCGACGGCAGCGGCTTTGCGGATGCGGGTGCCCTTAATGCCGGTAATCAAAGCGAAATACCCCGATTGTCTTGAATGCCCCTGTAGTGCGGCCGAGTTGAGAAGGCAGCGAGAGTGGTGCCGCACGTGTGTGACATGTAAGTAGCACAGAAGGTTGTGCGGTTGCTGCGGGGGATTTTCGGCACGTCCGCATGATGGACGCCACACCCGCATGCGTGCGTGTTGTATCTATCCTGTCGGCATGAACACGGCCGTCCAACAGACCGCCCCCCAGTCCCTCAAACAGCCACCCGCCGCCGACCGCGTCTACACCCACGTCAAGCAGGGCGTCCTCGACCGCCGTTACGAAGGCGGCACCCTCCTCACCGAGGGCGAGCTCGCCGAGGCCGTCGGCGTCTCGCGCACCCCCGTCCGGGAAGCCCTGCTGCGCCTGGAGGTGGAGGGCCTGATCCGGCTCTACCCGAAGAAGGGCGCCCTGGTGCTGCCCGTCTCCGCGCAGGAGATCGCCGACGTGGTGGAGACCCGGCTGCTGGTGGAGGAGCACGCGGCCCGCAAGGCCGTACCCGCCCCGCCGGTCCTGCTGGAGCGACTGACGGAGCTGCTGGAGCAGCAGAAGACGCAGGCGGCCGCCGGTGACTTCGCCGCCGCTGCTGTCACCGACCGCTGCTTCCACGCCGAGATCGTGCGCAGCGGTGGCAACGAGATCCTCTCCCGGCTGTACGACCAGCTTCGCGACCGCCAGCTGCGGATGGGCGTCGCCGTCATGCACTCGCATCCCGACCGGATCGCCAAGACGCTCGCCGAGCACGAGGAGATCCTCGAGGCGCTGCGCGCCGGGGACGCGGAGGCGGCCGTCGGCGTCGTGCACCGGCACGTGGGCTGGTTCTCGCACCTCGCACGAGGTGAGGTCCGATGACGAACGCCACCCTTCCGGGTGATCCGCCGGGCGGCCGCCGGGCGGTCGCCGTGTGGTCCATAGGCGTGGCCGTCTACTTCGTGGCCGTCATCTTCCGCACCTCGCTGGGCGTGGCGGGACTGGACGCCGCCGACCGCTTCCACGTCAACGCCTCCGCGCTGTCGACCTTCTCCATCCTCCAGCTGATGGTCTACGCCGGCATGCAGATACCCGTGGGCCTGCTGGTCGACCGCCTCGGCACCAAGCGGGTGCTGAGCATCGGCGCCGTGCTGTTCACGGCCGGGCAGCTGGGCTTCGCCTTCTCCCCGTCCTACGGCACCGCGCTCGCCTCCCGCGCGCTGCTGGGCTGTGGTGACGCGATGACCTTCATCAGCGTGCTGCGGCTCGGCACCCGCTGGTTCCCGGCCCGCCGCGGGCCCCTGGTCGCACAGCTCGCCGGCCTGGTCGGCATGGCGGGCAACCTGGTCTCCACCCTGGTCCTCGCCCGGCTGCTGCACGGCATCGGCTGGACCCCGGCGTTCGCGGGCAGCGCGCTCGCCGGGGTGATCGTCCTGGTCCTGACCCTGCTCTTCCTCAGGGACCACCCGGAGGGGCACGAGCCCGAGCCCTTCCCGCACCAGGGCGCCGCCTACGTCCGCCGGCAGATCGCCGCGTCCTGGCGCGAGCCCGGCACCCGGCTCGGTCTGTGGGTGCACTTCACCACGCAGTTCCCGGCGATGGTGTTCCTGCTGCTGTGGGGCCTGCCGTTCCTCGTGCAGGCGCAGGGCCTCAGCCGGGCCACGGCCGGTGAACTGCTCACCCTGGTCGTCCTGTCCAACATGGTGATCGGCCTGGTCTACGGCCAGATCGTCGCCCGGCACCACGCGGCGCGGCTGCCGCTCGCGCTCTGCACGGTGGGGGCGACCGCGCTGGTGTGGGCGGCGACGCTGGCGTACCCCGGCGACCACGCGCCGATGTGGCTGCTGCTGGTCCTCTGCACGGTGCTCGGCGCCTGCGGGCCCGCCTCGATGCTGGGCTTCGACTTCGCCCGGCCCGCCAACCCTCCCGAGCGACAGGGCACCGCGTCCGGCATCACCAACATGGGTGGCTTCGTCGCCTCCATGACGACGCTGTTCGCGATCGGCGTCCTGCTGGACGCCACCGGCGACGACTACACCGTGGCCTTCTCCGCGGTCTTCGTGCTGCAGGCACTGGGCATGACCCAGATCCTCCGGCTGCGGGGCCGGGCGGCCCGCCGGGAACGGGAGCGGCTGGTGGCGAGCCGGATCGAGACGGTGCACGTCCCCGCCGCCTGAACCGGACGCCCCCGCGCGGGCGTCAGCGCACGACCGGGACGAGGGTGAGGTAGGCGAGGCCGAGGACACCGCGGTAGTGCATCCACTGTCCGCGGTGGCGGTCCAGGCGCTCCCGGGTCTCGGCGGCCAGCGGATGGTCCGGGTGGGCGGCGAGCCAGACCTCCGTGTCCGCCTGGTACGCCGACTCGAACTCCTCCCACTCCTCGGTCCCGGCCGTCTCGGTCCACTCCGGCCGGAAACCGGCCTCGACGGCCAGGTCGAGGACGGCCGCGAGGTCGTGGTGGTCGTCGGCGCGCGCTCCCGGCCACATGCCGGACAGCTCGGTCGCGGTGGGCGGGCGCTGCCAGAACCCCTCGCCGAGCAGCACGCGCCCGCCGTCGGTCACCAGCCGGCGCAGCTCGCGCAGCGCCTCCGCCGTGCCCGGCTCGGCCGTGCTCAACGCCTGGCCCGAGCCGACGCACAGCACCACGTCGGCGGGCCCGCGACGGGTGCCCAGCGCGGATTCCTCGACGAACTCCGCCCGGTCCGCGAGCCCGCGCGCCTCGGCGTTCCGCCGCGCCCGCTCCAGGTCGGCGCCGTTGATGTCGACACCGGTGCCCTTCGCGTCCGGTACGGCGTCCAGCACACGGAGCAGCAGCTCCGCCCAGCCGCAGCCGATGTCCAGTACGGTCCGGGGCCGGTTCGCCGCGAGCCGCTGGACGATTCCGGCCGCGCGGGCCTCGGACAGCGGGCTGTGGAAGGTGAGGCGGCCCAGACGGGGCGGCGTGTCGGTCATGCCGGGACGCTAGACGATCTTCGTAACTGCGCACCACCGGTTTCCGGCCGGCCGGGAGGCGGGAGCAGCCCGATGGGGCCCGCCGCCTGCGGCCAGCTGCGCCGTGCGACCGCGGGAACCACCACGGCGCTCCGCCGTTCCGGCGCGGGCGCCCGCCCTGCCTACGGCGTCACCGCGAAGTGGCGCAGGATCGCCGCCGCCAGGTCCGGGTCGCCCTCCGTCTTCACCCGGTCCGCGGCCGACTCCGGGGAGATCCGGCCGCAGGCGAGGCGGACGTACGTCTCCCAGTCGAGGGTGAGGGTGACCGCGGGGCCGAGCGCCGGGGCGGTCTCCAGGGTGCCGCGGCCCTGGATGTCGACGCGGACGGTGCGCAGGAACTCCACCGGGCCGTGCACGTCGATCACGACGGCCGAACTGCGGGGTGCCTCGGCGTTCCTGGCGACCACCTTGGGCAGCGCTTCCAGCAGCATGTCCCGTGCGACGTGGGCGCCCGGCGAGTCGAGGCCGCCGGGCCGGCCGAGGGCGGCGCGCAGGTCCTGCTCGTGCACCCACACGTCGAAGGCCCGCATGCGGTAGGCCTGTTCGAGGGTGACCTCCGTGCCCAGCGGGCCGCGCACCGTGGTGCCGGGGTCCCGGGACTCGTTGCGCAGCTGGCGGTTGCGGCGGATGACCGTGTACTCCAGCTCGGCCGTCATCTCCGGCGCCGTGTGATGGCGGCGGACGTCGACCTGTATCTCCGTGTAGCGCTGGTGCTCGGTCGTGACGTGGAAGAGGTCACGGGGCAGGGAGTGGATGGGGCGGGGGTCGCCGAGCATCTCGCAGTCCATGCCGATCACATGGGACACGATGTCCCGCACCGACCAGCCGGGGCAGGGGGTGCGCCGGTTCCACTCTCCGTCCGGGAGCGACTGCACCATCTCGGATATCGCGTCGATGGAGTGGGTCCAGGCGTCGGCGTAGGGCTGGAGGGTGGGATGCAGGCTCACGGAAACGGGACCCCTCGGCGTTTGGTACACGGGCAGGTTGTGGCGGCGTTGCCAGTGGGCGGTGGCTGCTCGCGGCGGTGTTCTGGGACTCCCCCGGGTTCTCGGCCGTGCTCGAACCCGAGGGGACCCCAAGTTACGCTGCTGTGAGGCACCCCGGCAGTGCTTTCGTGTGACGATCGTAGGCCTGTTGGACGACTCCAATGCCAGGACGGTGGTAGTGTGCGCGCCTCGCTGATCCAGATCGCCGTGGACGAGGACGAATCGGCCGAGGCCCGGCGGCAGCGTGCCGCCGCGCTCGTGCGCGAGCAGGCCGGTGCCGACCTCGTGGTTCTGCCCGAACTGTGGACCACCGGCGCCTTCGCCTACGAGGAGTTCGGCCGGGAGGCCGAGCCGCTCGAGGGACCGACGTACGACGTCATGGCCAAGGCGGCGAGCGACGCGGGCGTGTGGCTGCACGCCGGGTCCATTCCCGAGCGGGATCCCGAGGGCCCCCTCTACAACACGTCCCTCGTCTTCTCTCCCGCCGGTGAACTGGCCGCGGCCTACCGCAAGATCCACCGCTTCGGCTTCGACAAGGGCGAGGCCGTGCTGATGGGTGCGGGGCGGGACCTGGTGACGGTCCGGCTGCCCGGGACCACGCTCGGCGTGGCCACCTGCTACGACCTCCGTTTCCCCGAACTCTTCCGCGGACTGGCCGACGCCGGCGCCGAGGTGCTGGTGATCCCGGCGGGCTGGCCCGAGCGGCGGCGCGCGCACTGGACGCTGCTGGCTCAGGCGCGGGCGGTGGAGAACCAGGCGTTCGTGCTCGCCTGTGGAACGGCCGGGACGCATGCGGGAGTTCCGCAGGCGGGTCACTCGATCGTGGTGGATCCCTGGGGCGAGGTGCTCGCGGAGGCGGGACCGGGCGAGGAGGTCCTCACGGTGGAGTTCGACCCGGCGAAGGTGGCGGCCACCCGTGAGCAGTTTCCGGCCCTGAAGGACCGGGTCCTCGGCCTGGCACCGCCCCACCACCGAGGCTAGCCACGGCCGCGCGGCCGCCCTTGGCCCGGGCCGACGCGACTCCGTGCACCGGGCGTCCCGAGCGGCCGAGGCCGGCGGGGCCGGCCCCGCCGCGGGGGACCGGTCTTTCGACGTCGCCTCCGCTGGTGGGGTCGGCTCTCCCGAGTGACCCTCGCCGGGGCACGCCGGCTTTCCGGACCGCTTCTGTCGGCGGGGACCTGGCTCCCCGCGTCGCCCTCGTCGGTGGTGGGGGCCGGTCGTGCAGAGCGGCTTGCGGTGGCGGGAGTCTGCCTTTCGCAGCCGCCTCCGTCGGCGGGCGTCGGCCTTCCCGAGCGGCCCTGTCGGGCGTCGGCCTTCCGAGTCACCTCGGCCAGTGGGGGCGTCGGCCTTCCGAGTCACCTCGGCCAGCGGGGGCCGGGCTTCCCGCATTGCCCTCGCTTTCGTCGGCGGGGCCGGTCGTGCGTTGCGGCTTCCGGCGACGGGGACCGGTTTCCGAAGCCGCCCCGTCAGCGGGCGCCGGGCTGACCGCGCCGCGATCGTCGGCTTGGACCGGCGTCCGAAGCCGCCTCCGTCGCCGGGCGTCGGCCTCTCCCGGCCGCCTTCTCCGGCGGGGGTCGGCCTCTCCCGGCCGCCTCCTCCGGCGGGCAGCGGTGTGTGCCGCTCGCCGGGCCTGCGCTGCTCAGGGCCTTCCGCGCTCCAGGCCCCACGCCACTCCCGACGCAGAGCCCACGCCACTCCCGACGCAGAGCCCACGGCAGCCCCTGCCCGCCCAGAAGCGCCGCTCTCGCGTTCCGTGGCCGGTGGGCGGCTCCCGGGCCGGGCCCACGGGTAGTCCCCAGCCCCGCCCGGTCGTGTTCAGTCCTGTTCCTCGCCCTCCTTCTCCGCCAGGTGGATCACGCACACCGCCACGGCGATGAGCAGAGCCGGGTCGGCGTCCTCCCGTACCACGTCCACGCCGTAGGTG
Organism: Streptomyces sp. 1222.5; assembly: GCF_900105245.1. Taxonomy (NCBI): domain Bacteria; kingdom Bacillati; phylum Actinomycetota; class Actinomycetes; order Kitasatosporales; family Streptomycetaceae; genus Streptomyces; species Streptomyces sp. 1222.5. The sequence continues at coordinate 4,385,042 of NZ_FNSZ01000001.1, read as the reverse complement.
TCCCGGAGGGAGAGCCAGCGCCGGGAGATCACCGCGAGGAGTTCGCCCTCGTACTCGACGGCGAACTCGCGGTCCAGGATCTTGCCGCTGACGTCCAGCTCGGTGCCGTCCACCAGGGAGACCCGGTAGTGGTTGCGCAGCAGCGACAGCCGCTTGCGCTTGATCCTGGCCAGCCCTTCGCCGTCCCGTTCGATCACCATGGTGTCGCGCAGGGCGAACATCTTCTGGTGGATGTCGATCAGGACCCGCCCCTGGGTGTCCTTCAGCTCGAAGGTGTCCCGCAGCCGCATCGCCTTGCCGTCGACGAGGAACACCTTCCGGCCGTGCTCGTCCTCGATCCACCAGTCGTCGCCGATGCCGAGGATGCGGTCGCGTACGAGAAATCTCATGCGGTAACCGTTCCCCGACGGCGCGTGATCGTCACGGGCCCGGAAGAAGTGGGGGGAGATATCCGGGAGCGGCCACCCGCCGGGCGGAAATAGCGCAGGTCGGTGCCGTGGTTGGGTGAAGCATGGCGAAGCGCGTACGTGTCCGTGCCCCCGAGCCGACCGGTAAGGGCGGCTGGATCAACACCGGTGGGAAGGATTTGAGGCTCGCCGACTTCCGGGGGCGCGTATTGATCCTGGACTTCTGGACCTTCTGCTGCATCAACTGCCTGCACGTCCTCGACGAGCTCAGGGAGTTGGAGGAGAGGCACCGGGACACGGTGGTGGTCGTCGGGGTGCACTCGCCGAAGTTCGTGCACGAGGCCGAGCACCAGGCGGTCGTGGACGCCGTCGAGCGCTACGGCGTGGAGCACCCGGTGCTGGACGATCCCGAGCTCGCCACGTGGAAGCAGTACGCGGTCCGGGCCTGGCCGACGCTCGTCGTGATCGATCCCGAGGGGTACGTCGTCGCCCAGCACGCGGGCGAGGGGCACGTGCACGCCATCGAGCGGCTGGTCGAGGAGCTGGAGGCCGAGTACGAGGCGAAGGGCACCCTGCGCCGCGGTGACGGCCCGTACGTGCCGCCGGAGCCGGGGCCGACGGCCCTGCGCTTCCCGGGCAAGGCGCTACTCCTGCCGTCCGGGCACCTCCTCGTCAGCGACAGCACACGGCACCAGTTGGTGGAGCTGGCGGAGGACGCCGAGACCGTCGTGCGGCGCATCGGCTCCGGTGCGCGCGGCTTCGCCGACGGCGGTCCGGGCGAGGCCTCCTTCAACGAGCCGCAGGGCCTCGCGCTCCTCGACGACGGCGCGGTCGTCGTCGCCGACACCGTCAACCACGCCCTGCGCCGGCTCGACCTCGCCACGGGTGCCGTGACCACCCTGGCCGGCACCGGCCGGCAGTGGTGGCGGGGTGCGGCGACCTCCGGCCCGGCCCGCGGGACGGACCTGTCGTCGCCGTGGGACGTGGCCGTGTTCGGCGGCAAGGTGTGGATCGCCATGGCGGGCGTGCACCAGCTGTGGACGTACGACCCGGAGGCCGGGACGGTCGCCGTGGCGGCCGGCACCACCAACGAGGGCCTGGTCGACGGACCGGGCGCCGAGGCCTGGTTCGCGCAGCCCTCCGGTCTCGCGGCCACCGCCGACCGGCTGTGGGTCGCCGACTCCGAGACCTCCGCGCTGCGCTGGGTGGACCGGGACGGGCACGTGCGTACGGCGGTCGGCACCGGCCTGTTCGACTTCGGGCACCGGGACGGCCCGGCGGGCGAGGCGCTGCTGCAGCATCCGCTGGGCGTCACCGCCCTGCCGGACGGCTCGGTCGCCGTCGCCGACACCTACAACCACGCCCTGCGCCGCTACGACCCGGCCACCGGTGAGGTCACCACGCTCGCCACCGATCTGCGCGAGCCCAGCGACGCCGTCCTCGTCGGCACGGACATCGTGGTGGTCGAGTCGGCCCGGCACCGGCTCACCCGGCTGCGGCTGCCCGAGGAGGCGGTCGGGGTCGACGCGGTCGCCCACCGCACGCGGCGTGCCGCGACCGAGGTCGCCCCGGGCGCGCTCCGCCTCGACGTGATCTTCGAGGCGCCCGCGGGCCAGAGGCTGGACACCCGCCACGGTCCCTCGACCCGGCTGCTGGTCTCCTCGACCCCGCCCGAGCTGCTGCTCAAGGGCGAGGGGGCGGACACGGACCTCTCCCGCGAGCTGGAGCTGAACCCGGCCGTCGCGGAGGGCGTCCTGCACGTCTCGGCCATGGCGGCGAGCTGCGACGACGACTCCGCCGCCGCACACCCCGCGTGCCACGTCCACCAGCAGGACTGGGGCGTCCCGATCCGCCTCGCCGAGGGTGCGGCGCACCGGCTGCCCCTGGTGCTGGCGGGGATGGACGCGGGCTAGGGCCGGCCTGTCGCTTGTTTCAGGCCGGCCTGGCTCACGGTGCCTCGTCGGCCGACCCGAGCGCCCTGCGACCGGACGACAGGTCCCGGCGGCCCGGTCCGGGAGCCGGCCGTGCGAGGGCCGGCTCACCCGCCGGGATGGATCTCCGCGTCCGATGGGCGCAACCCGGCTCGTGGCGGCCGGACCCGTGTGCGAGTGCCGGAACGCTGTTTCGCATGCTCACCCCTCATGTGCGATCGGCGTGGCGCCGGTTCCGCGAGAAGCGCCGCCGGTCTCTCACCGCGCGGTCCGCGACCGTGGCCGGCAGCGTGCTGGCACTCCTGCTCACCCTGCCCGGTACCGCGGTCGCGGCGCCGGGGGACCTGGACCCCTCGTTCAGCGGTGACGGCAGGGTCCTCACCGATCTCGGCGGCCTCGACCAGGCCAACGACGTGGCGTTGCAGTCCGACGGCAGGATCGTCTCCGTCGGTTCGCACGACGGCGACTTCGCGCTGACGCGGCACCTTCCCGACGGCACGCCGGACACCGGTTTCGGCGGCGACGGGACGGTGACCACCCCGCTGGGTCCCGAAGGGCTGGACGACCAGGCGCGCGGCGTGGCCGTGCAACCCGACGGCAAGATCGTCGTGGTCGGGAGCGCCTGGCGGGACTACGAGGACTGCTGCTGGTTCGTGGTGGCCCGCTACAACCCGGACGGCAGTCCGGACAGGAGCTTCGACGGCGACGGCTTCGTGTTCACCGATTTCGGCCGCCCCGAGGAGGCCATGGACGTCGCGGTGCGGCCCGACGGCAGGATCGTCGCCGCGGGCTATGTCGGTGGCCGTGCCGCCGTGGCGCGGTACAACCCGGACGGCAGCCTGGACAGGAGCTTCGACGGCGACGGCATGGCGACCACCGCTCTGTCACCCTCCCTGGAGGAGGGCGGCGACCTACGGGCCCTGGCACTGCAACCGGACGGAAAGATCGTCGTCGGGGGCGAGGTGGGGACGACCCGCTTCGACTTCGTCGTGATCCGGTACAACGCCGACGGCAGTCTCGACACCGGTTTCGGCGGCGACGGCATCGAACGCACCGACTTCGGTGCCTACGAGTCCGTGGAGGGTCTGGCGGTCCAGCCCGACGGCAGGATCGTCGCGGCGGGCCACAGCGACGACAGGCTGGCGATGGCCCGGTACAACACGAACGGCACCCTGGACACGGGATTCGACGGGGACGGCAGGGTCCTCACGACCGGCGCCTTCGCCGAGGACGTGGTCGTGCAGCCGGGCGACGGGAGGATCGTCACCGCGGGCGGCCGGTCCGGCGGAGGGTTCGCCGTGCTGCGGTACAACCCCGACGGCAGCCTGGACGGCGGCTTCGGGTCCGGAGGCCGGGCGACCACGGGCTTCGGCGGGAGCGACGTGGCGCACGGGGTGGCGCTCCAGTCCGACGGCAGGATCGTGGCCGCCGGACAGGGCGGCCAGAACACCGACTTCGCCCTGGCCCGCTTCCTGGGCGGGGCCGGCACCCCGCCGCCTCCGGCCGGCGCGAACCTCTCCGTCACCACGACGGGCCCGTCCTCGGTCGATCTGGGGGACCGGGCCACGTACACCGTGCGCGTGACCAACTCCGCCGCGTCCCCGGGGTCCGCTTCCGGCGTCACACTCGGCGACGCGCTGTCGGGAGTGCAGGCGACCGTGGTGTCGGCCACCACCGGCCAGGGCGGTTGCACCCTCACCTCGGCCACCGGTGCCACCTGCTCGCTGGGTTCGCTCGCCCCGGGCGCGAGTGCCACGGTGACGGTGGTCGCCGAGCCGCGGACGACCGGCACGCTCAGGAACGCCGCCACGGTGACCGCCACGCAGACCGACCCGGCACCGGCGGACAACACGGCCGCGGCGACCACGGGCGTGGGCAACGCCCGTGGCTGCACGATCGTCGGCACCAGCGGGTCCGACACCCTCACCGGCACGGGTGGCAACGACGTGATCTGTGCCCTGGGCGGTAACGACGTCGTCCGCGCGGGCGGCGGCCGGGACACCGTCCACGGCGACTTCGGCGACGACTACGCCGACGGCGGCCTCGGCGACGACACGCTGTACGGCGGTCCGGGCAACGACACCCTGACCGGCTCGTCCGGCAACGACCGTCTGATCACCACGGACGGGGTGGCCCGCAACGACACGGCGGACGGCGGTACGGGTTTCGACTCCTGCACCACCGACTCCGGTGACACCCGTGTCAGTTGTCCCTGACCGTGCCTCTCACCCGCGGGTGGGATGTCACCCGCGGGTGGACGGCGGCGGGAGTCATACGCCGTACCCGTCGCGGTAGCCCTCGGTGTACCCGTCGGCGCGGCGGTGGTGCAGGGGTTCCTCCTCCACCACCGGCGTCGTCGGGGGCACGACCACCCTGCGGCGCCGGGCGATTCCGCTGAACGTGGCGACGCCGATCAGGCCGACGGCCATCAGGATCACTCCGACGATGGTGAGGTTGACGCCGTGCATCTGCCAGTCGGTCGCGAACGTGAGGATGGCCCCCACGGCGATGAGGATGATGCATCCTCCGAGCCCCATGAGAAGTCGCCTCCCCTTTTCGGTTCCGGAATCTCCGGTGGCAACCGGGTACCCGGCGCGGCTTGGGGCATGCCCACGACGGACGGTGACGAGAACTCAGGCGTACGAGGGGGCCCGGAGGCGCGGGCCGGCGGTCAGCCCTCCAGGAACGCGGTCAGGGCGTTCGCCAGGAGGAACGGGTCGTCGGCGCCGCAGAGTTCGCGGACACTGTGCATGGAGAGGATCGCCACACCGATGTCGACCGTGCGGATCCCGTGCCGGGCCGCGGTGATGGGTCCGATGGTGGTGCCGCACGGCATGGAGTTGTTGGAGACGAAGGACTGGAACGGGACGTCGGCCCGTTCGCAGGCGGCGGCGAACACCGCGCGGCCCGAACCGTCCGTGGCATAGCGGTTGTTGACGTTGACCTTGAGGATGGGGCCGCCGTTGACCCGCGGGTGGTGCGTCGGGTCGTGCCGCTCGGCGTAGTTGGGGTGGACGGCGTGCCCCGTGTCGGAGGACAGGCAGACCGTGCCGGCGAAGGCGCGCGCCCGGTCCTCGTACGACCCGCCGCGCGCGAACACCGAGCGCTCCAGGGCCGTGCCCAGCAGCGGGCCGTCCGCGCCGGTGTCGGACTGGGAGCCGTTCTCCTCGTGGTCGAAGGCGGCCAGCACGGGGATGCGGGTGAGCTCGGCCCCGGAGGTCGCGGCGGCCACCAGGGCGGCGACGCCGGCGTGCACGGACAGCAGGTTGTCCATGCGCGGGCCGGCCACCAGCTCCCGGTCGCGGCCCAGGTAGGCGGGCGGCTCCACCGGGTACGTCATCAGGTCCCAGCCGGTCACCGAGCCCGCCTCCAGCCCGGCCTCCTGCTCCAGGAAGGCGATCAGGTCGCCGTCCAGGACGTCGCCGCCGAGGCCCCAGACCGGCTGGAGATGCCGCTGCTTGTCGAGCTTGAGCCCGTCGGTGCCGACCGTGCGGTCCAGGTGGATGGCGAGCTGGGGGACCCGCAGGAGCGGCCGGTCGACGTCGACCAGGACGGTGGAGCCGTCGCGCAGGGTGAGCCGGCCGGCCAGGCCGAGGTCCCGGTCCAGCCATGAGTTCAGCAGCGGGCCGCCGTAGATCTCCACGGCCACCTGACGCCAGCCGTGCGCCCCGCTGTCCGGGCGCGGCTTGATCCGCAGGTTCGGGGAGTCGGTGTGCGCGCCGATGATGTGGAAGGGGGTGTGCGGTGCGGCGCCCTCGGGCACGAACCAGGCCACGATCGCGCCGCCGCGCAGCAGGTACTTGCCGCCGCTCGTCCCGTCCCAGGCGTCCGTCTCGGCGACCTGACGGAAGCCCGCCTTCTCCAGCCGCTCGGCGGTGTTCGCCACGGCGTGGTACGGCGAGGGGCTTGCCGCCAGGAAGGACATCAGGTCGTCGGTGTGGCCGCGGTCGAAGCGGGCTGGTGCGCTCATGGGTTCACCTTAACGACGTGCACGGGCCCGCTCCCGGGAATGGGGAGCGGGCCCGTGCGGGGTATCGACGGGGTCGTCCGGAACGTCGGTAACGCGGTCCCGGCCGGTCGGGAGCGGGTCCCGACCGGTCCGGAAGGCGGCCTCGCCGGCCGGTGGACGCGGCCTCGCCGGGTCTAGAACGCGGCCTCGTCCAGCTCCATGAGGTCCAGCTCGACACCGGCGGCGATCTTGCGGGCGAGGGTGACGCCCGGCAGGACGTTCGCCGCGAAGAACTTCGCCGCGGCGATCTTGCCGGTGTAGAACGCCTTGTCCTTCGCCGAGGCGGTGGCGAGCTTCTCGGCGGCGATCGCGGCGCCCTTGAGCAGCAGGTAGCCGACGACGACGTCACCGGAGGCCATGAGCAGGCGGGTGGTGTTCAGGCCCACCTTGTAGATGTTCTTGGTGTCCTGCTCGGTGGCGGCGAGGTCGGTCAGCATGAGGCCGACGATCGCCTCCAGCTCCACGGCCGCCTTGGCGAGGTGCTCGCGGGCGCCGGACAGGTCCTCGCCGCCGGTGCCGAGCGCCAGGAACTTCTTGATGTCCTCGGCGAGGGAGTTCAGCGCGGCGCCCTGGTTGCGGACGATCTTCCGGAAGAAGAAGTCCTGGCCCTGGATCGCCGTGGTGCCCTCGTACAGGGTGTCGATCTTGGAGTCCCGGATGTACTGCTCGATCGGGTACTCCTGGAGGAAGCCGGAGCCGCCGAAGGTCTGCAGCGACTGGGCGAGCTGCTCGTAGCCCTTCTCGGAGCCGTAGCCCTTGACGATGGGCAGGAGCAGGTCGTTCAGCGCCTCCTCGGCCGAGGCGTCCTCGCCGTTCGCCTCCTTGAGCTGGATGGCGTCCTGGACGGAGGCGGTGTGGAGCACGAGGGCGCGCATGCCCTCCGCGTACGCCTTCTGCGTCATCAGCGAGCGGCGCACGTCGGGGTGGTGCGTGATGGTGACCTTGGGCGCCGTCTTGTCCATGAAGTTGGCCAGGTCCGGGCCCTGGACGCGCTCCTTGGCGTACTCCAGCGCGTTGAGGTAGCCGGTGGAGAGCGTGGAGATCGCCTTCGTGCCGACCATCATGCGGGCGAACTCGATGATGCGGAACATCTGGCGGATGCCGTCGTGCTTGTCGCCGATCAGCCAGCCCTTGGCGGGGTGCTTGTCGCCGAAGGTCATCTCGCACGTGTTGGAGGCCTTGAGGCCCATCTTGTGCTCGACGTTGGTGGCGTAGACGCCGTTGCGCTCGCCCAGCTCGCCGGTCTCGAAGTCGAAGAGGTACTTCGGGACGAGGAAGAGGGACAGGCCCTTGGTGCCGGGGCCGGCGCCCTCGGGGCGGGCGAGGACGTAGTGGAGGATGTTCTCCTCCATGTCGTGCTCACCGGAGGTGATGAAGCGCTTCACGCCCTCGATGTGCCAGGAGCCGTCCTCCTGCTGGATCGCCTTGGTGCGGCCGGCGCCCACGTCGGAGCCCGCGTCGGGCTCGGTGAGCACCATCGTGGAGCCCCACTGCTTGTCCACGGCGACCTTGGCGATGTGCTTCTGGACCTCGTTGCCCTCCTCGAAGAGGATGCCGGCGAACGCGGGGCCCGAGGAGTACATCCAGACGGCCGGGTTGGCGCCCAGGATCAGCTCGGCGTAGGCCCAGATCAGTGAGCGGGGCGAGGTGGTGCCGCCGATCTCCTCGGGCAGGCCGAGCCGCCAGTACTCCGAGTCCATGAAGGCCTTGTAGCTCTTCTTGAAGGACGCCGGGACCGGCGCGGTGTTGGTCTCCGGGTCGAAGACCGGCGGGTTGCGGTCGGCGTCGGCGAAGGACTCGGCCAGCTCGTTCTCGGAGAGGCGGGTCAGCTCCTCCAGGACGCTCTTTGCGGTCTCGACGTCCATCTCCTCGAACGGGCCGGTGCCGTACACCTTGTCGCGCCCCAGTACTTCGAAGAGGTTGAACTCGATGTCGCGGAGATTCGACTTGTAGTGCCCCATGGCGACTGCTCCGTTGAGGGATCGGCGAGGCACTGACTCCTCGCATCTGGTTCACGTACCAACAAGTAGCTACGATGATGCTACCCGTCGGTAATAAGAAGCAACCCCTGCCCTGCCAAGTGTGAGAAGGGTCTACTCCACCCTCCTCATGTGCAGCCCTTCCGGCCGCTCCGGTATCCCGGCGGAAGGCGGGTGACCGGCCGGTTTTCTTCGGTGGGGGGAAGGGGGCGGCCGGCGCAGCCCGCGCTCGGTACTCTTGCGCGCATGTACGGATACGGCCAGCCCATGGACGGTGGCGCCGCGCAGCAGGGGTACGTGCCGCCGCAGCAGCAGATGCCGGGCGGTGTCGGGGGGTACGGCCAGCAGCCGCCGCTCTATCCCGAGCCGTCCCCGCCCTCGCTCGCGGACGCGGTGCGCGCCTTCACCACGGGCTCGATGGCCGCCGAGGACTTCCAGCAGATCTTCGCCACGTCGAAGGTGTACTGCCCCCGCGGTGACACCCCCGGCTTCCTGGCCCTGCACAACACCCAGCAGCCGGTGATCCCGATGTTCACCTCCCTCAAGGAGCTGCGGCGATACGCGGGCAAGGAGTCCAAGTACTTCGTCATCACCGGCGCCGAGGTGATCGATCTGCTGCCCACCGGCTACGGGTTCGTTCTGGACATGGAGGGCGAGCACCGGATGGTGTTCGACGCCAAGGCGGTCGAGCAGATGGTCGAATTCGCCATGCGCCGCATGTACGGCGGTGTCTGAACCGAGAAGACCCCCATGGCGGGCCCGGAGGGAATTCCCTCCGGGCCCGTTCTGTTGGGGGTGACAAGAAGTTCAACGCTCAACTAAAGTGGGCGTACCAAGGAGGTACCCACCATGCCTGCAGTGACCGTCGAGAACCCGTTGACGCTGCCCCGCGTGACCGCTCCCGCCGACGCCGTGGCACGCCCCGTGCTCACCGTCACGACCGCTCCGAGCGGTTTCGAGGGTGAGGGCTTCCCGGTGCGCCGCGCGTTCGCCGGGATCAACTACCGCCACCTCGACCCGTTCATCATGATGGACCAGATGGGCGAGGTGGAGTACGCGCCGGGCGAGCCCAAGGGCACCCCCTGGCACCCGCACCGCGGCTTCGAGACCGTCACCTACATCATCGACGGCATCTTCGACCACCAGGACTCGCAGGGTGGTGGCGGCACCATCACCAACGGCGACACCCAGTGGATGACCGCCGGCTCGGGCCTGCTGCACATCGAGGCCCCGCCGGAGGCCCTCGTCGTGTCCGGCGGCCTCTTCCACGGCCTCCAGCTGTGGGTGAACCTCCCGGCCAAGGACAAGATGATGGCCCCGCGCTACCAGGACATCCGCGGCCGCAACGTCCAGCTGCTCACCTCGCCCGACGGTGGCGCGCTGCTCCGCGTCATCGCCGGCGAGCTGGACGGCCACGAGGGCCCGGGCGTCACGCACACGCCGATCACGATGATCCACGCGACCCTGGCGCCGGGTGCCGAGATCACCCTGCCCTGGCGCGAGGACTTCAACGGCCTGGCGTACGTCATGGCGGGCCGCGGCAGCGTCGGCGCCGAGCGCCGGCCGATCCACCTGGGCCAGACCGCCGTCTTCGGCGCGGGCTCCTCGCTGACCGTCCGCGCGGACGAGAAGCAGGACTCCCACACGCCGGACCTGGAGGTCGTGCTGCTGGGCGGACAGCCGATCCGCGAGCCGATGGCCCACTACGGCCCGTTCGTCATGAACACCAAGGACGAGCTGATGCAAGCCTTCGAGGACTTCCAGAAGGGCCGTCTGGGCACGGTCCCCGCCGTGCACGGCATGACGGAGAGCGGCCCGCAGGCCTGACGGAAGCACCCCCCCCGGGCCCGGCACTGAGCGGCCCTCGGGCCCGGGGGACGGTGGCCGCGCGGGTTTGACGGAAACCCGCGCGGCCACCCGCACGTGCGGCGCCGCGAGCGCTCACCCGCCCGGCCCCGCGCGGCAGGACAGCCACCGGCGACCATGATCCGCTGGGGGTGTGTCGCTGCTGCCCGACCCCGTTCGCCGGTTCGCCGCCTGGTGCGCCGTGCTGCTGCTCGCCGCCGGGGTGGGCTGGGTGGGGGTACGGCTGTGCGGCGAGTTCCGTACGGCCGTCACGCCGGTGCTGCTCGCGCTGCTCGGCACCGCGCTGCTGAGGCCGCTGTACCGGCGGCTCGTGCGGACCGGGGTGCAGCGGTCGCTGGCGGCCGGGCTCACGTGCGTCGCGGTCGTCGCCGTCGTCGGCGGTGCCGTGTACATCGTCGTCGCCGCGCTCATCGACAGCGGCGACCAGATCCTCGTCTCGCTCCGGCTCGCCGCCAAGTCGGTCGCCCGGCACTTCGGCGCCGCCGGCACCGGGCTCGACGATCTCGCCGCCAATTCGCGCGAGCTGCTGGGCAAGTTCGGCGGGACGGCCGCTTCCGGCGTCATCAGCGGGGTCAGCGTGGTCGGCGAGAGCATGGCCACGGCGGTGCTCGCGCTGCTGCTCGTCTTCTTCTTCCTGCGTGACGCCGACCGGGCTCTGAACGCCCTGCGCTCCGTGGTGCCCGGCGGCGCCTCCGGCACCGTCGAGGCCATGGCCCGGCGGGCCTTCCGCGCGGTCGAGGGGTTCATGCGCGGGACCACGCTCATCGCCCTCATCGACGCTGTCTGCATCACCGTGGGCCTGCTGATCCTCCAGGTGCCCGGCGCGGTGGGGCTCGGCGCGCTCGTCTTCGTCGGCGCCTACATCCCCTACCTCGGCGCCTTCATCTCCGGCGCGGTGGCCGTGCTGGTCGCCCTGGCCGACCGGGGATTCGTCATCGCGCTGTGGGCGCTCGGGGTGGTGGTGGCGGTGCAGGCGCTGGAGGGGCACGTGCTCCAGCCGGTCATCCAGAGCCGGACCGTGCAGATGCACCCGGCGGTGGTGCTGCTGGCCATCACCGCCGGTGCCTCCGTCGCGGGCATCCTCGGCATGCTGCTCTCGGTCCCGCTGACCGCCGCGGCCTTCTCGGTCGCCCAGGAGCTGAGGGACCGCTACGGCGGCCGGGGCCCGCAGGGCACGGCTGCCTCCGGCGAGGACCGTCCGGCCGAACCCTCCGGCACCCCGTCGGCCCCGCCCACCGGTCCGTCCCCGAGCACCCCGCCGGACCGGCCGGCCTCCTAGATCCACCGGCCCCGGGCGGCCCCCCGGTGGCCGGCTCCGGCACCGGCCCGCTCCGGGCCGGCCCGCCCGGGCTCCTTCCGCCCGGCCGGAATCGCCGTCGTCCCACCCGCGCGGCCGGCCCGCGCGACCTCGGTGACCGGCGTGGCCCGTCCGACCGGTCGGACCCCGCCTCCCGCGGGGCGCGAGAGCCTAGCCGGACCCGGCCTGTCCAGCCGGTTCCCAAGGCCAGGCCCCTACGGGGCTTCGTCGTCCTACTCGTCCGCCCGGGCGGGGGCCGCGGATTCGACCGGAACGACCGGTGCGGCGGAGCCCTCGTCCCCCGTCCCGGCCGATTCGTAGAGCTCGAACCAGATGCTCTTGCCCCGGCCCCGGGGGGCGACTCCCCAGGTGTCGGCGAGAAGCTCGATCAGCATCAGGCCGCGGCCCGAGGAGGCCAGTTCGCCGGGGCGGCGCCGGTGGGGGAGGTCGTCCCCCGCGTCGGTGACCTCCACCCGCAGCCGCCGGCCGTCCGCACCGGCCACCTCGGCGAGCAGCAGCGCGTCGGCGTCGGTGTGGACGAGGACGTTCGTGACCATCTCGGAGACCAGCAGGACCGCCGAGTCGACCTGCTCCGCCGAGGCCCAGTCGTGCAGCAGCTCCCGCAGGTGCTGGCGGGCCTCGGCGATCCGTTCGGGTTCGTCCTGCGCCACCGACAGCAGCGTGCGCCGCACCGCGGGCCGCGCCGTCCCGGTGTCGACGCAGTCGTGACCCTCCCCGGCCCGGCACAGCAGCACCAGGGCGATGTCGTCCTCGCGGCGGTCCGCCAGCGGCCCGGTGGTGTGGTGCGACGACGGCCCGTGCACCGCCTGCACGAGTGCGTCGGCCAGCGTCTCCGCGTCGCCGTCGTGGTCCTCCAGGACCGCTCGGAGCCGCCGCCAGCCGCTCGCCATGTCGTGGCCGCCGGTCTCGATCAGGCCGTCGGTGCAGAGCATCATCGTCTCGCCGGGTTCCAGCGCGAAACGGGTCGTCGGGTAGTCCGCGTCCGGATCGATGCCCAGCGGCAGCCCGCCCGCCGTCGGCCGCATCATCACCGTGCCGTCGGCCATCCGGATCGCCGGGTCCGGGTGCCCGGCGCGGGCGATCTCCAGCATTCCGGTCGCCGGGTCGGCCTCCACGTACACGCAGGTCGCGAAGCGGAGGTCGGCCAGGTTCTCGTCCCGGGAGTCGTGCGTGATGCCGTGCAGGAAACGGGAGGCGCGGGAGAGGACGGCGTCCGGACGGTGCCCCTCCGAGGCGTACGCGCGCAGGGCGATCCGCAGCTGGCCCATCAGCCCCGCCGCCCGTACGTCGTGCCCCTGCACATCCCCGATGACCAGCGCGAAACGGCCCGAGGGCAGCGGGATCATGTCGTACCAGTCGCCGCCGACCTGCAGTCCGCCGCCGGTCGGGATGTAGCGGGCGGCCACTCGCATCCCCGGGATCTCCGGGCCCAGCGACGGCAGCATGGAGCGCTGCAGGCCCTCGGTCAGCTCCCGCTCGGACTCCGCGGCGCCGGCCCGGGACAGCGCCTGCGCGAGCATCCGCGCCACCGTCGTCAGTACGGCGCGCTCGTCCGGGGTGAAGGCCACCGGATAGGTGAACGCCGCCATCCAGGCGCCCATCGTGCGTCCGGCCACCGTCAGCGGCAGGAACGCCCAGGAGTGGCGGCCGAAGCGCTCGACGTAGGGCCAGATCGCCGGGTAGCGGCTCTCGTACTGCTCCGGCGAGGCCACGTACACCGCGCGTCCGGAGCGCACCACCTCCGCCGCCGGGTAGTCCGCGGCGAGCGGCATGTCGGAGAAGGGCCGGATGTCGCCCGGCTGATGCCCGTGGTGACCGATGATCGTCAGCCGGTCGCCCTCCACCCCGAACACCACGAGCCCGTCCGGGGAGAACCCCGGCATCGACAGGGCGCCCGCCACCCGCAGCACCTCCGCCGTGGAGCGCGCCTCCGCCAGCGCCCGGCCGGCGTCCAGCAGGAACGCCTCCCGCGAGCGCCGCCAGTCCCCGGTGACCGCGCTGCGCCCCGCCGCCGTGCCGGGGGTCGGCTCGGTCACCTCCTGGAGGGTGCCGATGAGCTCGTACGCCCGCCGTTCGGGGTCGAAGGACGGCTTGGAGCGGCTGCGGACGACCCGCAGGACGTTCCCCCGCGGGTCCATGATCCGGATGCGCACCTCGGCGAGGGTGCCCTCGGCCGCCGCGAGCTGGACCACGCCGGTGATCTCGTTCCAGTCGACCGGGTGCAGCCGGGCCCGGGTCTGGGCCTCGGTGAGGGTGGCGGACTCGGGGGGCAGGCCGAGCAGCCGCGCCGCCTCCGCGTCCACGCTGACCAGGCCGGTGGCGGTGTCCCAGTGCCACAGACCGGTCGCGAGGGCGGCGAGGACGTCGCCCACGGACGGCAGGGGCTCGCCAGTGCGCATTGACCCACTTTAAGAAGATCCGATCGATAGCTGCCACCGTGGGCCGCCGATGCCCGCCGCCGATGCCCGCCGCCGGGGGCCGCCACCGGCCCCGGTACCGCGGACCCGTGGGCCGTAATGGTGGGGAGCCGATCTTGGGGTGCCCGGTACCCTTGATGGGTCCGGGCCCCGTGCCCGTTCCCGCCGGTCCGCGAGGCCGGCAGGAGAGAACCCCACCACGAAGGACGATGAACGACGATGCATCGGTACAGGTCCCACACCTGCGGCCAGCTCCGCGCCTCTGACGTCGGTACCGACGTCCGGCTGAGTGGCTGGCTGCACAATCGGCGCGACCTGGGCGGCATCCTCTTCATCGATCTGCGCGACCACTACGGCATCACCCAGCTGGTCGCCCGCCCCGGCACCCCGGCGTACGAGGCCCTGGACAAGATGTCCAAGGAGTCCACGGTCCGCGTCGACGGCCAGGTTGTTTCACGTGGAACCGAGAACGTGAACTCCGACCTGCCCACGGGTGAGATCGAGGTCGAGGTCGCCGAGGTCGAGCTGCTCGGCGCGGCCGCCCCGCTGCCCTTCACGATCAACGCCGAGGACGGGGTCAACGAGGAGCGGCGCCTGGAGTACCGCTTCCTGGACCTGCGCCGCGAGCGCATGCACCGCAACATCATGCTGCGCACGGCCGTGATCTCCGCGATCCGCCACAAGATGGTCGCCATGGGCTTCAACGAGATGGCGACGCCGATCCTGTCCGCCACCTCGCCCGAGGGCGCCCGCGACTACGTGGTCCCCTCCCGTGTGCACCCGGGCAAGTTCTACGCGCTGCCGCAGGCCCCGCAGCAGTTCAAGCAGCTGCTGATGATCTCCGGCTTCGACCGCTACTTCCAGATCGCGCCCTGCTTCCGCGACGAGGACGCCCGCGCCGACCGCTCGCCGGGCGAGTTCTACCAGCTCGACGTGGAGATGTCCTTCGTCGAGCAGGAGGACGTCTTCCAGCCCATCGAGAAGCTCATGACGGAGCTCTTCGAGGAGTTCGGCGGCGGCCGCCACGTCACCTCTCCCTTCCCGCGCATCCCGTTCCGCGAGGCGATGGCGAAGTACGGCTCCGACAAGCCGGACCTGCGCGCCAAGCTGGAGCTGGTGGACATCACCGATGTCTTCGAGGGCTCGGAGTTCAAGGCGTTCGCGGGCAAGCACGTGCGCGCCCTGCCGGTGCCGGACGTCTCCGCGCAGCCCCGCAAGTTCTTCGACCAGCTCGGTGAGTTCGCCGTCGAGCAGGGCGCCAAGGGCCTGGCCTGGGTGCGTGTGGCCGAGGACGGCACGCTCTCCGGCCCGATCGCGAAGTTCCTCACCGAGGCGAACGTCGCCGAGCTGACCAAGCGCCTCTCCCTGGCCCCCGGCCACGCCGTCTTCTTCGGCGCGGGCGAGTACGACGAGGTCTCCAAGATCATGGGTGCCGTCCGGGTGGAGGCCGCCAAGCGCGCCGGCCACTTCGAGGAGGGCGTCTTCCGCTTCTGCTGGATCGTCGACTTCCCCATGTACGAGAAGGACGAGGAGACCGGCGGGATCGACTTCTCCCACAACCCGTTCTCGATGCCGCAGGGCGGCCTGGAGGCCCTGGAGACCCAGGACCCGCTGGACATCCTCGGCTGGCAGTACGACATCGTCTGCAACGGTGTCGAGCTGTCCTCCGGCGCGATCCGGAACCACGAGCCGGACATCATGCTGAAGGCCTTCGAGATCGCGGGCTACGACCGCGAGACCGTCGAGGAGAAGTTCGCGGGCATGCTCCGCGCCTTCCGCTTCGGCGCCCCGCCGCACGGCGGCATCGCCCCGGGCGTGGACCGCATCGTCATGCTCCTCGCGGACGAGCCCAACATCCGCGAGACGATCTCCTTCCCGCTCAACGGCAACGCCCAGGACCTGATGATGGGTGCCCCCACCGAGCTGGACGAGGCCCGCCTGCGCGAGCTGCACCTGAGCATCCGCAAGCCGCAGCCGAAGTAGGCGGCGGGCCGGCGGACGGCGAGCAGAACGGGAAGGGCCCGGAACCGGGATCGGTTCCGGGCCCTTCCCGTCGCATCCGGGCTCAGGACAGGGACTTGTAGCCGCCCCAGCCCGTCGCGATCTTCGTGCGGGCGCCGAAGGAGCCCTTGCCGTCGCCGTTGTTGCGGTACAGGTTCCCGCCGGTGTCGCGGGAGACCAGGTCCGCCCTCCCGTCGTCGGTGATGTCGCCGACGCCGACGACCGCGTCGTACGAGCCGCCCCAGGCGGTGAACAGCTTCACGCGTGCCGCGAAGGTGCCGTTGCCCCTGCCGTCGTACCGGTAGAGGGTGTTCGCCTTGTCCTGGGCGAGGAGGTCGCCGATGCCGTCGCCGTTCAGGTCGCCGGCGCCGATGACCTTCTTGTAGCCCTTCCAGTCGTCGTACAGCTTCACGCGGGCCGCGAGCTTGCCGGTGCTCGTGCCCTTGTGGAGGTAGACGGTGCCGGTGGAGGCGGTGCGGGTGACCAGGTCCGGGCGCCCGTCGCCGCTCACGTCACCGGGTGAGGTCAGCAGGTCGTACTGGGTCCAGCCGCTGCTCGCGAGGGTGGTGTACGACGTCTTCGGGGTGACCGCCTTGCCGCAGCCCGGCTTGTACAGGCGCAGGGCGCCGCTGCTCAGCCGGACGAGGACGTCGTTGCAGCGGTCGCCGCTGAGGTCGCCGAAGGGGACCGCCCGGACGCTCGTGGCCCATCCGCTGCCGCTGATCTTGCTGCTGAACTTCCCGGTGCCGGTGCCGAACTGGAAGGTGAGGCCGCCCGAGGAGTTCAGGGTGAGCAGATCGCCCCGGCCGTCCGGACCGTCCAGGCTGCCGAAGTCGTGGCGCACGGCCGACCCGCTGCCGAGGAAGCCCGTGCCCGAGGCGGCCGTCGCCGGTCCGCTCGTGCCGATTCCGGTCGCCTTGAGGGACCAGGTGTACGCGCCGTTCGGGAACGGGGTGCCGTCCGCCGCCTTGCCGTTCCAGCTCACCGACACCTGGGCCCGGGTCGCCCCGCCGGTGAAGGTGCGGGTGGCCTTGCCGGCCGGGCCGCTCTGCACCGAGGTGAACGTCAGGGACCAGGACGTGACCGGGCGGGACAGCAGCACCTGCGTCCAGTACGGCGTCGAACCCGGCTGCACGTAGCTGTCCGTCTCGGTCTCGAAGGACGTCACGGCCGACGGCGCGACGCCGGTGGTGGCGAGGTGCGTCCGCTCGTACGGGTCGGTCCAGGCGACCAGGCCCGTGTACTCGTCCACGGTCCACTTGAAGCGGCGGTCCGCGGCGAGACCGGTGTCGGCGACCTCGCCGGCGAGCACCCGGACGGCGCCGGTGGCCGCGTCCGTCAGCACCAGGGTGCCGGCGTCGTGGTCGTGGCGGACCGTGAAGCCGTCGCCGAGCAGCACGTCACCGCCGGTCACGGCGCGAGAGGTGGCGGCCCTGGTGTCGTACACACCGGCGGAGCCGTCGCCGCACGCCCAGTACACCCAGCGGCCCGCCGCCTGCAGCTCGCTCGGCACACAGCCGAGACCGGGCACGGTGACCGTGGCCAGGGCGCGGTTCCCGGTCAGGCTGTACGAGGAGAGCTTGCCGGTGGTGGCGGCGCTCCACAGGGTCGAGCCGTTCAGCGCGGCGGCGCGCACCGACCGCTTCAGCTGCTGCCCCTGCCCGAACTCGCCGACGTACTGCGCCGGGGAGGCGCCGCCGGAGTTGTAGACCGCGTAGTTGTCGGAGACGTCGACGATCGTGCCGCCCTCGGTGCGGAACTCCAGGGTGCTGTCGGACGAGCCGTCGTTCATCGCGACCAGCCGGTCCGCGTCGCCGAGCCCGGTGCCGCCGTCGTCGCCATCGTAGAACGTGGTGAGGAAGACGTCGCGCGGCCCGTCGCCGGTGTTGCCCCAGAGCGCCGAGCAGTCGGCGCCCGCGTACGGGCAGACCGGAGCGATCCGGTCCCCGGCCTGCGGCGCGGAGGCGGTCAGCTGCGTACCGCCGTTCGTGGCGACCGTGCGCAGCGAGGTGGTGTCCATGGTGCTCTTCGGGTCGTCCTCGGCGATGCGCAGACCGCCCCGGCTGAGCGCGAGACCCGTCTTGGCGTTCTCCACGGCCGGGACCTGCGTCAGCTTCTCCAGGGCGACCGTGCCGTCGGCGGCCTGGGCGGCCCGCCGGACCCACCAGTCGCCGGCCTCGGTGCCGCCGGTGACGAGGGCGGAGCCGCCGGAGGCGCGGACCAGGTACTTGCCCGCCTCGGCCAGCAGGGTCTGCGAGGTGCCGTCGCGCAGGGAGACGGCGGTCAGTTCACTGGTGCCGGTGCCGGTGTGCCGCGGCAGCAGCAGCCGGTCGCCGACGAGGACCGGGGCACCGTCGAGCACGGCACCGGGCGACGGCAGGTCGATCACCTGCTCGTCCGCGCCCGGGTCGGTGCGCGGCTTGAGGTGCAGGTCGCCGGAGCCGGGCTCGTACCAGCCGAACCGGTCGTCGCCCAGCACGGTGACCGGACGGGAGCCCGAACCGGAGAACGCCTTGGTGGCGACGGCCGTGTCGAGATCGAGGTAGTACAGGTCCGTGGCGACCCGGAACAGCACGCCGTGCGCGTCCGCCGCGGTGATCATGCCCGAGGTGACCCGTGTGCCGGCCGGGGTGACGGCCCGGGACCGCCAGGCGCCGTCCACGCGGTCGTACAGAGCCTTCTCGGTGATCACGGTCCGCCCGGCGAGCCCCCGGTAGGGCTGGTCGGAGGTGAACTCCGACGTGGTCCGGGTCGCCGGGTCCCACAGGGCCACGGACCCGGCCGACGGCAGGGCGACCAGGTCGCCGTCGGTGCCGTACCAGGCCGTCGGGCAGAGGGTCGAGCCCAGGGTCGCGCAGCTGCCGCCGGGCGCGGGTGTGTACACGCCGTCGGCGGTGCGGACGGTCACGGTGGTGCCGTCGGTGTAGTCCGTCCACAGGAACCCGGAGATTCCGCTCTGCCGGTGCAGGAAGCCGCTCGGCCCGGCGACCAGTGGCTGGTCGCTGCGCGGCTGCGTGGAGGCGGGGTCGGTCAGCGTGATCTCGGTGGTGCCGGCCGCCGGGGCGGCCGGATCGGCCGAGGCGCCGCTCTCCGGAAGAACGGCGACGGATACGGCCGCCACGGCGACCGCGAACGAGGAGACGGCCGCGGCTATGCCGCGCCGTCTCGGGGCGTGTCTGCCCACGTGCGATTCCCTCCCCGCGAGGGCCCCCGCCCTCGCCAAGTGAGCGGACTTTACCAGTCCTTTGCAGCTCTTGGTCCAGCAGGGGAGCCCGGGAGGGACGCGGGTGCGGGCTCTCAGTCGTCGGTGCCGGGCTCGGGCTCCTCGTCCGGACTGGCACCGTCCTCCAGCAGCCGCTCGGCGATGTCGTCCGACCAGTGCTGGGCCCAGGCACGCAGGTCCGCGATGTCCGGTTCCGCCAGGCCGTACCGCAGGAACTCCCGGTCCGCGTAGAAGTCCGTACCGGTCAGCCGGGACTGCAGGGTGGGCAGGTCGAAGGGGTCGTGGGCGTGCCGACGGCCCAGTTCCTCCAGGCCGGGCAGGGAGAAGCGGGCGGCGGCGGCACGGGCGTCGATGAGGTCGACGGCGGCGCCCCGGTCGTACAGCGCGCGGATCTTCGTGCCCACGGCGTCCTCGACGGAGAGGGCCGGGCCGTAGCCGGTGAGCTCCGGCGGCTGCCAGAAGGCCTCCTTGTGCAGCGCGAGGGCACAGGGTTCGCCGGTGGGCGGGTCGGTGACGGTCAGCTGGGCGGTGCGCACGCCCGCCGGACCGGGACGCACCTGCCGGCCCCTGGCCTCCAGCGCCGCGCCGACGGCACCGGCGATCCGGTCCAGGGCCTCGGAGCTCTCCGTGGCGAAGTCGAGGTTGGCGTGCGGGCGATGCAGCAGACCGTGCGCCTGGAGGGCGTGGCCACCGGCGAGCACCAGCCCGTAGGGGCCGCCCGCCGTGACGACGTCCGCGAGGAGCCGACGATGAGGTTCGGAGAGGTTCACGGCATGCGTACTCTGCCAGACGCGGCGCGGCGCGCGAGGTCATCCCGCCCGGTGTCCGCCCGGTGTCGCGCGTGCCGGACCGCGCAGGAGGGCCGCGGAAAAAAATCTCCGCTCGCTGTCACACCGGGCCCGCCGGCGGTGTCAGAGGGGTGTTCGCACATCGGAACCCCACCCCCGCAGGAGCCTCTCATGCATGTCGCCGCCGTCGTCGTGACCCTGGTAGCCGCCCTCATGGCGGGTTTCTCCGGGACCGTGCTGCTGATGCGGGCCCAGTGGATCGTGAAGGCGCTCGAGGACTACCGGGTGCCGAAGTCGTGGTGGACCTGGCTGGGGCTGGCCAAGGCCGCCGGCGCCGTGGGGCTGGTGGCCGGGCTGTTCGTCCCGGTCGTCGGAGTCCTGGCCGGGATCTGCCTGGTGGCCTACTTCGCCGGGGCGGCGATCACCGTGGCGCGGGCGCGGTGGTACGCGCACATCCCGTTCCCGCTCGTCTACGCCGCACCGGTGGTCGGGGCGCTCGTGCTCGGGCACGCGGCCTGAACGGGCCGGCCGCGGAACGCGCGTGCTCGCCGCGCCGGCGTCGGCCGGCGGGCGAGCACGTCACGTCGTCGGGGGTCAGCCTTCCTCGCCGCCGAAGCGCTCCTTGTACGTCGCCAGGTCCTCCTCGGTGAGCTTGGCGAACAGCACCGGCGGGACCGTGAACGGGGTGCCGGCCGGGACCGCGGCCAGGGACTTCGCCTCGTCGGCGCTGACCCAGGTCGCGGTGTCGTCCGTCAGCGCGAAGGCGCCGCGCATCGCCGCCGAGGTGGCCGGGATGAACGGCTCGGAGACCACCGCGTAGAGATGGATCAGGTTCATGGCGGTGCGCAGGGTGAGGGCCGCGCCGTCCTTGTCGGTCTTGATCTCCAGCCAGGGGGCCTTCTCCTCCAGGTAGGAGTTGCCGGCCGACCACAGGGCACGCAGGGCGGCGGCGGCCTTGCGGAACTGGAGGGACTCCATGTGCGACTCGTACTCGGCGAGGAGCTTCGCGATCTCCTCACCCAGCTTCGCCTCCGCCTCGCCCGGTGCGCCGCCCGCCGGGACGTCGTCGCCGAAGCGCTTGCGGGAGAAGGACAGCACCCGGTTGACGAAGTTGCCGAGGGTGTCGGCCAGGTCCTTGTTCACCGTGGCGGTGAAGTGCTCCCAGGTGAAGGACGAGTCGTCCGACTCCGGGGCGTTGGCGATCAGGAAGTACCGCCAGTAGTCCGCGGGCAGGATGTCCAGGGCCTGGTCGGTGAAGACGCCCCGCTTCTGCGAGGTGGAGAACTTGCCGCCGTAGTACGTCAGCCAGTTGAAGGCCTTGACGTAGTCGACCTTCTTCCACGGCTCGCGCACGCCCAGCTCGGTGGCCGGGAACATCACGGTGTGGAAGGGGACGTTGTCCTTGGCCATGAACTCCGTGTAGCGGACGTCGGTGTCGACGTCGTACCACCACGACTTCCAGTCGCGGTTCTCCGGGTCCTGGTCCGCCCACTCCTTCGTCGCGCCGATGTACTCGATCGGGGCGTCGAACCAGACGTAGAAGACCTTGCCCTCGGCCGCCAGCTCCGGCCAGGTGTCCGCGGGGACCGGTACGCCCCAGTCCAGGTCACGGGTGATCGCCCGGTCGTGCAGGCCCTCGTTCAGCCACTTGCGGGCGATGGAGGAGGCGAGCTGCGGCCAGTCGTCCTCGTGCCGGGCCACCCACTCCTCGACCTCGTGCTGCAGCTTCGACTGGAGCAGGAAGAGGTGCTTGGTCTCGCGGACCTCCAGGTCCGTGGAGCCGGAGATCGCCGAGCGCGGGTTGATCAGGTCGGTCGGGTCCAGGACGCGGGTGCAGTTCTCGCACTGGTCGCCACGGGCCTTGTCGTAGCCGCAGTGCGGGCAGGTGCCCTCGACGTAGCGGTCCGGCAGGAAGCGGCCGTCGGCCGGGCTGTACACCTGGCGGATCGCCCGCTCCTCGATGAAGCCGTTCTCGTTGAGGCGGCGGGCGAAGTGCTGGGTGATGTCCCGGTTCTCCGCGGAGGAGCTGCGGCCGAAGTAGTCGAAGGCCAGCGCGAAGCCGTCGTAGACCGCCTTCTGCGCGTCGTGCGCCTGGGCGCAGAACTCGTCCACCGGCAGGCCCCGCTCCTTGGCGGCCAGCTCGGCCGGGGTGCCGTGCTCGTCGGTGGCGCAGATGTACAGCACGTCGTGGCCGCGCTGGCGCAGATAGCGGGAGTACACGTCCGCCGGGAGCATGGACCCCACCATGTTGCCCAGGTGCTTGATCCCGTTGATGTACGGAAGGGCGCTGGTGATGAGGTGTCGAGCCATCGCGGGCTGCTCCCAGGTCGGGTTGTTTTACGAACCTTGAAATGGTAGCCGAGACGGGTGGGCCGCCCGCTTCCCGTTTTGCAGGGTGGGAAGGGGCGGCCCGGTGACCGTCAGCCGGTGCGGCCGTGCGTCACGGACGCCAGTCGGCGAGTACGCCCTCGTAGAGCTCCCCGTCGGTGAGCTCGCGGGGGGTGGGGCCGGCGTGGAAGAAGGACGTGTTGCCGGTCTTCAGCCTGCGGAGGTAGTCGAAGGCCTTGTTGTCGTGCTCACCGAAGGCGACGAAGGAGAAGAACACGGTGGGGTGCTTCTCCGCGGCCTCGGTGAGGGACTGGGTGGCCGGGGTCTTGGCGTCCGGGGCGCCGTCGGTCTGGAACACGACGAGGGCGGGGGTGCCGGGGGTCTCGTTCTTCTCGTAGTGGGTGAGTACGGCCTCGACGGCGGCGTGGTAGCTGGTACGGCCCATGCGGCCGAGGCCGGCGTGGGTGTCGTCGATCTTCGTCTCGTGCCCGGGGGTGAGGGTGAGGTCGGTGGTGCCGTCCACCTCCGTGGAGAAGAAGACGACGTGGACCGTGGACGCGGGGTCCAGGTGGGCGGCGAGGGCGAGGGTCTGGTCGGCGAGGGCCTGGGCCGAGCCGTCCTTGTAGTACGGGCGCATGCTCGCCGAGCGGTCCAGCACGAGGTAGAGCTTCGCTCGGGTGCCGGTGAGGTCGGTCTTCTTGAGGGTGGTGGTGGCGGCCTTGTAGGCGGTGGCCAGGGCGGGGGCGGTGGACCTGACCTTGGCGAGGGGGGTGGCGGTCACCTGCGGTGCGGGAGCTGATGCCGGTGCCGGGGTCGCCTCGGCTTCGCCTTCGGCGTCCGTGTTCCCACCCGCACCACCCGTGCGGCTCTCGTCGTCGGCCGCGGGTGCCTCCTGTGGGGCGATCTCGCCGTCGGCGGCCGCCGGCTCCGCGACCTCGACCTCGGGCTCCGCCTCGGCGGCGGGCTTCGGCTTCGCCTTCGGCTTCGCCTTCGGCTCGGCTACCGCCTTGGCCTCGGCAGCTTCCTCGACCGTGGGCTTCGCCTCCGCCGGGGTGGCCGCCTGCGCCGTGGCCGCGGGCTTCGCCTTGACCGTGCGCTTCGCCTTGGTCTCGGGCTTGCTCTTCGGTTCGGCTGCCGCCTCGGCCTCGGCAGCTTCCGCAGCCTCCGCCTTTGCCTCTGTCGCAGCCTCTGCTTCCGCCGTCGGCTCGGTCGCGGCCTCGACCTCGGTCTCGGCTGCCGCCGGGGTGGCCGCCGTCGGCTCCGCCGCGGCCTCGGCCTTGGTCTCAGGCTCTTCGTCGCTCGGAGCCGTTTCCTCAGCCGCAGCGGCGAGCTCCGCCTCGACCTTCGCCTCGGCCTCGGCCGGGGCCTCCGTCTCGGGCTCGGCCGTGGCCTCTGCCTCGGGCTCCGCCTCGGTCGGCGCCGCGGCCGACGTCTCGGTGTCGGGCTTCGCCTCGGGCTCCGCCTTGGTCTCCGCCTCGGTCGGCGCCGCGGCCGACGTCTCGGTGTCGGGCTTCGCCTCGGGCTCCGCCTTGGTCTCCGCCTCGGTCGGCGCCGCGGCCGACGTCTCTGCCTCGGGCTTCGCCTCGGCGGGCGTCGTGGCTTCCGCCTTCGGATCGGGCTGCGGGTTCTCCGGGTGGGGCGGGGCTTGGTCCGTGGGGTCGGCGGGGCGGGGGACCCGGACGTTGTTGAAGGCCGCTGCCACCAGGTCGTGCTGCGTGGCGTCGGCCGCCTGGCGGGGCTCGGGGATCTCGGGGGTCTCCGAGGGGGCCGCGGCGGGCCCGGGGGTCGGTGCCGGGGCCGTCGCCTCGGCCTCGGGTGCGGCGGACTCGGTGTGCTCCGCGGCCGGGCTCTCCGTGGCCGGGGGCTGCGTGGGAAGTCGCTCCGCACCCTCCGCCTCGGTGGCTCGTGCCTTGCGTGAGCGGCCGAATGCGTTCCGCAGGAGAGTGAGAATGCCCATGTTCGCAACCCTTCGCGTGAGTTGAACCGTCGATCGCTGGCCAGGACGGACACGTAAGGTTAGCGAAGCGCTCAGTGGGGGGACGCGATCGACCGTGCCGCCGCGATTTCCTGCCGCAGAGGCTCCAGGACACTGCCGGCGGGGCCGGTGAGATCCGTGCGGACGGCGACCAGTGTCTCCGCGTTCCGAACGCCCTTCGAAAGCTCCCGCAGTTGCAGGGTGACCTGGGCGATCTCGGTCGTGGACGGCGCCGCGGCCCCGTGCCGGACGCGGACGCGGGCCGCCGTCGTCGCGTCCACGATCCGTTCGACGGCGACGACCAGGGGCCACCACGCGGCGGCGCGCCGCCCGGTCGGCGGGGGCTCGGTCAGGGCCCGCTGGAACTCGGTGCGGACGACGGACAGGTCACGGTAGAGGCGGCGGCGCATCCGGGCCCGGGCGGCCGGCTCGGTGTCCGTGCCGAACGCCCCCTCCACGTAGGCCGCCGTGTCCGCGACCGCGTCCGCGAGTCGGTCGCCGACGCGGGTGTGCCAGCTCTCCGGCCACAGGAGGTAGCCGGCGACGAGCGCGATGGCGCAGCCGAGGAGCGAGTCGGCGAGCCTAGGGAGCAGCAGGGCCGTCCCCTGGTGGTTGAGGATGTCGGAGAGCAGCAGGATCGCCGGGGTGATGGCGGCCGTCTGGTAGCCGTAACCGCGCGGGGTCAGCGCCGGGATCAGCGGCGCCAGGACGAGCATGACCGCGACGTCCCCCCAGCCCTCGGGCACCGCCGCCAGGACGACCGCCGCGACGACCAGGCCGGCCACCGTGCCGACGGCGCGCAGCAGGGCGCGGGAGAAGACCGAGCCGAAGTCCGGCTTGAGGACGAAGGTGATGGTGAGGGCGACCCAGTAGGAGCGGGCGACGGGGACCAGGGAGACGAGGGACTGCGCGATGCCGATGCACAGCGCGAGGCGCAGGCCGTAGCGCCAGGAGTTCGCCGACAGGACGACGTTGCGGGCGGCGCGGGCCGCGCGGATGCCTAGGGCAGCGGGGCGGCCGAGGCGGTCGTCGATGCCGCGGGGGTCGACGTCGGGCACGGCCACGACGTCGGCCGCGTGGCGCAGGGCGTGGTCCACCGCCCGACCGGTCTCGGTGGTCGGGACCGGGAGGGCGAGGGCTGTCGGGCCGGTGTGGCCCGTCTCGACGGCGTGGGCCAGGTGGTGCAGCGCCCGCGCGGTCTCCGGCGGGAGGGGCCGGCCCGCCAGGTGGGCCGCGGGAGCCGCCTCGATCACCGGGGTGATCGCGTTCAACTGGGCCAGCATCCGGGTCAGTTCGGGGCTGCGGCCGTGATGGCGGGCGCGCCGGGCCAGGATCAGGTCGTAGGACTGGTTGAGGGACTGGGTGACGGCGCGGCGGGCCTCGTCGTACTCCTCGGTGCGGTCCGTGCCGGAGGCGGCGAGGAGGGCCGCCGTCGTGCGGTAGGTGTCGGCGACCGCCGCCCGTTCGGGCACGCCCGAGCGCAATGGCCAGGCCAGCAGGGCGAGCAGCAGGACCAGGAGGCCGCCGCCGGTCATCAGGACCGGGGCCAGCCACCAGGGGGAGGGCAGCGGGAGGCCGGCGCCCACCACGCAGTTCAGCAGGAGCAGCAGGCCGGAGACCGAGGCGACCGCGCCGATCGTCGAGATCATGCCGGACACCAGGGCGACCGCGGTGACGACGGCCACCGCGTACCAGCCGTGCCCGTACACCAGCGTGCCCAGGGTGACGCCCACCGCGCCGAAGAGCTGCGGTACGGCGATGTTGAGGATGCGCATGCGGTAGGCGTCGGCGGTGTCGCCGATCACGCCGGACAGGGCGCCCATGGAGGCGAGGGCGCCGTACTCCGGGCGGCCGGCGGCGAGGCCGGCCGCCAGGGGGAGGGCCATGGCGAGTGCGGCGCGGGCGACGGCGGCGCGGTTGACGGGGGCCTGCTGGGGTTGGAGGTTCCGGACCAGCCAGTCGGGAGGGGTGAGGCCGATCGGGAACTCTCGGGACATGCGCACATTATGGCGACCGCGTCCCGGTGGGCGGGGCGCCGCGGCTCATCGGCCCTGGTGGAGCGTGAGATCGACGACGAGGGCGCGGTGGTCGGTGCCGGTGACGCGCAGGAAGCGGGCGCCGGTCGCGGCGAAGTCCCGGGAGACCAGGACGTGGTCGATCTGGGCGCCGATGACGGAGGCGGTGCGCGAGGGCCAGCTGGGTGTGCGGTCGTGGCCGTCGAGGCGGGCCGCGTCGCCCAGGCCGGTGTCCAGGATGCGGCGGAAGGCCGCGTGGTCCTGGGAGGCGTTGAAGTCGCCGGCGAGGACGGTGGGGATGTCCTTGCCGGTGGCCGCGAAGGCGCGGAGCCCGCCGAGTTCGCCGCGCCACCGGCCGAGCTGCCGCGGCAGCGGGGGCATGGGGTGGGCGAGCTGGAGGCGTACGGCGTGACCGCGCACGTCGGCGACGGCGCCGGGCATGCCCATGGTGCCCTCGACGCCGGCGGCCGGGGTGAGCGGGAAGCGGCTGAGGATCAGCGAGCCGTGGGAGCCGGCCGCGCGCACCGCCCGCCGGTGCGGGTAGGTGTCCGCGAATGCGGCCTCCAGCGTGGCCTGGCACCGGTACGCGCACTCCTGCACGAACACCACGTCCGGCCGCCGGTCGCGGATGACCGGGACGAGCGCGGGGGTGCCGCGCCCGAACTCGACGTTCGAGGTGAGCACGCGGAACGCGGCGAGGGGCGGTCCGGCGGGTTCGGCGGTGCGGCCGTACGGCTCCAGGTACCAGGCGAACAGGCCGAGGACGGCGATCCCCCAGACCAGGCCCGTCCACCAGCGCGCGAGCAGCGCGCAGAGCAGGGCGAAGCCGGTGGGCAGCAGCAGCCAGGGCAGGAAGGCGAGGAGCTGGGGCACGGGCGTGACGCCGTCCGTGTCGGCCACGCGGCAGCCGACGACCGCGCTCACGCCGGCCAGCAGCAGTCCGGCGCACCAGGCGCCGGGCCTGCGTCCGGGGCGTCGGGTCACGACGGTGAGCCTACGATCACCCGTCCAGGCGCGCCAGGAAGTCCCCGAGGACCCGGTTGAACTCCTCGGGCCGCTCCAGATTGGGCAGGTGGGCGGCGCCCTCGACGACGTGCAGGACGGAGTCGGGCAGGGCGGCGTGCATGGCCTCGGCGTCGGAGACGGGGGTGTAGGTGTCGTCGGCGCCGACCACGACCAGCGCGGGCACGCGCACCCCGGTCAGCAGGTCCCGGTAGTCCGGGCGTGCGGCGCGGCCGCGCAGGGCGGCCGCCGCACCCTCGGGCGGGGTGGCCGCCATCATGCGGTGCACATGGGCCTTGACGTCGGGGTGCGCGTAGGGCGCGACCATCTTCTCCAGGACCTCGTCGGCGTAGCCGCGCATGCCTTCGGCCAGCAGCCGCTCGGCCGTCGCCGCGCGGTTCCGCCTGCCCTCGGGGGTCTCCGCGTCGGGGAAGGTGTCGGCGAGGACCAGGCCGCGGATCCGGTCGCCGAAGCGGGCGTGGCACTCCATGGCGATCTGGCCGCCCATGGACAGCCCGGCGAGGACGAAGGTGTCCACGCGCAGCAGGTCCAGGAGGTCGGCGAGGTCCTGGGCGTGGCGGGAGAGCGGGACCGTGCCGGGGGTCACCGGGGAGGCGCCGTAGCCGCGCAGGTCGGGGGCGATCACCCGGCGGCCGGTGGCGAACTCCGCGAGTTGCGGGTGCCACATCGTGCGGTCGAAGGGGTGGCCGTGGACGAGGACGAGGGGTACCCGGTTCGTCACGCCGGGGTCTTTGTCCTCGTACGCGAGGAAGGGAGGCATGTGATCGACCCTAGGTGCCTCAACTGCTCGGTGCAATAAGATCTTTGCTCTCGGTGCAATCGCCGGCACCGGTACGGACAGGGGGACGTGTGGACGACTACCGGCGCATCGCCGACCGGATCGCCGAGGAGATCGCCGGTGGACGGCTGCGGCCCGGCCAACGGCTGCCGCCGCAGCGCGCGTTCGCCCGGCGGCACGGGATGGCGCCCTCCACGGCGGGGCGGGTGTACGCCGAACTCGTGCGCCGGGGACTGGTGGTGGGCGAGGTGGGCCGCGGCACGTTCGTGCGGGCCACTGAGCCGGACGGCCAGCCGGGACGTGCTCTGGCCGAGGCGGCCGGTGCCGCGCCCGTGAACCTGGAGCTCAACTACCCGGGCGCCGAGGGCCGGACGGAGCTGCTGGCCGCGGCCCTCGCGCCGCTGCTGCGGCCGGACGCGCTGGAGCAGGCGCTGCGGCCGGCCGCCGCCGCGGGCACCCCGGCGGCCCGCGAGGCGGTGGCCTCCCTGCTCGCCCAGGCGGGTCTGCGGTCGGCGGCCGCGCGGATCCTGTTCACCGGCAACGCCCGGCAGGCGATCGCCGCGACCCTCGCCTCGCTGGTGCGGCCGGGCGGTCGGGTGGGGGTGGAGGCGCTGACGTATCCGCTGGTCAAGGACATCGCGGGGCGGCTGGGCATCACTCTCGTGCCGCTCGCCACGGACGCGGAGGGACCGCTGCCCGAGTCCGTCGCGACGGCCCACCGCGGCGCCCCGCTGTCCGCGCTCTACCTCCAGCCGACCCTGCACAACCCGACCTCGCTGACCACGAGCCCCGGACGGCTCGCCCAACTGGCCGACACCGTCCACAGGTTGGGGATACCGGTGGTCGAGGACCGGATCTGGTCCTTCCTGCATCCGGGCGGCGCGACCCCGCTCGCCTCGCTCGCGCCGGATCTCGTCCATCTCGTCGACGGGCTGTCCAAGCGGGTCGCACCGGGGCTGACCGTCGGCTTCGTCGTCGTACCCGAGGGGCGCGCCGGGGCGGTGGCGCGTGCCGTGCGGTCCGGCGGGTGGAGCGCGGGCGGGTTCGCGCTGGAGGCGGCCGTGCGGTGGATCGCGGACGGGACCGTGGACCGACTGGTGGCGGCCAGGCGACAGGACGCCCGGCGCCGGCAGCGACTGGTCGCCCGGGAGCTGGCCGGGTTCGCCGTCCGGTCCGATCCGGCGGCCTATTTCGCCTGGTGGGAGCTGCCCGCCCCGTGGCGGGCGGACACGTTCACGGCCGCCGCGCTGGCCCACGGGATCGCCGTCACGCCCGGTACGGCGTTCTCGGTCGACCCCGGCCGTACGCCGGACGCGGTCAGACTCGGGCTCGCGTCGGCGTCCGAGCCGGAGCTGACGCGGGCGCTGGCGACTCTGGCCGGCGTCGCGCGGCGCGGGCCGGAGGGAGGTACCGGGTGAGCCAGGCGGTGAGGGCCGCCGCCAGGCCGAGGCCGAGCAGCAGCCAGGCGACCGTGCGCAGGGTGCCGGTGAGGGCGTCGTAGACCGCGCCGGCGGCCGGGTGCGGCACGTCGGGCGGCAGGTCCGCGAGGGTCAGGCTGCGGCCGACGGCGAGGGCCGCGGCGAGCAGGCCACCGCCCAGGGCCGTGCCCAGCGCGGTCGCGGTGACGGCCCGGCGGCGGTGGACGGCCAGGCCGATGCCGCACACGGCGAACGCCACGGCCGCCACCGGCAGCCAGAAACCGGCGACTTCGAGCACGTGGAACCCCTTCCGCAGTGCGGACAGTTCGCCCGCGGGCAGCACGGCGACCGCGGTGTGCTCCACCGGGATGCGCTGGGCGAGCGGTACGTGGTCATGGGTGAGCTGTTGCTTCACCTGGGCGGTGACGGGTGCGAGGTCGACGGTGACATCGCGTTCGTCCCCCTCGCGCAGGGCGCGCAGCACCGCGTCGTGGGTGACCCGGTTGCCGGTGTCCCAGGCGAGCCGGAACGCCTGCGTCTGGGTGAAGGAGCGCACCGCGTCGCGTACGAACGGGCGGACCGAGCCGCGCACCGGGCGGACGTCCAGGTGCTCGTCCACCGCGCGCAGGATGCCGTCCCCGACCGTGTCCGCGACTGCCTCCCGCACGTCCGGGTCGGCGGCGAGCGGGGCCATCGCGGTGACGTACCGGCCCGTGTCGGCGAGCGCGTACGACGCCCATGCCGCCAGCGCGCCGAACGGCACGAGGAGGCAGGACAGGGTGATCAGTACGGTCGACAGGGCGCTCCGGAGGCGTGGGGGCACACGTCCAGGCAAAGGCCCGGGAGGTCCGCCCGCGAGCGGGAGGACTGCATTCGGGCGGACCTCGGCGGCGGACGGGTGTCATCGGGTTTCGCCCGGGGTTCCGTACGGCGACCGGCCCGGGGGCTTCCGCTCTCCGGTGGAGGGTTCCCCCGAACGGGTGTTTCCTGGTGCTGGTGGGACGGGTGGTGAAACAGGGGAGTGCGTGGGCCCCGGCCGGAATCCGGCCGGGGCCCACGCGCGTGCGTCGGGTTCAGCGGATGCGGTTGCCCGCCGCGTCCTCGCGCGTGTAGTAGCGGTAGAACATCACCACGAACGTGGGCACGGCGAACGCGAGGCCGAGACCCGCGGACCCCAGGATGGAGTGGCCGTGGTTGCTCAGGCTGTACAGGAAGCCGACCGCGATGCCCGTGAAGGCCGCCCACAGGAACGCGTGCACCTCGCGCCGCATGCGCGCCGCGAACGTCTCCAGGGCCCGGAAGACGGCGAAGAACACGAAGCCGGTCACGAGGCCGAACAGCACGTTCATGCCGGTGATGGGGCCGCCGTAGCGGACGTTGGCCGCGGCCCAGTAGCCGTAGATCAGGCCGAGCACCGCGGGCAGCAGCCACCTCGCCATCGCGTGCGTCCGCTCGCTGAACACATCGGGTGGCCGGTACCTGATGGCCGGGACCTGCCCGCCGGGCGCGGGTGCCGCATGAGCCATGAGAGCGCTCCTCTCTCTCCTCGCCCCCGGTCTCCAATGCACACCTGGGGGCACGGCCTGGCAAGTCGGCCAGGCGGGTGACGGGTGCCCGGATGCGACCGGATGTCTCCCGTGTTTGTCTGAAGGACATGGAGAGCTGCCCGCCGTGACGCGGATGGAGTACGGACGGCGGCGGCGCCAGCTGCTGCGGGTACGCGGCCGGAGCATCGCCTGGGTGGTGCCGCTGCTGCTGCTCATCGGCATCGTGCTTCTCGACTTCAACACGGTCGAACAGTTCCGGATCATCTCCTGGATCGTCCTGGTTCCCGGCATCGCCGCCGCGATCTGCGGGGTGTGGACGACGGCCGCCTTCAGCCTGGTGTCGGTCGTGACGTACGTCGGCGTCGACGACGCCTGGCCCGACCAGTACAAGGCCGGTCTCGCCGACTTCCTGCTGGTCGCCCTCGGCGGCCTGCTGGCCACCCTCGCCAGCGCGGTGCGGGTGCGCCGCGAGAAGCAGATCCTGCACATCCAGGACATCGCCGAGACCACCCGCCGCACCGTGCTGCGCCCGCTGCCGTCACGCTGGGCCGGCCTGGAGCACGCGGGCGTCTACCTGGCCGCCGACGTCGACGCGCGCGTCGGCGGCGACTTCTACGACATCCAGCCCGGCCCGCACGGCACCCGGGTCCTCGTCGGTGACGTGCAGGGCAAGGGCCTCGGCGCGGTGGAGACCGCCGCCGCGCTGCTCGGCACCTTCCGCGAGGCCGGCTACTACGAGCAGGACCTCACCGCCGTCGCCGCCCGGCTGGAGAACCGGATGGTCCGGCACCGCTCCCACACCGCCGCGCTCGGCCGCGGCGACCGCGACCGCTTCGCCACGGCCGTGCTGATCGGCTTCCACGACGACGTCCGGGACGCGGTCGAGGTCGTCAACTTCGGCCACGAACCCCCGCTCGCCGTCGGCCCGCGCGGGGTCCGGGAGCTGCCCAGCGGTGACGGGGTCCCGCTCGGCCTCGGCGACCTCACGGGCCGTCTGCCGCCGCTGCACCGGGTGCCGCTCGCCGCCGACGAGACCCTGCTGCTGGTCACCGACGGGGTGACCGAGGCCCGCGACGAACCCGGCCTCTTCTATCCGCTGGCCCGCGAGGTCGACCGCGCGGTGACCGCCGACCCGCGCCGCGCCGAACCCGGGCGCCTGGTCCGCAAGGTCCGCGACGGGGTGCTGCGGCACAGCCGCGGCCGACTGGCGGACGACACCACGGTGTTCGCGGTGCGGCGGCTGCCGGAACCGGTGGGGGAAGCCCCCGAACGGGGACGTTCACCGACCTGAGGCGCACGTTTGCAGCAGCAGCGGCTACGGTGCTGGCTGGAGAGCGCATCCGAGGAACCACGGGGTCCGCGGATCACAGGTCTACAGGGGGAGGGCCGATGCCCGGAACCGTGCTGCTGCTCGCGGCCTCGCCACTGGGCCGGGGCCGACTGGTGGACGCGGCCGCCGTGCTGCCGGTGCTGGCCGCCGTCGTCCCGTCCGTGCTGTCCGGCACCGACACCGCCAACGTGGTGGAACTCGCCGACCCGCTGGAGCCGCAGGCCGTGCTCACCCGGCTGCGGGCCGCCGCGGCCGCCCCCGGCCCGCTCACCGTGTACCTCACCGGCCAGCTCCAGCTGGACAAGCGGCAGCGTCTGCCGCACCTGGCGCTCGCCCGCACCACCCCGGCCACCGTCCGCTACACCGCGCTGCCCTGGCACTGGATCCGTGAGGAGCTGCGGTTGCGTTCGGCGGCGCAGACCGCGCTCGTCCTCGATCTGCACGCGGACGCCGAGGCCTGGCGGTTCGTCGCCGAGCGCGGGCTGGACTCGGGTCCGACCACCACCGTTCACGGTCGCATCGCCCCGGCGCGGGCGTCCGGCCGCCGGGGTCCGGCCGAGCCGGCGTACATGAAGGCGGTGGCGACGCTGCTGCGCAGCGGGCACCGGCCGCCGCTGCCCGAGCTGCACGAGCGGGCGATGGCGCGGATCGCCGAGTCGAGCCCGGGCCGGGACCTGGTCCTGGCGAGCTCCGGGGGGCCGGCCGCCGGACCCCCGTACCGGCCCGAGCGCCCCCGTCCTCCCGTGCCCGGTGGTGTCCCCTCCCAACAGGCGGTGGATCCGCACGCCGCCATCAGCGCCGCTGTTCAGGCCGGGCGGCACACCGAGGCCGACGCGCTCGCCGCGCACCACGAGCAGGCGGCCGTACGGGCGCGGGGGGCGGCCTCCGAGGACGCCCTGCACTGGATGGAGGTGCGGGCGGACCTCGCGATGTTCGCCGGGGACGCGGCGCGCAGCTGCCGGGCCTGGCTGGGGGTCGCCGAGGTGCGGCTGGCCGCCGGGCAGGCCGCGGACGGCGGCGCGGTGGAGGCGGCCGTCGATCGCGCGCACCACCAGTGGACCCGTATCGGGGAAACGGCGCGGGCCCGTGAACTCGGGCCCGCGCTCGCGGAGTTGAGGCGGCGGGTGCCGGGGCGCCGCAGCGGCGCGCTGGAGAACGTCCAGCGGCAGCTGCGGCAGCTCCAGGCCCAGTAGGCCTCAGCCGGTGAAGGTGAAGTACTTCCAGGCGCCGTGCGTCGTGGAGTTCACGGTGTCACCGGAGGAGCCGTTGATGTACGACGAGCGGACCCGGAAGCGCCAGCCGACGTCCTGGCCGTGGTTTCCGGTGATCTGCACCCGGGAGACCCCGTCGGCGCGCACCGCGAAGTAGTCCGGCTCGCCCGGGTACCACTTGCCCTGGTAGTACACCTCGAACTCGAACTTCTGCTTGCGGCCCTTGTAGTACGACATCTTCGTCGTGATCAGCGGGTTCTTGGACTTGTGGAAGAAGTAGTACGTGTGGTTCCACGTGTACTTCGCCTTGTAGTGGTTGCTCACCGAGGTGGACACGCTCACCTTGGCGCCGACCGTGCCGGTCGCCGAGGCGGACCTGTACCGGGAGTCGCCGGCGAACTTCGCGGTGACCTTGGTGTCCCGCTTCAGGTCCAGGGTGACCGACAGGTTGCCGTGCGAGTCGACCTTGCCGGACTTCACCCGCTTGTTCGGCTTGTCGCCGCCGAACGGGTCGGCCCAGATCTCCACCGTGCGGTTCTTGTAGGTCTTCCCGAGGTGGGCCGTGAACTTGACGTCCTTGCCGTACGAGTAGACCTTGCCGTCGTTGTTCACCGTGAGGGTCGTCCTGGCGCGCGAGACGTCCACGGAGTCGGAGCCGGAGCCCGCCGCGTGGTCGGCGTCGCCCGCGTAGGCCACCGTGTACTTCACCTTGCCGCCGGCCGGCGGGGTGTCGGTGAAGGAGAAGGTGCCGTCCGCCTTGGCGGTGACCGAGGGAAGCGTCTTGCCCTTCGGGGAGTCCAGGTCGGTACGGGTGACGGTCAGCTTCGTCCCGGCCGGGAAGGCGGCCCTGGCGGTCACCTTGCCCTTGACGGTGAGCTTCTTGGCGCGGGTGGCGCTGGTGGGGGCGTCGACCTTGACGGTCGTGGCCGCCTTGGTGGGCGCGTCGAGGACGCGCAGGCGGTGGACGCCCTCGTAGTTGTGCGACACCGCGAACAGGCGGGAGCCGTCGGGCGCCCAGGCGAGGGAGCCGTCGGCGAGCAGGTCGGCGTTGCCGCCCGTGGTGGTGGACGGGAAGTCGTACTCGCGCACCGAGGTGTGCGAGCCCGGCTTGAAGACGTACACGTCGGGCTCGTACGCGCCGTCGATGCCCGCC
The DNA here is from genome assembly GCF_900105245.1 of Streptomyces sp. 1222.5. Classification (NCBI taxonomy): domain Bacteria; kingdom Bacillati; phylum Actinomycetota; class Actinomycetes; order Kitasatosporales; family Streptomycetaceae; genus Streptomyces; species Streptomyces sp. 1222.5. Next base: position 4,350,325 of record NZ_FNSZ01000001.1, on the reverse strand, counting down.
GCGACCGAGCCGTCCGGGGCGATGTCCACCGCGTTCGGGTAGGCGTTGGTCGGGTACTGGCCGTCGGCCGTCAGGTCCGAGGTCCGGTAGACGGCCTGGTAGTAGGGCGAGCCGCTGGCCACCACGACGTCCTTGCCGTCGGGCGTGACGGCCAGCTCCCGCATGTTGCCGCCCTCCACGTCGGTGTGGGCGGTGCGGGTGAGGGTGCCGGACGAGGTGTCGTACACGGCCAGTTCGGCCGGGCTCTGCACGGCCATGCCCGCGACGAGCACGCCCTGGGCACCGTCCACCATCGGTGCGGAGAACCACGGGCTCTGCGCGTCCAGCGCCAGGGACACCTTGTGCTCGGGGTCGGCGAGATCGATCGAGCCGATGTTGCCGCCCGACTCGGCGGTGCCGTAGCCGAACCACAGCTTGTCGTCCGTCAGCGTCAGGGAGACGGGGTTGGGGCCCACGGACCAGCGGGCGGTCTCGGCCCCGGTGGCCGTGTCGAAGGCGACGATCGCGCCGCTCTTGGGCACGGCCGCGTACACGGTGTTCGAGTCGGCCGACAGTTCGAGGTCGGTGACCCCCGGCAGCGAGGTCAGCTGCTGGACGACCGTGCCGGTCCAGTCGGTGACGACGATCTTGCCGTTGTCCGGGTCGCTGACGAAGACCTTCTTGTGGGTCCCGTCGGCCACGACGTCGCCGGTCGACTTGACCGGCAGGATCCTGCTGGTGTCGGCGAAGGCCGGAGTGGCGGTCAGGGCCGCCGAGCTGAAGAGGACCGCCAGGGTGGTGGCGGCGGTGAGGGTGCGCATACGCACGCTGATTCGAACCCCCCGGAACGAATGGTGAAAGGGCGCCTGAGCACGGCTTTTGTGCGAGTCCCCGGTGAGCCGTGTGGCGGATGGGTGAAGACTAGGCCGCGAACTCTAGGTCATGCCACTGACAAAAAAGCGAGCGCCCCCGACACCAGGGTCCGGACACCGGGGGCGACCGTGGACAGATCGGGTGCGAAGTGCGGGCTGTGGTTGCTCGGCACCGCCGCCAGCTTCTCCGGCAGTGTCTCGCCGGGCGCCTGCTCCCACACCTCGGCCGGGGTGGTCGTCACGAACCAGTACGCGTACGGGATCGCGCCGAGCGCCAGCTGCGGGAAGTCCTCACTGCCCATCGCCGGGCCCGGGTCGAACACCGTGCCCGCGCCGAACACCTCGCCGTGCACGGCGGCCACCGCGGCGTCGGCGCCGGCGTCGTTGACGGTCATCGGGAAGGTGCTGCCGACGGTCACCTCGGGCTCGCGGGGGCAGCCCGACGCCAGGCACTCGCCGAGCGCGATGCGCCGGACGGCGGCCAGCATCCGCTGCCGGACCGGCTCGGACTGGGTGCGCAGGTTCAGCGCGATGCGCGCCTCGGCGGGAATGATGTTGTGCCGGCTGCCCGCCTCGATGCGGCCCACGGTCAGCACGGCGGACTCGCCCGCGGCGATCTCCCGGGAGACCACCGTCTGGAGCCGGGTGACCAGGTGCGCGGCGGTCACCACCGGGTCCACGGTCGCCTCCGGCCGGGAGCCGTGGCCGCCACGGCCGTGCACCACGATGTCCACGTCCGTGGACGCCGACATGATCAGCCCCGGCACGTGCGGGTACAGGCCCGCCGGTCCCGGCGCCGCGTGCTGGCCGAGCAGCGTGTCCGGGCGGCCGAACCGCTCGTACAGCCCGTCGGCGACCATCCGGGCCGCGCCCTGCCCGGTCTCCTCCGCGGGCTGGCCGACGACCAGCAGGGTGCCGTTCCAGGCGTCCCGCCCGGCGGCCAGCGCCTCGGCGGCCCCGGTGAGCCAGGTGACGTGCAGATCGTGCCCGCAGGCGTGCATCACCCCGGCCGCGGTGGAGGCGTACGGCAGCCCGGTGGCCTCCTGCACCGGCAGCGCGTCCATGTCGGCCCGTAGCAGCACCGTCGGCCCGTCCCCGTTGCGCAGCCGGCCCACGACCCCGGTGCCGCCGACGCCCTCCGCGGTCTCGAACCCGGCGCCGCGCAGCCGTCCGGCCAGCTTCCCGGCGGTGCGGTGCTCGTGCAGGGACAGCTCGGGGTGACGGTGCAGATCGCGGTAGAGGCCCTCCAGGTCCGCCACCGGGAGGCCGGCCGTCAGGTCGAGGGCGGCGCGGGCCGCGGTCGTGGTCACGGCAGCAGCCTAGGGGCGGCCGGCCCGCCGCGGGGAGTGCTCAGGGGTGGACGTGCTGGACGGCCGCGGGCGCCGGTGCGGGGGCGGTGTCCGTCGCGCGGGCGGGCCCGGCGTTCGCCGCGAGAATGAGGGCCGCCGCGGCGATCACGGCCGCCGCGACCGCCCGGGCGGCGGGAGTGCCGCCGTTCATCCGCAGCCGTGCGGGGGTGAGTTCGGGGGTGGGGCGTCCGTAGGGTGCGGATGTACGTCCGGGCACGGCGACCTCGCAACACGACAGCGATGTATTAAGCAGGCTTAATCCGCCGTTTAACCTAGGGGCTTCGAGAGCCGAACGGCAAGAGGGACCAGGTCAGTTGGGAGTCGGGGGATGCGCGAACGGGACGATCCGCAGGTCATCGGGCGGCGCGTGCAGCACTTGCGCGCCCAACGGGGCCTGACACAGCGGCAGCTGGCGGAGCCGGCGTACACACCGGCCTACATCTCCACCCTGGAGGCGGGCCGGGTCCGGGCCTCCGACGAGGCGCTGCGGCACATCGCCGGCCGGCTCGGCGTGGCCTTCGAGGAGCTGTCCGTGGGCCGCCCCGCCCACCTCGCCACCGACCTGCGGCTGCGGCTCACCGAGGCGCAGCGCCTGCTCGCCGACGGCCGGGCGGAGGACGCGGCCGCGCAGTACGCGGCCCTGCTCGCGGAGGCCGAGTCGCACGGCCTCGCCTGCGAACAGGCCACCGCGCTGCTCGGCCTCGGCGAGTGCGCGCTGGAGACGGGCGAGCTGGGCAGCGCCCGCGAGTGCTTCGAGCGGGCCGAGGAACGTCTGGCCGGGGAATCGCTGCCGGTGCGGGTCCCCGCGGTGCGCGGCCGGGCCGTCTCCCACTACCTCGCGGGCGAACTCCGGTACGCCGTCTACCTGCTGGAGTCCACCCTGGACGAACTGAACCGGGGCGGGCTGCACGACCCCGACGCCCTCCTCCTGCTCTACGCCAGCGTCATCGGCCCCTACATGGACATGGGCGCCCACGCCCGCGCCGCCCAGGCCGCCGAGTTCGCCCTCGCGCTCGCCCCGCAGGCCGCCGACCCGGCGCTGATCGCCCGGATGCACCGCTCGGTCGCCCGCACCCTGCTCGCCGAGGGCCGGGTCGCCGAGGCCGACGCCTCCCTCGCCAAGGCTGCCGAGCTCTACCGCCAGCTCCAGCTGCGCACCGAGCTGGCCAACTGCCACTGGATGCGCGGGTACGTCTACGCCCAGGACGGCGAGCTGGAACGGGCGGAGGACGAGCTGCGCCAGGCGCTCGCCATGCTCTCGGAGACCCGGGCGGCCCTGTACCGCAGCCAGGCCGCGGTCGAACTGGCCGACGTGCTGCACCGCCGCGGCAAGTCCGCCGAGGCCGCCGGACTGCTGGAGGGCGTCCTCGGCGACTTCTCCTCCGAACGCGGCGCCGTGCACGCCGCCGGCGCGCACCGCCTCCTCGGCATCATCGCCGAGGACACCCGGGACACCGAGGCGGCCGAGGAGCACTACGTGCGCGCCCTCAGCCTCCTCGAACGCGCGGGTGCCGCGGGTGACCTGGCCGACCTGTGCCGCCTGCTGGGCGACCTGCTGCGCCGCACGGGCCGTGTCGAGGCGGCGCTGGACGCCTACCGCACCGGCCTCGGCCACCGCACGGCGCCCGGCACCACCACCCTCGGACCGGCACCTGCCCAGCCACCGCTGTGAGACGGACGGGCCGCCCGGTGGCGCCGGCGGGCACCCGCCTCAGATCTGGACGCGGCCCTGCCGGTGGACGTCCGCCAGGCGCAGCGCACCCATCTGGACGGCGGCCTGGGTGGCGTCGTTCGGTACGTCGCCGAGGCCCGCGTTGGTGAGCGCGAAGGAGTCCTCGCCGACCCGGACGGCGGCCAGGTCGATGGTGAGCACGTACCGCTCCTCCTCGTCCTGGGACGTGGCGCCGACGAGGATGCGCAGGCCCTGGCGGGCGTCCCCGACCTCGGGCAGCGGGGCCTCCATGACCTGCACCTCCTCCGTGAGCCCGGTCTCGGAGGTGGCCATGAAGTCAGCACACTTGGCGGGCATCGTCCGCAGCCAGGCGAGCGTGGCGTCGACGTCCGCCGGCCGGCGCGCGCCGATCTGGTAGCGCAGCTGGGCGTCGGTGTCGGCGTCGTCCAGGCCCACGGCCAGGCGGGCGGGGGCGCCGAGGAGTTCGTCGCTGTACAGGGCGTCCAGCAGCCGCTGGCACTCGCCGGCGCTGGTGGTCGCCTTCAGCAGACCGTCCCGCCAGGTGGCCGCGCCGCGGGTCGGGGTCCAGAGGGCGCCGAGGTCCGACTGGGTGATGAGCGCGGCCTGCGCCTGCTGGTCGCTGAGCGTGGAACCCCCGGCCTTGGTGGACGCCTTGGGCGCCTGGACCGGCGCGTCGATCGTCGGGAAGGGGTGCGGCGCGGCCGCCGGGTGCCGCAGGCCGAGGGCCGCGCAGCCGCCGACCGCGAGCAGTCCGGCGGCGGTCAGGGCGAGGAGGAGGCCACGGGGGCGTATCTCGGCGGTCATCGGGTGTCTCCTGGGCTGGGTGCCGGTCGGGGCCGACGGGATGCCGGTGGGGGGTGCCTGCTCTCACGGCACCACCGCCCCGACCGCCCCACCAGCGCTCCGGGGCCGTACGGGTGAGCCGCCGCGGCGGCCGGACCCACGCGGACGCGGCGCCCGAGGCGCACCCGGCAGAAAACCCGTCGCCCCGCCCCGGGGCCGCTGCTACCGTCCGCCGTATGCAGCGCGCCCCGCAGTGCCCGTCGAGCACGACGACGCCGGAGACCGTCCCGGCGCGCTGACACCTGACCAGCATCGAAGCCCCGGGGCGAGCGCCCCGGGGCTTCGGCGTGTCCGCCGCCCGGTCCCTCGCCCCCGTCCGACGAGGAGCCCCGCCATGAACGACCCGCTGCCCGACCACCGCCGCCTCGGACGCGAACTCGGCCTCTTCGGCACCGACCCGCTGATGGGCGCCGGCCTGCCCTACTGGCTGCCCGACGGGGCGGTCGTCCGGCACACCCTGGAGGAGTACGTCCGGGAGGAGGAACGCGCCGCCGGCTACCGCCACGTGTACTCGCCCGCGCTCGGCAAACGGGAGCTGTACGAACTCTCGGGGCACTGGGAGCACTACAGCGACGACATGTTCCCGCCGATGAGGCTCGGCGCGGAGGAGGCCGTCCTGCGCCCGAGCCTCTGCCCCCACCACGCCCTGATCTACCGCTCCCGCCCGCACAGCCACCACGAACTGCCGCTGCGCATCGCCGAGCTGGGCACCATGTACCGCGCCGAGCTGTCCGGCGTCCTGGGCGGCCTCACCCGGGTCCGCGCGATCCAGCTCAACGACGCGCACGTCTTCTGCACCCCCGACCAGGTCGTCGACGAGGCCCGCGCCGCCCTGGAGCTGATCGCCCGCGCCTACGCCGACCTGGGCATCGAGGCCGTGCGCCACCGCCTCTCGCTGCCCGGCCGGGACGGCAAGTACGTCGCCGACCCCGGGCTGTGGAGCCGGGCGACCGCGCTGCTGAGGGAGGTCCTCGCCGAGGCCGGGGTGGCGTACGAGGAGGCGGAGGGCGAGGCCGCCTTCTACGGCCCCAAGATCGACGTGCAGATCGCGGACCCGGCGGGCCGCGAGTCCACCCTGTCCACCGTGCAGATCGACTTCCACCAGCCGGCCCGCTTCGACCTGCGCTACACCGGCGCCGACGGCGCCAGGCACCGCCCGGTGATGGTCCACCGCAGCGTCATCGGCAGCGTCGAGCGGGCGGTGGCCCATCTGATCGAGGCGCACGGCGGCGCCTTCCCGGCCTGGCTGGCGCCCGTCCAGCTGGTCGTGCTGCCGGTCGCGGAGGAGCAGGCGGAGCAGGCGGCGGCCCTGGTCCGGCAGGCCGTCGCGCGGGGCCTGCGCGCCGAACTCGCCGGCCCCGGACACGGCACCCTGGCCGCCCGCGTCCGCGCGGCCCGCCTGGTGCCGTACCAGGCGGTGATCGGCTCCCGGGAGGCCGGGAGCGGCCTGGCCGCCCTGCGTCTGCGGGACGGCCGCCGCGTCGGCGCGCTGCCCGTGGCGGACCTGCTCGGCCGGATCGCCGGCCGGGTCGCCGCCCGCGGCACCGCCCTGTGGGAGTGACGGCCGTCCGGTGGCCGAGCGGTACCGGTCACGGCGCGCCGGCCTGCCTTAAGGTCGGCACGACGGAAGGAGTCCGCCGTGACCGGTCAGCCCATCCCCGTGATCATCGACTGCGACACCGGCGTCGACGACGCCCTGGCCCTGCTGTTCGCCGTACGCCACCCGGGCCTGGACCTCCGGGCGGTGACCTGCGTGGCCGGGAACACGGACGTCGACGGGGTGGTCCGCAACACCCTGACCGTGCTGGAGCGGGCGGGCGCGCCCGACATCCCGGTGGGCCGCGGCGCCGAACGCCCGCTGCTCGAACCGGCCCGCTCCGCCCGCCATGTGCACGGCAGCGACGGCATGGGCGACCTCGGCCTGCCCGCACCCACCAGGGCGCCGGCCGCCGAGGACGCCGTGACCCTGCTGCGCCGCGAGATCCTCGCCTCCCCGCGCCCCGTCACCCTGATCCCGACCGCGCCCCTGACCAACATCGCCCTGCTGCTGCGCACCCACCCCGAGGTGACCCGCAACATCGAGCGGATCGTGTTCATGGGCGGTGCGGTGGCCACCGGCAACGCCACACCGGTCGCCGAGTTCAACGTCTGGCACGACCCGGAGGCAGCGGCGGTCCTGCTCACCGCCGGGGTACCGATCACGATGTACGGCCTGGACGTCTTCATGCGGGTCGTCGTCCCCGCCGGCGAGGTGCACCGGCTGCGCGCGAGCACCGAGCCCGGCACCCGACTGGCCGGCGACCTGCTCGCGCACCGGCCCACCACCCAGGGCGAGGAGCCGGAGGCGGAGGAGGCGGGCGGCCTCGGCGACGCGGGCGCGGTGTGCGCGGTGGCCGACCCACAGGGCCTCACCACGCGCCTGCTCCCGGTCGAGGTCTCCCTCGCCCCGGGCCCGTCCCGCGGCCAGACGATCGTGGACCGCCGGCCGCGCCCCGGAGAGTCCGAGATCCACGAGGGCCGCCGTGAACAGGCTCTGGTGGACGTGGCGTTGGAGGTGGACGTGGAGCGCTGGGTGAAGCTGTACCTGGAGACGGTGGAACGCCCTTAGCGCTTCCGGCCGGCGCGGTTCGCCGCGCGTGCCGTTCCGGCGGACCGAACCCCAATGTTCCCTTTCCGGGCAATGAGGACAGATTCCCTGGTGTCGTCCTTCCCGAAGGGATCCCGTATGGCAGACCTCTCGTCCAGGAACCCCGACTGGTGGCGCCAGGCCGTCGTCTACCAGGTCTATCCGCGCAGCTTCGCCGACGCCGACGGCGACGGCCTCGGCGACCTCCGGGGTGTCGCCCGGCGCCTGAACCACCTCGCCACGCTCGGCGTCGACGCGCTGTGGCTGAGCCCCTTCTACCCCTCCGAACTGGCCGACGGCGGCTACGACGTCGCCGACCACCGGGACGTCGACCCGCGCCTAGGCACCCTGGACGACTTCGACGCGCTGGTCGGCGAGGCCCACCGGCTCGGCCTGAAGGTCGTCGTCGACCTCGTCCCCAACCACACCTCCCATCTGCACCCCTGGTTCCAGGAGGCCCTGCGGTCCGCCCCCGGCTCCCCGGCCCGGGCCCGCTACGTCTTCCGTCCCGGCCGCGGCCCGCACGGCGAGCTCCCGCCCACCGACTGGCAGTCCGTCTTCGGGGGCAGCGCCTGGCGGCGCACCCCGGACGGCGAGTGGTACCTGCACCTCTTCGCCCCCGAGCAGCCCGACCTCGACTGGGGCAACGAGGAGGTCCGCGCCGACTTCCGGGCCACCCTGCGCTTCTGGTCCGAGCGGGGCGTCGACGGCTTCCGCGTCGACGTCGCCCACGGCCTGGCCAAGGACCTCGCCGAACCGCTGCGGGACATCGGCGGCATCGGCGCCACCGGCGAGGAGGCCCTGCTGCGCGTCGCTCCGGGCAGCCACCCGTACTGGGACCGCGACGAGGTGCACGAGATCTACCGCGACTGGCGCACGGTCCTCGACGCGTACAGCCCGCCGCGCACCGCCGTCGCCGAGGCCTGGGTACCGGGCGGCCGCCGCGCCCTGTACGCCCGCCCCGGCGAACTCGACCAGGCCTTCAACTTCGAGTACCTGGAGACCGGCTGGGACGCCGGGGAGTTGCGGCAGGTCATCACGGAGTCGCTGGCCGCGGCCCGTGCCGTCGGCGCCTCCGCGACCTGGGTGCTCTCCAACCACGACGTCGTCCGCCACGCCTCCCGGCTGATGCTGCCGCCCGGCACCGACCCGGGAGCCTGGCTGCTGTCGGGCGGCAACGCGCCCGCGATCGACACGGAGTCCGGTCTGCGCCGGGCCCGGGCCGCGACGCTGCTGATGCTGGCGCTGCCCGGATCGTCGTACCTCTACCAGGGTGAGGAGCTGGGCCTGCCCGAGGTGGCCGACCTGCCCACCGAGGTCCTGCGGGACCCGATCTGGGAGCAGACCGGCCATGTCCGCAAGGGCCGCGACGGCTGCCGGGTGCCGCTGCCGTGGACGACGGACGGACCGTCGTACGGCTTCGGGACCGGCGGCGCCTGGCTGCCGCAGCCGCCGTCCTTCGCGTCGTACGCCGTCGACGCGCAGGACGGCACGGAGGGCTCCACCCTGGAGCTGTACCGCACCGCCCTGCGCATGCGCCGCAAGCTGCTGGAGGGGGAGACGCTGACCTGGACGGCCGACGCCCCCGACGGGGTCCTGGACTTCACCCGCACCGAGGCCTGGCGCTGTGTCACCAATACGACCCCCGCCCCGGTGCCGCTGCCGGCGGGCGAGGTCCTGCTGAGCAGCACGCAGCTGCCCGGAGGCGGGATCCTGCCGCCGGACGCCACGGTCTGGCTCGCCTAGGGGCCCTAGCCCACGGTCGGGCTGGGGTTGGGTGCCGGGGTGGTGCCGGGGTTCGCGCCGCCGCCGATGGCGCCGCTCAGGTCCAGCGGGGTGGACGTGGCGGTCGGCGGCGGCGTGAGCACGATCTCCGGCTGGCCCGCGGGCGGCGCCGGCGGAGTGAGGTCGGAGGAGGGCAGCTTCGGCGGGGTGGTCTGGTTGAAGAGGGTCTGGTCGAAGTCGACCAGACCGGTCTTCTCCATCACCGTCATGTGGTCCAGCACCGTGTCGTTCGCCTGGTCGGCGAGCGCACGGACCAGCGAGTTCTTGGTCGTGGAGCGGATCTTCGCGATGGCGTTGAAGATCGAACCGTGCGTCATGCGCAGGATGTTGGCGAAGTCGGTGTCGAACTGCTTGCCCGTCTCGCCCTTCAGCTGGGTGACGAAGCCCTCCTGCTGCGGACTCGCCACATTGGGCAGCGTGATGTTCAGCATGGGCGCGATCTTGCGGCAGGAGGCGTCGAGTGCCGCGTGCCCGTCGACCAGGTGCTCGCTGGCCGTCTTGACCCCCTTGGAGGCGCCCTTCTGCAGGCCGATCTGCCCGAGCGGGTACTCCCACAGCCCGGCCGCCCGCACCTTCACCACGAAGTCCCGGTCCTGCTCGGTGAGCGGTCCCCACTGGGTGTTGGCGATGATGCGGTCCTGGGCGGTGGCCGTCGTGCTCAGACCGAGCATGCTCGGGTAGGCGAGTGCCGCGAGGGTGAGGGCCATCGCACCGCCCACGAAGAGAGTTCCCGTCGCATTCCGCGAAAAGCGCACCGTGCCTCCTGCCCGGTCGTGGATCCGGCCCACGGCAGCGGCGTGGGCGGGTGGGACACACAGCAGTACGGACGCCGACGCGATTCTTCTCTGTTGCGCAGGTAAAAACTGCTGAAGTCCGCCGCGGCGGAACGGGCTTGCCAGTTGTTGGTGTAGATGGCAGACGGTTGAGGAAATGTTGACCTCTGCCCGGGAGAGCCGGGCCGGACCCGGGCCTAGATTCGCCGCATGCCCCCGCAGCCACCTCCCCGGATGCCGGCAGCGCTGCCCGTGCTGCCCTACCGCAAGCCCACCAAGGGACGCGACTACTGGGTGCTGGACGACGTCCTGCCCGGCGTCGACGCCGTACGGGAGCGGTGCCTGGCCAAGGACGACTGGGTGAAGGGCCACCCGTACACCTCCGAGACCTGGCCGGGCCTGCGAGCCATGCCGGGCCTGGAGCCGGGCGAACTCGCCCGGGTGGAAAGGCTGGTGAAGTCGGCCACCGGCGCCGAAGAGCTGTGGGTGCAGCGGGCGCCCGGCGGCGGGACCCTCAACCACAACTGCGTGCAGGTGGTCGGCGAGGGCGAGAGCGAGCCCCGCCCGCACACCGACTCGCGGGCGCTGTGCCGGTACGCGGCCGTGCTCTATCTCAACCCGGACGTGCCCAAGGACTGCGGCACCAGCTTCTACCGCCAGCATCTGCCCGGCGGACGGCTCGGCGGCAACGTCGTCCAAGCCCCCCACACCAACCTCGTCGAGGCGCTCGGCACCCGCTTCGTCACCCCGGACGCCTTCGAGGAGGACGTCCGCGTCCCGCACCGGTACAACCGCCTGCTCCTCTACAACGCCAACCTCGTGCACAGCGCGACCGGCTACTTCGGCCGGACGCTGGAGGAGAAGCGCATGACGGCGGTCTTCTTCTGGATGGCCTGACCCGGGCCGCGCCTGACGGGTCCAAAGAGCTCGACAGCTTCATCGCCTCGGCGCTGATCAACCGGTGCCGCAGGGACGGCCTGGAGACCTTCGTCACCACACCGACGCCGGTGGTCACCTCCATGAACGGCGTCGAGGTGACCGGGCAGCGCCCGCTGGAGTTCGTCACCGAGGCCGACGTGGTGCTGATCGGCAGCGGGGTGCGGACCCGGGACGTCGTCGCCGACGACCGGCTGATCTCCCGGCTGCCGCTCGACCCGTCGCGCCAGCTGATCGGCGCCCAGTGCTCCGGCGCGCTCGTCCTCGCCCGGCTGGGGCTGCTGAACGGCATGCCCGCCTGCACGGACCGGACGAGCCGGCCCTTCGTCGAGGCCCGGGGCGTCACCGTGCTGGACGCGCCGTTCCACTCGGAGGGGAACATCGCCACCGCGGGCGGCTGCCTGGCGTCGCAGCACCTCGCCGCCTGGGTGATCGACCGGACGCTCGGGACGGACGCCGCGCGGGACGTCCTGGACTACGTGGCCCCCGTCGGCGAGAACGACGAGACGGTGGAGCGCGCCCTGCGTGCCGTCGACATGGGCCGGACCGCCCTGCGCTGAGGCGGGCGGTGGTGAGGTTCACCCTGGTGGCCCCGGCCGCGGGTGGGCGAGGATGACCCGGTGACCGAACATGTGAACAAGCAGGCTGCTCAGCTCCCCGCCTTCCGGCCGGTCCGGCCGTCGGCGCGGCTGGCGGTCGGGGGACTGCTGCTCGCCGGGGCCGCCTGGGCGATGCGGGCCGTGTGGGAGTTCCGGCTCTCCCTGGCCGGGGAGCCGGCCTCCGGACCGCCGGACCAGGGCGAGGGCGTGCACCGGCCGCTCAACGCGCTGGAGAACTCGTACCACGCCGTCAGCTCGCTCGCCGGTGGTGCCGTCGTCGTCTGCGGGCTGCTCTTCGTGTCCTGGCTGTGGCTGCTGCGGGACAACGCGCGCGCCCTGTCGGGGCAGCCGCCCCGCTACCTCGGGATCTGGGTGGTCCTCGGATGGTTCTTCCCGCTCGTCAGCTTCTGGTTCCCGCGGGGCATCGTCGTCGACGCGTTCCGGGCCGGCGAGCCCGGCCGGAAGGTGCCCGTCTCCGTCGAGGTGTGGTGGGGGCTGTGGCTGATCGGCATGGTCAGCGGCGTCGGCATCGTGGCCCGCGACACCACCGACGAGCTCATCGCCCGCGCCTACACCGAGGTCTGGCCGCTGCTCGCGAGTGACGTGGCCGTGATCGGCGCCGCCGTCGCCGGCGTGTTCGCGGTCCTCGCCGTCAGCCGCTCCCAGGAGGCCCGCATCCGAGCCGCCCGGGCGGTCCCGTCCGCCGCGGCCGTCGGCACCCGGGCCCCGGCCTAGCTGCCGCGGCGCCGGCCCGATCGGGTGTGCGACCGGGTCCGGCGCGGTACGGATGCTGGACATGAGCAGCATCGCGATCGTCGGGGCCGGGCCCGGACTGGGGGCCGCCGTCGCACGCCGGTTCGGGCGGGAGGGGTACGACGTCGCCCTCGTCGCCCGTGACCGGCGGCGGCTGGACGAGCTCGTCGGCGGCCTCGCGGACGAGGGCGTCACCGCGCACGGGTTCCCGGCCGACGTGCGCAGGCCGGAGGAACTGGTCGCGGCCCTGGACGCCGCCGACCGCGCGCTCGGCACCGTCGAGGTGCTGCAGTACAGCCCCGTCCCGCACCGCGACTTCATGCGGCCCGTGCTGGACACGGGACACCGGGACCTCGTGGGGCCGATCGAGTTCTCCGTGTACGGACCCGTCGCCGCCGTGCAGCAGGTGCTGCCCGGAATGCGCCGGCTCGGGCGCGGGACCATCCTGTTCGTCAACGGGGGCAGCGCCGCCGTGCCGCACCCCGAGCGGGCCGGCACCTCGATCGCCTTCGCCGCGGAGAGCGCCTACGGGCATCTGCTCCACGACCGGCTGGCGGGCGAGGGCATCCACGTCGCCCAGCTGGTGATCCCCGGCGCGATCGTGGCCGGACACACCCGCAAGGACCCCGTGGTGCTCGCGGAGACCCTGTGGGGCATGCACCAGGACCGGCACGGGTTCCGGCACTACGCGGACGACCTCGACAGCTGACGCAGCCCTGTCATCCTGCGTGGAGTGAGTTTGTGGGCCAATATGGTCCATATTGGCCGCATTGCTCTCTTCAAGGGGGCCTCAATGGCTGTCGAAATCCCTTCGCTCATCAAGCCGTCCCGGCTCAGAAGCCGGGGAGGGCTGCTGGGCGAGTGCCTGGCGGAGTTCCTCGGGACCTTCGTCCTCATCTCCTTCGGCTGTGGCGTGGTCGCCATGGCGGTCGCCGCGCTGCCCGGCTCCGGCCGTGCCGCGACCACGACCACGATCTTCCTGGCGGCCGGTGACTGGCTGCTGATCACCTGGGGCTGGGCCATGGCCGTCATGCTCGGCGTGTACGTCGCCGGCGGCGTCAGCGGCGCCCATCTCAATCCGGCGGTGACCCTCGCCATGGCCGTGCGCCGCGGCTTTTCCTGGGCCAAGGTCCTGCCGTTCATCCTCTCGCAGGTCATCGGCGCGTTCACCGGCGCGGCACTGGTCTACCTCGTCTACCACAACGCGATCGACGCCTTCGACGCCACCGTCCAGGGACCGAAGGTGAACGGGCACACGAACGCTACGTTCTCCATCTTCGCGACCTTCCCGGCCCCGTACTTCCACGGCGGCGTCTGGGGGCCCCTGATCGACCAGATCGCCGGTACGGCCTTCCTGCTGATGGGGATCGCCGCCGTCCTCGACATCCGTAACCAGGCCGTCAAGGCCAACCTCGCGCCGCTCATCGTGGGCTTCATCGTCGCCGCGATCG